>NZ_CP023564.1:2710650-3021301 GCF_002407065.1 Brachybacterium ginsengisoli
CCCGAGTCCGCTCCGCTGCGCGAGGCGGCGGCCGGCCAGGACGGCGCGCTCGTGGACTCGGTCGCCCAGGCGGCCATCACGCTGCGCCGGATCAAGTCCGATGCGAAGGTCTCGCAGAAGACCCCGATCCTCGCGGTGACCGTCGAGGCTCCGCAGTCCGTGCTCGCGCACCTCGAGGCCGCCGCGGCGGACCTCACCGCGCTCGGCCGGGTGGAGAAGCTCGAGCTGGTCGTCGGCGAGGGCGAGGAGATCCTCACCCGCGACGTGGAGCTGGGCGAGCCGCCGGTCAAGCAGCCGCGCGCCAAGGGCTGAGCCCACGACATCACGAGGAGGGATCGAGATGGGATCCACCACGGTCCGTGCAGGGTCGAGCTCCGGGCTCATGTGGGCCGGCGCTGCGCTCGTCTTCATCGGCTTCTTCACGGCGCTGTACTCCGTGGCGCTGCTGGTGCGCAGCGAGTTCGTGAGCGCCGCGCTGGTGGTGCTCCTCGGGCTCCTGGTGATCGCCGCCGGGATCGCGCTGTTCGTGCTGGCGCGGCGCGCCTGCGCGCGGGTCGACGACCGCGGGGTCTCCTGGTCCACGATGCTCGGGGCCCGCGGCTTCGTGCCGTGGGAGCAGGTGCACCAGGTGGTCGTCCCGCAGATGCACGAGCAGGGCGACTCCGTGCTGCTGTGGCTCCGGGACGGCACCGTGGTGCCGGTCGACTCCCTGCGCAAGACGCAGAGCGCGGACGACAACACCGGTACGCACGAGTGGTACCAGCGGTCCGGGGCCGCCGTGATCCGCGCCCATCAGCAGTGGCTCGCCCAGCACCCGCAGCAGAGCCGCTGACAGGAACGGCGAGCAGAACAGCAGAGGAGCGGCGACCCGGACGGATCGCCGCTGCTCAGCTGTGTCACCTCACCACGGGGTGATGGAGTCGACCGCGTCTCCGACGGTGCTCTTGGCACTGTTGAAGGCTCCCTGCACGTCGTCGATCGCACTGTCGACGTTGTAGTCGCCGGGGGTGATGGACTCGACGATCGCGTTGGGGCTCACCGACACGGCGCCGCCTCCGCCCAGACCGAGCTCCGCGGCGAACTTTCCTCCGGCGTTGAAGGAGATCTCGTCCGTCGAGATTGTGTATCCACCGCTGGCGTCCGCGCCCGCACCGGCGGTCGCGCTCACCCCACCGGACACCGAGAACCAGCCATGGGGTCCGTTGACCGAGTAGTCCTGCTTGTACTCGGCCCCGGCGAAGGCCCCCGCGCTGAACCCGCTGCTGATCCCGTTGACCTCGCCATCGGCGTTGCGCGTGACGTTCTGGTGAGCCGTGGCGTGGGCATCGGCACCGACCCAGGCGCTCTGGGTCATCCCGGCGGACGCCCCGGACTCATGCGTGAGGGCGGTGGAGTTCTCGGCGTAGAGCCCGCTTCCCGCCCGGGCACCGACGCTGTAGCCGTCGGGGCCGACCGTGCCGCCCGCCTCCACGTACGCCTCCGCGCCGACCTTCCCGGAGGCGTCGATCCCGAAGCCGCCGGGCAGGTTCAGGTGCTCGTCGATCCCCGCCTCGAGACTGCCTCGGGCGCCGAGGGATCCGGTCATGTTGCCGTACTGGTCGGTGCCGCCCTTCATGCCGGCGCTGTAGTCCACGCCGGCGTGGACGTCCACGTAGCCGGCCTCGTTCTCGACCTCGCGACCCGGAAGCAGATCCCTCTGCCAGTTGAAGCCGTCCCCGAGCTGCTCGCCCCCGTACCGGGTGCCGCGGCTGCCGTAGTCATCGCCCCCGTAGAAGCCCTGCGGGCCGCTGGCCCCGCCGCCCGAGAGCCAGTCCCCGAAGCTCGGTCCGCCAGGCATGCCCGGCAGGCCCGGGCCGAACGGGAGACCGGGCAGGCCGGGACCGATCGGCAGGCCAGGGATCGGGAACGGCAGCGGCAGGAGCGGGTTGCCGAAGGGAATCGGACCGTCGAGGAGGTCACGGAGGACACCGAGGATGCCACCCTCGTCGGCCGAGGCGTCGTCCTGCTCCTCGGCGTGCTGGTCGAGCTCCCGGGCGAGGCGCTCCAGGGTGTCGGCAGCGCTCCGTGCCTTCGCCTCGGCGGCGCCGTGCCACTGCTCACGGAAGGACTCGGCATCCGGTCCCTGCCACTCGACCGCGTCGACCGTGGTGGAGAGGGTCGTGATCAGCTCGGCGAGACGCTGTGCGCCACCGGTGCAGACCGAGGACTGCCCCCGCATCTGCTCGGTATCGCCGCCGTAGAAGCCGCTCATCGTGTCTCCCCTGTTCCGTGCCTCGTGTGCTGTACGACCGCTCGCCGCAGCATGACGACGAGCCTAGACTCTGTCGGCGCCCCCGCCCATGGGGACAACTCCCCACCCCCGGATGTCCCTGCCGCGACCGCCCCTCGCCCGCCCGCCCGACGGCGACGCCGGGTCTCAGCGCACGACCTCGCGGTGGCCGGCATCCACCCGTCGGGTCCAGCCACGGGCATCGAGGTGCTCGAGCAGGGGCACGGCGACCCGACGGGTGGTGCCGAGCGCCTGTCGGGCCTGGCTGGTCGTGAACGGCTGCGGGAGCGAGGCGAGCTCCCGCATGGCGCGGGCCGGTGCGGTGGGCAGCAGGATCACCTCTCCGGGCAGCCGGAGCAGCCGTCCCTGCGCGGCGGCGGCGGCGAGCTCCCGCGGGGTCAGTCGGAGCGCGGCGAGGTCGTCCGCCTCCGGGGCCCGGAACGGGGTCCCGCGCAGCGACTCCTCCAGGGCGGCGACGCCGTGCTCGGCCGCGCCCAGGCCACGAGGACCGGACGCATCCACCACTCGGCCGTCGGCGGTGTCGAGTCCGGCGGCCGCCACCACCGCGCCGAGGAGGCCCGTGTCCGGCAGGGAGAGAGCATCCGTGGCGGCCTTGCGCGGCACGCCGGCGGAGAGCGGATGCGCGGCACGGTCCTCGCGCACCAGCTCCAGGAGCCGCTCCGTCCAGCGCTCCATCGTCCCGGAGTCGACGAGCCAGTCCCCATGACGCCGGACCTGCTCCGGCAGCCGATGCGAAAGCGGTACTCCGTTCCTGGCCAGCTCGTGCTCCCGCACCGCACCGCGACGGCTCACCTCGAGCGCGGGATCGCCGCCCTCGGGAAGCGATTCGAGGACCGCACGACGCCGGGCGCCGTCACCGCGCCGGTCCAGCACCGGCGGATCCACGTCGAGCACCTGCACCCCGTTCCGCACGGCATGGCCGCCTCCCCGCAGCACCAGCCGATCCCCGACGGCGAGCGGCAGCGGGCGCTCGAGCGTGAGGCGGGCGTGGTCCGATCCGAACGGCCGAACCCTCGCGGGCACCACCGCCGTCCCGACGTGCACCATGAGCTCGGCGGGAGCCCCTGCGAGCGCCTCGCCCTCCCGACGTCGCACGTCCACGACGTCCGCGAGGGTCCAGGCATCGGGCGTGAGCAGAGCATCGCCGCGACCGATCTCCTCGGTGCTCACCCCGCGCAGGTTCACCGCGGCGCGACTGACCGGTCCGAGCTGTTCGAGCGGCCCCCCGCGGCTCTGCAGCCCGCGCACCACGACCTCGCCCCCACGCTCCGCCCCGCACAGCGCGAGGCGGTCCTCGCGGCGCAGCACGCCCCCGCTGAGCGTGCCGGTGACGACGGTCCCGGCTCCGGAGATCGTGAAGGAGCGGTCCACCCACAGCCGCACGCGCTCCTCCGGGTCGGGACGGCGCGCCGCGGCGACCACGGAGCCGATCACGGTGCGCAGCTCGTCCAGCCCCTGTCCGGTCCTCGCGGAGACGGCCACGGCGGGGGCCGCGGCGAGGCCCGTCCCGGCAAGCTCGGATCGTGCCTGGGCGAGCGTGACGTCGACCCGTCCCGGGGCGAGATCCGCCCGGGTGACGACGATCAGGCCCTGGTCGATGCCCAGCGCCGCGATGGCGTCGCGATGGTCCGAGGACTGCGCCTGCCAGCCCTCGTCGGCCGCGACGACGAAGCAGACGATCGGCGCGGGGCCCAGCCCGGCGAGCATGTTGCCGAGGAACCGCTCATGGCCCGGGACGTCCACGAAGGAGACCTCCGCCCCCGAGGGCAGCTCGGTCCAGGCGAAGCCGAGGTCGATGGTCAGCCCGCGCCGTCGCTCCTCCGCCCACCGGTCCGGCTCGATCCCGGTGAGGGCCCTGACCAGCGTGGACTTGCCATGGTCGACGTGACCGGCGGTCGCGATGACATGGCTCGTCACCCGCGCCCCCTGGCCGCAGCCCGGGCCGCGAGCACGGCCTCGACCACGCGCCCGTCCTCCTCGACGGGCACGCAGCGCAGGTCGAGCAGGCACCGCCCGCCCTGCACGGTGGTCACCACGGCCGGATCCCCGGTGCGCAGCGGGGCGGCGAGCTCGACCTCGAGGGAGATCGCCCAGCCGGGCAGCGGGACCTCGGCCCCTCCCCCGCCGCCGACGCGGCCGTCGTGCGGGACCAGCCGTCCTTCGATCCTGTCGGCCAGCAGCGCAGTGCGCTCGCACAGACGGGCCGGGTCCGTGCGCAGCGCGTCGAGCACCGGCGGCACCGGGCCCTCCAGCGTCGCCTCGAGCGCGGCGAGCGCGAGCTTGTCGGCGCGCACCGCCCGGGCCATCGGGTGGCGGGCGAGCCGGGCGATGACCTCGGCCCTGCCCAGCACGATCCCCGCCTGGGGCCCGCCGAGGAGCTTGTCGCCGCTGATGATGACCAGGTCCGCCCCGTCGCGCAGGGCGGTGGCGACGTCAGGCTCCTCCGGCAGCAGGGGCTCGGGTGCCAGCAGGCCGCTGCCCAGGTCGGCGACCAGCGGGATGTCGGCGTCGCGGCAGGGTCCGGCGAGCTCGCTGATCGGCGCCGCGCTCGTGAAGCCGGTGATGCGGTAGTTGCTGGTGTGCAGGCGCAGCACGCAGCCGGTGCCGGGGTGCAGGGCGTCCGTGTAGTCGGCGAGGTGGGTGCGGTTGGTGGTGCCGACCTCCCGCAGCCGCGCGCCGGTGGAGGTGATGAGGTCGGGCAGGCGGAAGCCGGCTCCGATCTCGATCATCTCGCCGCGGCTGAGCACCACCTCGCCGGTGCCGGCGAGCGCTGTCGTGGCCAGCAGCAGGGCCGCGGCGCCGTTGTTAACCACCAGCGCGTCCTCCGCCTCCGGGCAGGCGGCCAGGATCGCGGCCCGGGCGCCGGCGCCGCGCCGGGAGCGGGCACCGGTGGCGAGGTCGAACTCGACGTCGGTGTAGCCGGCGGCGGCGTCCAGCGCGGCGCGCGCCGCCGCGGACAGCGGCGCCCGTCCGAGGTTCGTGTGGACGATGACGCCGGTCGCGTTGAGGACCGGGCGCAGTGAGGCCGACGGGCGGTCCCCGAGGGCGGCGAGGACCTCGCCCTCGACCAGTTCAGGGGTGATCTCCCCGCTGCGGGCACGGGCCTGCGCCGCGTGCACGATGCCGACCACCACGCGCTGGCTCATCGTCGCCGCGGCCGCGGCGATCCCGGGGTGTGCCAGCAGGTGATCGGTGCGCGGGATCCGACGGCGCGGGTCGGTGCCCTCTCCGCCGGGCTGCGGGCGCTCGGTCACGGGACCTCCTGGGGCCGACGAGGCGACCGCGCCGCGGGGGCGACGGCGCCTGGGGCGATGATGGATTCTTGGCGGAGACGGACGGGAATCGAACCCGCCAGACCGAGATGCTCGGTCTCACCGGTTTTGAAGACCGGGGCGCCCACCAGGACACGTACGCCTCCATCGCCCAAGGTAGCACCGTGGATCCGGGAGCGACTGCGCTGGTCACCCACCGAGGCGACGGCCTAGGCTCGGGTCATGAGCGAGAACCAGATCCGCCCCGTGGCCCAGCCCTCGATCCGTCTGACCACGATGGCGCATGGCGGTGGCTGTGCCTCGAAGATCCCGCCGGGAGAGCTCGAGGACGTGGTCTCAGCGCTCTCCGGCCAGCAGTACGAGCAGGTGATCGTGGGCCTGGAGGACGGTGACGACGCCGCCGCGGTGCGGATCGGCGGGCCCGACGGGAGCACCGCGGTGCTCTCGACCGCGGATTTCTTCACCCCGGTGGTCGACGACGCCTTCGACTGGGGGCGCATCGCAGCCGCCAATGCGCTCTCGGACATCTACGCCATGGGCGGTGACCCGGTGGTGGCGATCAACCTGGTGGGCTGGCCCCGCGGGGTGCTCCCCTACGAGCTGCTGCAGGAGGTCCTCGCGGGCGGCCTGTCAGTCGCGCAGGCGGCGGGCGTGCCGGTGATCGGCGGGCATTCGGTCGACGATCCGGAGCCGAAGTACGGGATGGCGGTCACGGGCACCGCGGATCCGGAGCGCCTGCTGCGCAACGACGCCGCGGAGGCGGGGCTGCCGATCACCCTCACCAAGCCGCTCGGGGTGGGGCTGCTGAACAACCGGATGAAGAGCACCGGAGAGGTCTCCGCCGCGGCGATCGAGACGATGACCGCCCTGAACCGGGATGCCTCGAAGGCTGCGCTCGCCGCCGGCGCACGGGCCGCGACCGACGTGACCGGCTTCGGGCTGCTGGGGCATCTGTTCAAGATGGGGCGCGCCTCCGGGGTGGGCATGGTCGTGGACCGCTCCGCCGTCCCGCTGGTGGACGGCGCGGCCGAGGCTCTCCGGGACGGCTACGTCTCCGGAGGCACCCGGCGGAACCTCGACTGGGTGCGGGAGCACCTCCGCACCGCGGAAGGCGTGACCGAGGAGGATCTGCTGGTCCTGGCGGACGCTCAGACCTCCGGCGGCCTGCTGGTGATCGGCGAGGTCCCCGGCTACCCGATCATCGGGGAGACCGTGGAGGGGTCCGGCATCGAGGTGCGCTGAGCGCGGGCTGGGCACACCGAGCCGCCTCCCGCTGCGGCGGTCAGCCCGACGTGGTGATCGAGTCGTCGGTGATGCCGGCGGCGCGCCGCGCGGCGAGCCGGGCCTTCTGCGGCTCGACGACCCGACGGGGGTCCTCCACGGACTCCAGCCCGGCATAGAGCACGCCGAAGCGGGTCAGGGCGGAGGAGGCCAGCAGTGCCGCACCGCTCGCCGCCGCGACGTACCGGTTGCGGCCGCCGAACACCGCGCCGATGCCTCCGGCGACCGCGAGGCGCTCCGCCCAGGTGAGCAGCTTCCCTGCTCGACCGGTCTCGAGCGGTTCGGCCTCCAGGGGGTGCATGGAGGCCTTCATGCGGTGCATCGAGACCAGGTCCCCTGCCACCCCTGCCGCGGCGAGGATCCGCGCGGGTCGGGTCTCGGCCACCGGGGCGGTGATCAGGGCGGCGCCACCGGAGGCGAGGCTCGCGGAGGAGGCGAAGAGGTAGGCGAGGTGTCTGCGGCCGGCCTCCCAGGTGGGGACCACGGTGTTGCCCAGCAGCGCCCCGGTGTACGAGGCCAGCAGCGGGGCCAGGACCCCCTGGCCGAGCGCCGCGGGCACCTCGGCGGCGCCGAGCAGGCGGCGCAGGGCGCCCAGCGGCAGTCGCTCCCCCGTCAGGCGATCCACCTCGAGCACACCGAGCAGCCCGGAGAAGGTCGCGAAGCCGCTGAGGATCCAGGTGCCCAGGCTCATCGGCGAGGTCACCTTCACGGTCCGCATCATGTTGAGGAAGCGCTCGGGACGGCCGAGATCCTCGATCAGCGCGATGGTTCCGACGCCGACCGCCCCGATCGCCACCAGGCGGGTGCTGCGCCGCAGGGCGGGTCGCCCCGTGCACTGCGCCCCGAGGGCGAGCAGGCCGGAGCCGCCGGCCACGCCGCCCAGGAAGAGGTAGACGGCGATCGGCTCCCGCCACGGCGGCGCCTTGACGATCGGGCGGCCGTAGTAGGAGTCGAACTCACCCGCCCGCTCGATCTCGACGTCCTCGACGAGCGCGCCCTCGCGAGAGCCGTCCCCCATGCCGATCTCGCCGAGGCCACGGCGTCGCCGGGCCCCGCCGCGGCGGCGCCGACGGGGCTGCTGCGGCGGCCGGTCGGCGTCGAACTCGCTGATGCTCATCGGCGCCCGCCCAGGAAGGAGAGCGCGGCCACGGCCACCATGCCCGCCGCGGCGAGGCCCACCCGGGCGTAGCTGCCGGGGAGGCTCGCGGTGGGGACGTGCGGGTCCGGCGGCAGGCCGTACACCTCGGGCTCGTCCAGCAGCAGGAACACCGATCCGATGCCGCCCACCCCGTCCTTGGGGTTCGCACCGTACAGGCGGGCCTCGGTCATGCCGCGGTCGTGGAGATCCGCGACCCGTCCTCGCGCATCCTCGGCGAGCTCGGTGTGCTCCCCGAAGCGGATCGACTGCGTGGGGCAGGTCGCCGAGCAGGCGGGCTGCTCGCCGTCGGCGAGGCGGTCGTGGCACAGGGTGCACTTGCTCGCGGTGCCCATGCGGTCGATCTTCTCGTCGCGGTTCGCGTGCGGCGAGATGGTGCCGTCGTCACGGCGCTCGATGACCCCGAACGGGCAGGCGCTCACACAGGTCCCGCAGCCGTTGCAGACGTCCTGCTGGACCACCACCGAGCCGTGCTCGGAGCGGAAGATCGCCCCGGTGGGGCACACGTCCAGGCAGCCGGCGTTGGTGCAGTGCTTGCACACGTCCGAGGACATCAGCCAGCGGAACTCAGGGGTGTCCGGCGGGGTGCGGTCCGTGCTCGAGAGATCGCCGGCGGGGGTGGCGCCGCGAGCACCTGAGGACTTCGGGCCGATCCCGGGCATGCCCAGGCTGACCAGCTTGCGGCCCGACTCCCGGGCCTCCTCGATGCGGTCCTGCCCCTGCTCGACGAAGGCCACGTGCCGCCAGGTGTTGGCGCCGAGCGCCCCGGTGTTGTCGTAGCTCGAGCCGAGGATCTGCAGGTCGCCGTCGATCGGGTTGCGATTCCACTCCTTGCACGCCACCTCGCAGGCCTTGCAGCCGATGCAGATCGAGGTGTCGGTGAAGAAGCCCTTGCGCTCGTGGTCGTGTCCCCACCCGGCATCCGCGGCGGGACCGGCAGGCCCTGAGAGCAGGCTCATCGATTCCTCATCTCCTTGATCGAGCTCTCCCCCGAGGGTACGGCGGAGGCCTCCTCCGGACCACGGACCTCGTGCGCGATCGAGTCATCGGCAGGGCCCGCCCCGGGGGCGCCGTCCGCGCCATCCACGGCCCGATGCTCCTCCGGGGCCAGACCTGCCCGGCGCCGGAGCTCCTCCACCAGCTCGCCCCGCGCCCGACCCTGGGGCCTGCGCCCCGGGAGGATCGCGCACGAGTTGTTCTTGCTGTTCTGGATCTGCGTGTTGGCGTCGAGGTTCATGCCAATCAGGTCATTGGCGCCGTCTCCCTGGACGATCGCCTCGCTGCCGCGGCCCCAGTGGAAGGGCAGGCCGATCTGGTGCACGGTCCGCTCCCCCACCTGCAGCGGCGTCATCCGCTCGGTGACCAGCACCTTGGCCTCGATCGCGCTGCGCGCCGAGATGATGGTCGCCCAGCCGTAGGGCTCCAGCCCCACCTCCTCGGCCAGCTCCGGCGAGACCTCGCAGTACATCTCCGGCTGCAGCTCCGCGAGATACGGCAAGAAGCGGCTCATCCCGCCGGCGGTGTGGTGCTCGGTGATCCGGTACGTGGTGAAGATGTACGGATACACCTCGCCGCCGCGGGCCGAGGCGCCGGGCGAGCTGAGGTTGTCCTCGCTGCGGAAGGTGACCCGGGTGGGGTTGGACTGCTGCGAGTAGAGCGGGTTGGGGATCGTGGACTCCGGTGACTCGTAGTGCGTCGGCAGCGGCCCGTCCACCAGACCGGTGGGCGCGAACAGCCACCCTCGGCCGTCGGACTGCATGATGAACGCGTCGGTGCCGGAGAGCGCCGCCGCCCCGCCGCGCTCGGGGTCGCCCGGATCATCGGGACGCTTGGTCAGCGGGAAGTCGGGGACGTCGTCGCCGGTCCAGGTCCCGGCCTCCTCGTCCCACCACACCAGCTTCTTGCGCTCGCTCCAGGGCCGTCCCTCGGGATCGGCCGAGGCACGGTTGTAGAGCACCCGGCGGTTCGCGGGCCAGGCCCAGCCCCACTCGGCCGCGATCTCGCCCTGCTCCGGGGTCGCCGGGCGGCGCCGGGCCTGGTTCACCCCGTCGGCGTAGACGCCGGCGTAGATCCAGCACCCGCCGTCGGTCGAGCCGTCGGCCCGCATCTCCGCGAAGGAGGACAGCGGGCGGCCCGCCCGCTCACCGTCGAGGTGTCGGCCGTTGATCTCGGCGAGCACCGCCTCAGCATCCGGCTCCCCGTGCTCGTTGACCGGATAATCCCAGGTCAGCTCCTGGATGGCACGGTCGCGCGGATCGGTGGAGTCCTGGAGCTTCTCGCGGATGCGACGCCCGAGCTCGTACATGAACTCCAGATCGCTGCGGGCGTCACCGGGCGGTTCGACGGCCTGGTCGCGCCACTGCACCATGCGCTGGGTCTGGGTGAAGGAGCCTGCCTTCTCCGTGTGGTTGGCCGCCGGCAGGAAGAACATCTCGGTGCCGACCTCCTCCGGGGAGAGCTCACCGGACTCCACCTCGGGTCCGTCGCGCCAGAAGGTGGCGGACTCGATCATGTAGAAGTCCCTCACCACCATCCACTTCAGCTTCGCCATGGCCTTGCGCTGGAGCCTGCCGTTGGCGGATCCGACGGCAGGGTTCTGGCCGAACAGGAAGTAGCCGTCGACCCCGCCCTCGAGCATCCTCATGGTGGTCTGGTAGGTGCCGTGGGCGCCGGTCAGCTTGGGCAGGTGGTGGTAGCCCCAGTCGTTCTCCGCCGTGGCGTTGTCGCCCCACCAGGCCTTCAGGAGGTTGATGGTGTAGACGTCCGCGTTCGCCCAGAAGCCCTTCTGCTCCTTGGTGCCGATGGCGCGGGTGAACGCGGCGAAGTCGTCCTGGCCCACCTTCGGCATCGGCAGGTAGCCGGGGAGGATGTGGTAGAGCGTGGGGATGTCCGTGGAGCCCTGAATGGTGGCGTGGCCGCGCAGGGCCATGATGCCGCCGCCGGGACGGCCCATGTTGCCCATGAGCAGCTGCAGCACTCCGGCGGTGCGGATCATCTGCGCGCCGCCCTGGTGCTGGGTCCAGCCCAGGGCATAGGCGAAGACGGTGGTCCGCTCGCGGCCCGAGTTCTCGGCGATGGCCGTCGCCAGATGCTCGAAGTCCTCCGGGGAGATGCCGCAGGTGTCCTGGACCATCTGCGGGGTGTAGCGCGCGTAGTGGCGCCGCAGGATCTGGAAGACGGTGCGCGGGTGCTGCAGGGTCTCGTCCCGCTCGGGCAGCCCGCGGGCCACGTCCTCAGGATCACCGGCGTAGGCCCACCGGCTGTTGTCGTAGGTGCTGGACTCCTCGTCGAAGCCGGAGAACAGCCCGTCCAGGTCCTCCGTGTCGGCGTACTCCTCGGAGATGATCGTCGAGGCGTTCGTGAAGGCCCGGACGTACTCCGAGAAGTACAGCTCGTTCTCGAGCACATGCCGGATCACGCCGCCCAGCAGCACGATGTCCGTGCCGGTGCGGATCGGGATGTGTCGATCAGCGTTCGCCGAGGTGCGGGTGAAGCGCGGATCGACATGGATCACGCGGGCACCGCGCTTCTTCGCCTCGATCACCCATTGGAAGGCCACCGGATGGGCTTCGGCCATGTTGGAGCCCTCGATGACGATGAGGTCCGCATTGGCGAAGTCCTGCACTGGCTGCGTGGCACCGCCACGCCCGAACGAGGCTCCCAGACCGGGAACCGTGGCGGAGTGTCAAATACGGGCCTGGTTCTCGATCTGGATCGCGCCCGCCGCCGTGAAGAACTTCTTGATCAGATAGTTCTCCTCGTTGTCGATGGTCGCGCCGCCGAGGCTGGCGATGCCCATCGTGCGCTTGAGGGGACGGCCCTGATCGTCCTCCTCCTCCCAGTACGCGCGCCTCGCCTCGATGAACCGATCCGCGATCATGTCCATCGCGACATCGAGATCGAGGTCCTCCCAGTCGGTCGCGTACGGGCGGCGGTAGCGCACCGTGGTCTGACGGAGATAGGAGTTGGCCAGCTGCTGGCTGGCGGCGCCCTTCGGGCAGAGACGACCGCGGGACACCGGCGAGTCAGGGTTCCCCTCGATCTGGACGACCTTGCCGTCCTGATGGAAGACCTTCTGCCCGCAGCCGACGGCGCAGTACGGGCAGACGCTGTCCGCGACCCCGTCAGCCGTGACGGTGCGCGGGACCGTGCTGCGGGTCGCCGCCGACGTGACGGCCGTGCCCCGCCCGGTCGGATCCGCCCCACGGAGCTGCCGGAGAACCGGCCAGTCGAGGAACGTGAGACGTGACATGCCGGCATGCTATCAGCGCGGACCAGGGCTGACCGGCCTCCGCGCCCCTCGTGTTCCGACGTGGGGCGTGGGGGCGGAGCGGGCCCGCCCGGATCGGGACCGGTCAGAACAGGTCGATGTTCGGGCGCGGCAGAGGCTGCGGCAGAGGCCAGAGATCAGGCAGGGGAAGCGGTGCAGGCAGCGGCTGGGGCAGCGGCCAGTCCTCCGGCGTGGGCCACGGCTCCGGCAGCGGGAGCGGCTCCGGGAGGGGCAGCGGGTCACCCGGGATCGGCAGGTCCGGGAACGCCGGAAGCGTCGGGAACGGCAGGTTCGGGAACCCCGGCAGGGTCGGGATCGGGAGGAAGTCCGGCAGCTTCTCGAGAACGGGGATCCCGGACCCGGATCCGCCGTCCGAGGACGCCTCGTCCTGCTCGTCGGCGTGACGGTTCAGCTCATCGGCGTCGGCCCGCAGAGCGTCGATCGCCGACTCGAGCCGGGTCTGCACCTCGCTGGACCAGCGCTCGCGGAATTCGTCGGCATCAGGGCCCACCCACGCCACGGAGCCGACCAGCGCCACGCACCGGGCGAGCAGTGACTCGACCGTCCCCGCCGCTCCCTGGCACGCCGTCGCCTGCTGGCGCACAGCCTCACTGTCGGCTCCCCAGAACCCGCTCATCAACGTCTCCCCCGTTCGGCATCTTCCTACGCGTCGAACCTATGGGGGTCCGCACGAGGTGTCGACGGGGAGGACTATCCATGCGAGCGGCAGGCATCGGCCGCCCCGCCGCCGGGTGAGCTCAATCCCGGTCGGGGACTCAATCCCGGTCGGGGACTCAATCCCGGTCGGGGACTCAATCCCGGTCGGGGACTCAATCCCGGTCGGGGACCTCGTCGCGGATCCGCTCGTGATGGCGGATCACCTCGGTGACGATGAAACGCAGGAACGCCTCGGCGAAGGTCGGGTCCAGGCCCGCCTCGTCGGCGAGCGAGCGGAGATGGGCGATCTGCTCCTTCTCGCGCGAGGGATCGGCCGGGGGCAGCCCGTGCTCCGCCTTGAGCACGCCCACCCGCTGGGTGTGCGAGAAGCGCTCGGCGAGGAGGTGGACCAGGGCCGCGTCGATGTTGTCGATGCTTCGTCGCTCGTCGAGAAGGATCTGCTTCGCCCTCACGACCTCCGGAGCATCCTCGACCGGCGCGGAGTCGTGCTCAGAGGTCATGCGGAGCGCTCCTGGCGGCCGTGATCGCCCGCGCTGTCCGCGTCCTTGCCCGTGAGCATCATCGGTGCGCGGCCCTCGGTGACCACGCCCTCGGTGATCACCACCTTGACCACGTCATCGCGGGAGGGGACCTCGAACATCACCGGCTGCAGGGCCTCCTCGAGGATCGCGCGCAGCCCTCGGGCGCCGGTCTCACGCTCGATCGCCTTGTCGGCGACGGCCTCCAGCGCGCTGCGCTCGAAGTCGAGCTCCACACCGTCCAGTGCGAACATCTTCTGGAACTGCTTGACCAGCGCGTTGCGCGGCTCGGTGAGGATGGTGATCAGCGCATCGCGATCGAGGTTCGCGACGCTCGTGATCACGGGGAGGCGGCCGATGAACTCCGGGATCAGGCCGAACTTCAGCAGGTCCTCCGGCAGCAGCTTCCCGTAGAGCTGCTCCTGCGCGAGCGGGGAGTGCAGCTCCGAGCCGAAGCCGATGCCGCGCTTGCCGATCCGGTGACCGATGATCTCCTCGATCCCGGCGAACGCCCCGGCGACGATGAACAGCACGTTCGTCGTGTCGATCTGGATGAACTCCTGGTGCGGGTGCTTCCGCCCGCCCTGGGGCGGCACCGCGGCGACCGTTCCCTCGAGGATCTTCAGCAGAGCCTGCTGGACGCCCTCTCCCGAGACGTCGCGGGTGATCGAGGGGTTCTCGGCCTTGCGGCCGATCTTGTCGACCTCGTCGATGTAGATGATGCCCCGCTCGGCCTTCTTGACGTCGTAGTCCGCGGCCTGCAGCAGCTTGAGGAGGATGTTCTCGACGTCCTCGCCCACGTAACCGGCCTCGGTCAGAGCCGTCGCATCCGCCATGGCGAAGGGGACGTCGAGCATTCGCGCGAGGGTCTGGGCGAGGTAGGTCTTCCCGCAGCCCGTGGGGCCCACGAGCATGACATTGGACTTCGCGACCTCGATGTCGTCCTCCGAGGAGCCGGCCTCCTCGGCGAGGACCGCAGCGGCGCTGCGCGCCGGGCCGACGGCCTGAGCGGCGTCCTGGGCACGGACGCGCTTGTAGTGGTTGTAGACGGCGACGGCGAGCGCACGCTTGGCGGGCTCCTGCCCGACCACGTACTCCTCGAGGAACTCGAAGATCTCCTTCGGGGCCGGCAGGGGTGCCTGCTCCTGCGCCACGGGCTGCGCGGCCTGGATCTCCTCGGCGATGATCTCGTTGCACAGCTCGATGCACTCTTCGCAGATGTACACGCCGGGCCCGGAGATCAGCCGTTCGACCTGCTTCTGCGACTTCCCGCAGAAGGAGCATTTGAACACGTCGGATCCATCGCTCGTTCGCGCCATGTCCGTGTCCTCTCGTCAGGCCGTCAGCATGCACCAGCAGTCTCCGCGGGGAGGTCCCCCGGCCCTGCAGGCGCCCTCCACGGTATCGCGAAGGGCTGTCCGATCACGGGAGGCGCCGCCCGGAGTTGCCGCCTTCCCGCCGGGGCCGTCGCCCCGGTGCGGATGCCCGCGCCCCCGAGGGAGGAGGCGCGGGCGGTGCCGCCCGAGCCGGGTCCGCGGACCCGGCTCAGCGGCGTCGGATCACTTCGCGATCTGCGCCGCGGGAGCCTTGCGGGACTCCAGCACCTGATCGACCAGTCCGTACTCGAGGGCGGACTTCGCGGTGAGGATCTTGTCGCGCTCGATGTCCTTGGTGATCTGGCCCTTGTCCCGACCGGTGTGGAACGCCAGGGTGTCCTCGAGCCACTCGCGCATGCGCATGATCTCGTTGGCCTGGATCTCGAGGTCCGAGGCCTGGCCGCCGCCGCCCTCGCCCCCCATGGCGGGCTGGTGGATGAGGATGCGCGCGTTGGGCAGCGCGAGGCGCTTCCCGGGCGAGCCGGCGGCGAGCAGCACTGCGGCGGCGGAGGCCGCCTGGCCCAGGCACACGGTGGTGACCTCGGGCTTGATGTACTGCATCGTGTCGTAGATGGCGGTCAGCGCGGTGAACGAGCCGCCGGGGCTGTTGATGTACAGCGTGATGTCGCGGTCCGGGTCCTGGGACTCCAGGACCAGGAGCTGGGCCATCACGTCGTCAGCCGAGGCGTCGTCCACCTGGACGCCCAGGAAGATGATGCGGTCCTCGAACAGCTTGGTGTACGGGTCCTGGCGCTTCATGCCGTAGGCGGTGCGCTCCTCGTACTGCGGGAGCACGTAGCGCGAGGTGGGCATCGTGCCGGCCTGAGCGATCGGCAGTGCGCCGAAGGGGCGGGGATCGAAGGTCACGGGGTCTCCTTGCGTGAAGGGTTCGCTGGATGTCTGGGGGCGGTCACTCGGCGGTGCCGCCACCGCCGGTGACGTCGCCGGAGCCGCTGATGATCTTGTCGATGAAGCCGTACTCGAGCGCCTCCTCGGCCGTGAACCAGTTGTCACGGTCGGAGTCGGCGTTGATCTGCTCGACGCTCTTGCCGGTCTGCTCGGCGATCAGCTCGGCGAGCGTGCGCTTCATCGAGAGGATGAGCTCGGCCTGGATCTTGATGTCCGTGGCGGTGCCGCCCAGTCCGCCCAGCGGCTGGTGCATCAGCACGCGGGTGTGCGGGGTGGCGTAGCGCTTGCCCTTGGTGCCGGAGGAGAGCAGGAACTGACCCATCGAGGCCGCCATGCCCATGCCGATCGTCACCACGTCGGGCTTGATGAACTGCATGGTGTCGTAGATGGCCATGCCTGCGGTGATCGAGCCGCCGGGGCTGTTGATGTAGAGGAAGATGTCCTTCTCGGGATCCTCCGCCGCGAGGAGGAGGAGCTTCGAGCAGATGGCGTTGGCGTTCTCGTCGCGCACCTCCGAGCCGAGCCACACGATGCGCTCGCGGAGGAGGCGCTGGTAGACGTTGTCGTCCAGCCCCATCGGGGTGTCGCCGGCCGCATTGCGGGGCGGGGAGGTCTGAGTGCTCTGCGAGGACACGGGGTCTCCTTCATGCCGGAATTCGCTGATGGGTCGACTCTAGGCGCTGGGCGGACCCTGGGCGGGCCCTGTTCGCCGCAGGCGCACTGACCGCCGCCGCGAGGTGCTCGGCCGTCGTGCCCGCCCCTCCGATGCCCTGACCCGTGCATCTCCATCCCGCCCGGATGTGCCGCACCCGTCCCTGCTTCGTCAAGGACGGGCGGATTCTGGTCACGACGGGACGAATTAGGTAAAGACAGCATCAAATCAACGGTCGAGCTCTCCCAAGGCCGCAGACCTGTGCCTCCGCCGCTCATATGTTGTTCCCATCGCCACGACATCGGTGGCCACCGTCCACGACAGCAGTGGTCGCCCATCGCACGAAGCAGATCCCCCCGGCCCCTGGTCGGGCCCGGAAGGAAAACACCGCACATCATGGCTCAGAACAACACTCACCGGATCCCCGGCCGCGCTCAGCTCCCGACCCAGCATGCACAGCGTGCGGCTCGCGGCCTCGGTGGAGCAGCCATCCTCGGCGGCGTCGTCCTCGGCACGGCCTTCACCGGCGGCGCGGCCCAGGCCGCCCCCGCCGCTCCGGTCGCGAGCGCCCCCGTCGCTCAGGCCGCCCCGGCAGCCCCCGTCGCCACCGCCCCGGCAGCGGTGCTCGACTCCACCCAGAAGCTGCGCTGGGGCTCCCGCGGCGGCGCGGTCAAGGATCTGCAGTCCGCTCTGAACGATCGCGGCGCGAACATCTCGGTCGACGGGGTCTTCGGCCCCCGCACCCACTCCGCGGTCAAGAGCTACCAGTCCTCCAAGGGCCTGCAGGTCGACGGCATCGTCGGCTCGAAGACCCGTGGCGCCCTCAACGGCGGCGGAGCCTCCGGCGGGGCCTCGGCTCCCGCCTCCTCGCCCTCCTCGAGCTCCTCCAGCTCGATCGTGAACGCGGCGCGCTCCGCCGTCGGCACCCCTTACTCCTGGGGCGGCTCCTCGCTCAGCGGCATGGACTGCTCCGGCCTGGTGAACTACGCCTACCGCTCCGCCGGCATCAGCATCCCGCGCACCTCGAGCCAGATCGCCAACGCCGGCACCTGGATCTCGCAGTCCTCGGCTCAGCCCGGCGACATCGTGGTCTGGTCCGGCCACGTCGCGATCTACGCCGGCAACGGCCAGATCATCGACGCCTCCGGATCCAAGCGCGTCGTCACCGAGCGCGCCATCTGGGGCAACCCGATCGGCTTCGTGACCTACCGCTGATCCTCGGCCCCTCGAGCGACGGCCCGACACCCTCCCAGGGTGTCGGGCCGTCGCCGTCGTCAGGGTGCCGCTCAGCCGCGCAGCGGACGGTAGACGCGCCCGAGGGCGGCCTCGGCCCCCGGGATCCGCTCGACGAGCTCCCAGCGGACGACCCGCCCTCCCGGCACCGCGAAGGCGCGGGTGCCGTCCCCCAGGAACACCGGCGCAGAGAAGATCTGCAGCTCGTCGATGAGGTCGTGCTCGAGCGCCTGACGACCGATGTCCGCGCTGATGATCTGGATGTCCCGTCCGTCGGCGATCTGCTGGGCACGGCCCACCGCCTCGACGATGTCGACGTCGAGGGCGGTCACCTGCGGATCGTCGGCGAGCTCCAGGGGCCGGTGGGTCAGGATCAGCTCGGTGCCGGACCAGGCCCCGCCGTACGCCTCAGCGGTCAGCTCGTCACGCTCGGCGGCCTGGGCCCGGGCGGCGTCGTAGCCGCGGCGGCCCGAGATGATCACGCCCACCGGCTCCGCGAGCTTCGCCACGACGTCGCCGTCCATGCGCGGCAGCGTCTCCATCCAGGACATGTCATGGTCGGGACCGGTGATGAAGCCGTCCAGGCTGACCGTGAACCCCCAGGTCACCTTGCTCCTTACGGGTGCTTCCGAGCTCATCATGGGATATCTCCTCGCGGCGCTGCGGGGACCTCCGGAAGGCCCGTGGCAGCGAGTCTCCCACCGACGAGGACGGGCCGCCACCCCCGAAGGGATGACGGCCCGTCCTCATGCAGCGCCCCTAGGAGGGGCGGCGGGTCACTCGGTCTCGGTCGCCTCGGCGGCCTCGTCCTTCGACGCCGCGGCCTTCTTGGCCGGAGCCTTCTTGGCGGCGGGCTTCTTGGCCGGAGCCTTCTTCGCAGGCGCCTTCTCCTCGGCGGCCTCGTCAGCCTCATCCTTCGAGGCCGCGGCCTTCTTGGCCGGAGCCTTCTTGGCGGCGGGCTTCTTGGCCGGAGCCTTCTTCGCAGGCGCCTTCTTCTCCGCGGGCTCCTCCTCGGAGGTCTCCCCCTCGGCGTCCTCGTCCTCAGCGCCCTTCAGGCCCAGGTCGAGCACCTCACCGGAGGCGTTCTTCACGACGACCTCCGCGAGGACGACGTCGAGCGCCTTGGAGCGCTGGACCTCGGAGAAGATCTGCTCGAGCTGACCGGACTGCGCGAGCATCTGCAGGAGCTGGTTGGGCTCGATGCCGTACTGCGCGGACAGCTGGGTCATGTAGCTCATGAGGTCGTTCTGGTCGACCTGCACCTCGCGGGTGCCGTTGATCTCGTCGAGCAGGAACTGGGCGCGGACAGCCTTCTCGGTGTCCTCGCGGATCTCCTCGCCGTGGGGATCGCCGGCCTCCTTGCCCTCGTTCTCGAGGTGGGAGGTGATCTCGTCCTCGACGAGCTGCTCCGGGACCGGGATCTCGAGCTCCTCCAGGAGCTTCTCGAGAAGGGCGTTGCGGGCCAGGGCCACGCGGTTGCCCTCGGCGTCGGCGGCGGCCTGCTTCTTCAGGTCGTCCTTGAGCTCGTCGATGGTGTCGAACTCGGAGGCCATCTCGGCGAACTCGTCGTCGGCCTCGGGCAGCTCGCGCACCTTGACGGACTGCGCGGTGACCTTGACCTGGGCGGTCTCGCCCGCACGGTCGCCACCGGCGAGCGCGGACTCGAAGGTGGTGGTCTCCTCGGCGGAGAGCCCCACGAGCGCCTCGTCGAGGCCCTCGAGCATGTTGCCCTCACCGATCTGGTAGGAGACGCCCTCGACGGACTCGATCTCCTCGTCCTCGATGGTCGCGACCATGTCGAGGGAGACGAAGTCGCCGTCCTGGGCGGGGCGGTCGACTCCCACGAGGGTGCCGAAGCGCTCGCGCAGCTCGGTCAGGCGCACCTCGACGGCGTCCTCGTCGACCTCGGGCTCCTCGATCTCGACCTCATAGGTCGAGAACTCGGGCAGCGCGATCTCGGGGCGCACGTCCTGCTCGACGGTGAAGAGGAGGTTGCCCTCCTCGGAGCCGTCCAGGCCGGGGACCTCGACGACCTCGACCTCGGGACGACCGACGGGCTTGATCTCCGCCTCGGCCGCGGCCTTCTGGTAGAAGTCGGGCAGGGAGTCGTTGACGGCCTCCTGCATGATCGCGGGGCGGCCGAAGCGCTGCTCGACGAGCTTGGAGGGGACCTTGCCCTTGCGGAAGCCCGGGATCTGCACCTGGTCGGCGATCTTCGTGATGGCGGCCTCAACGGCCGGCTTGAGCTCGTCGAAGGGCACCTCGACGGTGAGCTTCACCCGGGTGGGGCTGAGCTTCTCGGACTCGGTCTTCACTGGTCAGGTCTCCCTGTGGATGGACATCGGATGGACGTTTCTGGCGGCGCACCGGGGCCCGCACGGCGGCGACCCGGTGCGGAGTCGGGGTGACAGGATTTGAACCTGCGACTTCCCGCTCCCAAAGCGGGTGCTCTACCAAGCTGAGCTACACCCCGGAGGGCAACCCAGGGGATATTACCCGGTCCCCGTGCATGGTGCCCGGATACGAGCGGGAGGCTGTGAGCAGATGCATGTCGGCTGTGCCACTGCGGATGTGCTCCGAGGCCGCTGATCTGGTTCAATGGTGCGGCACGCGGGCGTAGCTCAATGGTAGAGCCTCAGTCTTCCAAACTGATTACGCGGGTTCGATTCCCGTCGCCCGCTCCCGTTGACGAAGCCGCGGCATCCTGGGGATGCCGCGGCTTCGTCGTTCCTCAGGGCGCGTTCGAGAGCCCCGGCGTCGCGGACGGCGCGCGAGTCGCGCCCCGTCCCACCGTGGCCGAATCCCGCTGGTGCCCCAGGCCCGAGCGCGGTTCACTGGAGTCATGGACACGATGACCGATGATGAGCGCTTCGCCGCGATCCGCGCGAGGGACACCCGTTTCGACGGCATGTTCTTCACCTGCGTGCGCTCCACCGGGATCTTCTGCCGCCCCTCCTGCCCCGCGCGGACCCCGCACCGGGCCGGGGTCGAGTTCGTCCCGTCGGCCGCGGCGGCGGTCGCCGCCGGGTACCGGGCGTGCAAACGCTGTGGGCCGACGGCCCCGCCCGGCAGCCCCGACGCGGATCCGGCCGGATCGCTCGCGGGCCGCGCGCTGCGGCTCATCGATGCCGGCGCGCTGGACGAGGACGGCACCGTTCCGGAGCTCGCGCGCCGTCTCGCCGTCTCCGAGCGCACCCTCCACCGAGCCCTGGTGGGGGCGACCGGTGCCGGAGCGCTCGCCCATGCGCGGATCCGTCGGGCCCGTCGGGCGCATGAGCTCGTGGTGGGCTCCGTGCTGCCGCTGGCGACCATCGCCCACGCCTCGGGCTTCGGCAGCGAGCGCCAGTTCCACGACACCTTCTCCCGCCTGTTCGGGCACGCTCCCTCGGTGGTGCGAGAGCGCTCCGCCGCCGGAGGGGCTCGGGCCGACGACGGGGCCGTCGTGCTCACCGCCCAGCTGGCGGTGCGCCATCCCTTCGACGGGGCCGGGCTCGCCGCCTGGTTCGCCCACCGCGCGGTGCCGGGTGTGGAGGAGGTCGAGGGACTGCGATGGACCCGCGCCGTGCACCTCCCCCACGGGCCCGGGGTGCTCGAGGTCGATCTCGGCGCCCCGGATCCGCGCCCGTTGCCCCTCACCCTCCGACTCTCGGACCTCCGGGACCACGCCGCAGCGATCTCGCTGACCCGTCGGCTGCTGGATCTCGACGCCGATCCCGTCGGGATCGACGAAGGGCTCGGCCGGGCGCTGCCGGCGCTCGGCCCGCTGCTCGTGGCTCGGCCCGGGGTGCGCCTGCCCGGCACCTCGACCCTCGCCGAGGCTCTGCTGTGGGCGATCACCGGGCAGCAGATCTCGACCGTCCAGGCCCGCACGATGCTCACCCGCGCCACCGACCTGCTCACCACTCCCCTGCCGCCGGCGCTGCGCACCGGCACCGTGGACCGCCTGCCGGTCGATCCGGCGAGAGCCGCCGACCGCGTGGAGGACTGGTTCCGCGGGCCCCGCGCCCGGGCCCGGACCCTGCACGATGCGGTCGGCGAGATCGCGGGCGCGGGCCTCGACGCGGCGCCGGACATCGACGAGCTGCGGGGCCGGCTGCTGGCGCTGCGCGGCGTGGGCCCCTGGACGGCCGACTACGTCCTGCTGCGCGGAGCACGGGCGATCGACGTGGCTCCCGCCCGCGACGTCGCGCTGCTCGCCGCGGCCCGCGACCTGGGGCTCGCCGAGGACCACGACGAGCTGCAGCAGGCCCTGGCGACCGCCTCGCCCTGGCGCTCCTACGCCGCCCTGCATCTGTGGCAGCACCAGGCGCAGCTGCGCCGCTCCTCGCCGACCTCCGCATCCCCTGCACGACCCGTCCCGGAAGGACAGAATCCATGACCCCCACGACCTCCAGCGCCCAGACTCCGGAGTCCTCGCGCACCACCGGTTCCGGGCCTCGCCACCGTCGCGTCGCCACCCCCCTGGGCGTGTACCTGATCGCCGCCGAGGGCGATGCGCTCGTCGGCGTCTGGCGACTGGACCAGTCCCACTTCCCGCGCCCGGAGCGGCTCGGCTCCGCGGTCACAGGGACGGACCCGCTGCTCGATGCCGCCGAACGGCAGCTGCTGGACTACCTCGACGGCGCTCGCGAGGGCTTCGACCTCCCCCTGGACGCCCGGGGCACGGACTTCCAGCGTGAGGTCTGGGCGCAGCTGCGCACGATCCCGCGCGGTTCGACGACCACCTACGGCGAGATCGCCCGGGCGCTGGACCGCCCGCGGG
This sequence comes from Brachybacterium ginsengisoli, assembly GCF_002407065.1. NCBI lineage: Bacteria > Bacillati > Actinomycetota > Actinomycetes > Micrococcales > Dermabacteraceae > Brachybacterium > Brachybacterium ginsengisoli. The sequence goes on from NZ_CP023564.1 coordinate 2,733,048, forward strand.
CGGCGCAGGCCGTCGGCGCCGCCGTCGGCTCGAATCCGCTGTCGATCGTGGTCCCCTGCCATCGGGTGCTGGGCAGCGCGGGGGCGATGACCGGATACGCCGGGGGGATCGAGACCAAACAGGCACTGCTGCTGCTCGAGGGCGCCACGCTCGCGTGACACCATGAGGCCATGACCGTGCCCGATTCGCCGCAGCAGCCGTACCGCTTCCCCGTCGCCGCCCGTTACGCGGGGATGGAGTCCTCCCCGCTGAAGGACATCTTCGCCCTCGCCGCCCTCGACGGCGTGACCTCCTTCGCCGGCGGCATCCCGGACCCGGACCTGTTCGCTCTCGAGGACGTCACCGCGGCGTACGACTGGGTGCTCAGCCACCAGGGCCATCGCGCGCTGCAGTACGGCGTGAGCGAGGGCGAGGTCGAGCTGCGGGAGCAGGCCGCGCGCCGGCTCTCCCGCGATCTGCCGACCGACGCCTCCCAGATCCGGGTCACCTCCGGATCCCAGGAGGGGTTGTTCGTGGTGGCGCAGGCGATGCTCGAGCCCGGTGACGTGGTGCTGGTCGAGTCCCCCACCTACCTCGCGGCGGTCCAGGCGTTCTCCGTCCACGGCGCCCGGATGATCGGGGTCGACACCGACGACGACGGCGTGATCCCCGAGGCCCTCGAGGAGGCGATCCGCATCCACCATCCGCGGATGGTGTACCTGATCCCCACCTTCCAGAACCCGACCGGCCGCACCATGCCCGTCGAGCGCCGGCAGGCGGTGGCCGAGGTGCTGCAGCGCACCGACGTGCCGCTGATCGAGGACGACCCCTATGGCGCCCTGAGCTTCACGGGATCCACCTGGGCCCCGATCGCCGCGCTGCCCGGGATGAGCGAGCGCACGATCCTGCTGAACTCGATGAGCAAGCTGATGAGCCCCGGGGTGCGGATCGGCTGGATGCGCGCCGAGGGCACGATCCTGGACACCCTCGCGGTCGCCAAGGCCGCGATCTCGATGCAGTCCTCGGTGGTGGACCAGCTCACCGTCGCCCGCTACCTCGAGACCGCGGACCTCGACGCCCACGTCGCGCGCGTCAGCGGGGTCTACCGCGAGCGCCGGGACGCGATGGCGGCGGCGATCGCCCCGGTGCTCCCCGACGGCGCGCACGTCACCCATCCCGAGGGTGGGATGTTCCTGTGGGCGGCGCTCGGCGAGGGGTACGACGCGCAGGTCATGCTCGCCGATGCCGTCGCGGCCGGGGTCGCCTACCTCCCGGGCTGGTCCTTCTTCGCCGACCACCCGGACCGGTCGACGATGCGCCTGAGCTTCGTGACCCACTCCCCCGCGGTCATCGACGACGCGATCGGGCGCCTGGGCGAGGTCATCGCCGCTCACCCCCGGAGCTGAACACCTCAGGGCGCGAGCGGGCGCGGCCTGCTCAGCCGGCGGGCTTCTGCCAGAGCAGCGTCGAGCGGAATCCCTGACGCCGGCGCAGCACCGCCCCGGGCAGCAGAGGTCGTGCCCGCTCCCGCAGCTCGCCGAAGGACCAGGCGGGATCCCGCACGGGCATCGCGTGCTCGGCGGGTGCCGTCGGCTGCGCGACCCGGGGGTGCTTCACGACGCCGATCAGCGGGTTGGTCAGCGCGTTGCCGACATCCCAGGCGTGATCGAACGCGGTCTCGGGCGTGGTGAGCGTGGCGACCAGCAGGCGTCCGCCGGGGCGCAGCAGGTCCCGGGCGTCGCGCAGCGCCGTCTCGAGCGGCATGTGGTGCAGCGAGGCGACCATCGTGATGGCGTCGTAGGAGCCGCCCGCCGCCGTGCTCCTGCGCTCGGCGGCGTGCTCCTCGAGCGTCCGCCGGTGGATCCGCACTCCGGGCAGCTCCTGGCAGCGCCGAGCCGCGGTGTCCACCATGCCCTGGTCGGGGTCGATGCCGTCCACCTCCCGGGCACGGGTCGACAGGGCGAGCAGGAGGTCGCCCGCCCCGCAGCCCACGTCCAGGACCCGCTGGCAGCCCTTCGGCAGGGAGCGCAGGATCCAGGGGTGGAAGTGGACGTTGTGATTCCACGGATGACGGTCGTTGAGGGTGCGCAGCATGCGACCCGCCCGGCGGATCACCGGGTTCGGTGTGGTGCGGATGTTCATGGAAGGTCTCTCCTCGGTCTCGTCCCAGCCCGTCAGCGCTCTCAGCCCGTCGTCGCTCAGTCCGTCAGGGCTCTCAGCCGCTTCCTCGCGAGCAGGGCCAGCAGCGCGATCAGCATCGCCGCCCCGCACACCATCATCCACGGTCCGGACGGGACGAGGAGGAGAAGCGCCGCGGCGACCGCCAGCGCGAGCACCACCGCGTCCGCGTGCCAGCCGAGCTGGAGCACGACGGAGAGGTCGCCCTGGGGCGTGGGCATCGGGGTGCTGAGCGCGAGCGGGATCGTGCCCTTCGCGGCCTCCCAGGCCCGAGCGACCACGAGCACTGCGGCGAGCAGCACCGGAAGCAGCACCGCGGCGACGCCGAGCCGGTCGGCCGCGGCGCCCAGGAGGCCCAGCGATCCGCTCCCGAGCCCGGCGAGCACGCCGAGCAGCAGCAGCGGCGCGGTGAGGTGCAGGAGCACCTGCGCCCCGGCGCTCTGCCCGAACAGCCGCGGGGCGCCCAGGGTGTGCACGCCGTGACGGATCCCGTCCACGAACGCACCGCCGGCGGCCCGCAGGACGAGCGCGCCGACCAGCAGCATCGTCCAGGCCGTCGGGCCCGAGAGCAGCGTCGCCCCGCCCACGGCCGCTCCGCCGAGCAGGGCGCCGAGCACCGCGACCGCCGAGCGCTCCGGGGTGCGCAGCCAGGCCACCGCATCCCGTCGCGCATAGAGGACCACGAGCCCTCCCCCGCCGATCGCCGGCAGCCTCCGGCCTGCGAGCGGCAGCTCCCGGAAGGTGCCGGCGGCGGTGGTCAGGTCCATGGTCGTCGCCGCCTGGGCGGCGGCATCCCACCGCGCCGCCTGCTGGGCCAGCACGGCGCCCCGCAGCCGGTCCAGCAGCGGGATCGACAGGCCGACGGCGAGGATCCCCGCACCGAGCAGACCGAGGGTCCAGGCCCCTCCGTGCTGCGAGCGCCCCGGGTAGACGGCCGCCACCCCCAGGTGCAGCGGCGCCGCGACGGCCCCCACGGCGCCGACGACGAGGACGAGCGCGACGAGGCGGCGGGCGCCGGCGAGCAGGAGCTGCCCGCCGAGCCAGGCGACGCCGAGCAGCATCCCCGCGCCGAGGCAGGCGAGGGCGAACAGCGCGACCTCGGCGAGGCTCGCGCCCGCCCCTGCCCTCAGCGTGGACCCGACCAGCACCGCGGGCACCGTGAGGCTCAGCACCGGGATCAGCAGCGCGCGGAGGAAGGGACGCCACAGCACGGCTCGCCGGCGGATCCCGCTCGCCCCGAGGGTGGCGGTGAAGAACGGAGGCAGCAGCGCCGGCCCCCGAACAGCGCCGAGCAGCAGCAGGCCCGCCCCGCCGAGCAGGACGATCACCGTGGAGATCGACGGAGCTCCCTCCCGGAGCAGGAACGGCATCACGTCCGGCCGGGCGAGGAGCTCGCCGGCCCCGTGCAGGGCCGGGGCACCGACGATCCCGACGCTGAGCACCACCACGTACACGAGGTAGAGGACATCGGTCCGGGTACGGGCCTCCGAGCGTTGGGACCACACCTCCCGCACCGGCTCGAGGGAGGTGCTCATGCCTGCTCCTCGAGGTGGAGGCGCACGTCGGCGAGCTCGTCCACGAGGTGCGGGCTGTGACTGGCGAGCACCACAGCGGTCCCGGCCCGGGTGCGGGCTCGGACCGCCCCGATCACCAGGTCGAGCCGTTCAGGGTCCAGGCGCTGCTCGGGCTCGTCGAGCAGGAGCACGCGGCTGGGACGGGCGAGGGTCAGGGCGAGAGCGACGAGCTGCGACTGCCCGCTGGAGAGCTCGTGCGGGAAGCGTCCCCCGAGATGCGTGATCCCGAGCTCGTCGAGCAGAGCTCGCCCGTCCTCCTTCGCCCGTCGGGCGCCGGTCCCCCAGGTCGCCCCGATGAACTGGAGGTGCTCGAGCACCGTGAGGTCGCGCGCGGTCTGGGGCGGGCCGATCAGGGCCGCGAGATCGGTGCGGAACGCGCGATCCCGATCATCGGGTCGGCGGCCGCCGATCCGGATGGTGCCCGCCGTGGGCTCGAGGAGCCCTGCGAGGACCTTCAGCAGCGTGGTCTTCCCGCTCCCGTTCGCCCCGGTGAGGACGAGCACCTCGCCCTCGCTCGCGCTCCCCGTCGCCTCGAGCAGCAGCACGCTGTCGTCACGCACGACGCCGACGCCCGAGAAGCTGACGAGCGGTGCGGGGAGGACGTCGTGCGACGGGGTGCGGGCCATGACCCCATCGAAGCGCATCGGCGGGCCGTCCGCCTCCGACGTCCGTCTGCGCTGGGAGGACGGAGCAGGCGAGGAGGCGAGGTGTGACCCACCAGGAAACGTCAACCTCTGGAATTGTTGTCAGATCCGTGAGATGATGTCGGGGCGCCGTCGTAGGTGCCGTCACCCTGTTCCTGCAGGTCGAGCGGCACTCGAGCTGCTCTGAGACCACTGCGATCCCGGGTCCTGCCCGGATCCGCATCGCGCCGTCCGCAGCCGCTTCGACCCCACCAGGGCCGCGGTACCGCCGGTGCGCAGATCCACCGAGGAGGATTCCCTTGCCCGTCGCCACTGCATCCGCCGACACCCCCGCCCCGAAGATCGATGACGTGCTCACCCACCCCGTCCACGGGCCGGTGCGCATCGTCTCCCAGTGCACGCGCACCGTGCGCGGCGTCGAGAAGCAGTACGTGGACCTGGTGGTCATCGGTGACGAGATGCGGATCTCCGTGCCCGCGGACGGCAAGGACGTCGTGGGCCTGCGCCCCCTGCTCGCCGAGGCCGAGATCGTCGAGATGATCGCCCAGCTCTCCGAGCCGATCCCCGCGCCCGAGAAGAAGGCCTCCTGGGCCCACCGCATCAAGTCCCTGCAGATGCAGCTGCAGACGGGCCGCCTCACCGATCGCGTCGAGGTCATCCGCTCGATCGTGCGCGACTCCGGCGGCACCCCGTCCAGCCTCGCCGAGCGCAACCTGCTCAAGCAGGCCATCGACCCGCTGGCTTCGGAGATCGCGATCGCCCGCTCCGTCTCCCGCGCGGATGCCCAGGAGCTCCTGCAGAGCACTGCCGAGAACGCCCTCGAGGTCGCGGCCGCCTGATCCGTCGCCGCGCGCACCCGCCCCTGCGACAGGCGGACCGGATGCGCCGATCGACGACCACTGCGCTGCCCCGCCTCATCCCTTCCGGGTGCCCCCGGAGGGGATGAGGCGGGGCAGCACTCGCAGGAGCCACAGTCCCCCGGCGAAGCAGACGGCGCCGGTGGCCGCACCGGCCACGGCGACCGGGGCGAACAGCGTGACGCCGGTGACGATCATCGGCGCCGCCAGCCGGCCGGCACCGAGCATGGTGTTCCACCAGGCGAGGTACCGGGTGCGGCCGTGCACCGGGGAGACGTCGATGCCGAGGGTCATCACGATCCCCGCTCCCAGACCGTTCCCCACCCCGATCAGCAGGCTGGGGATCAGCAGAGCGATCACCCCGAGCGCCGCCCCCTCGTCCGCGAGCACGGTGCCCAGCAGCCCCAGCAGCAGGAACCCCGCCCCCATCACCAGGGCGCAGGGGACGGCCACCGCCGCGCGCCCGTAGCGGTCCATGAGCGTCCCCGCCGGGATCACCAGCAGGATCTCCAGTGCCGCGCTGATCCCGAAGACCACCGAGATCCACACCGGGTCCAGGCCCATGGCGTCGCCGAGCAGCGGCACGATGACGGGGCGGTTCACGCGGGCGATCATCACCGGTGCGAGGCCCAGCCCCACCGAGACCATGCGACCCAGGACCGCCCGGTCCAGCCGGTGCCGGGCCGGGCTCGCGTCGCGGCGCGGCACCCGAGGGGCGGCCGCCCCGCCGGCCTCCCCCGGCGGCAGGAACACGGCGATCATCACCGTCGCCGCGGCGGAGCTCGTGGCCAGGAGGACGAACACCCAGGCCATCGATCCCAGCGCCATCACCAGCGCACCCAGCAGGGGCCCGATCACCTCGCCGATGCGGATCGTGCCGCCGAAGAGGGTCATCCCCCGTGCTCGCATCGCGGGCGGCAGGGCGGTGCCGAGGTAGCTCTGACGCCCCAGGTTCCACACCTGCATGCTGACCGCCATCACCAGCAGCAGCACGATCAGCATGAGCCGGTGATGCCAGGAGGCCTCGCCGCCGACCACCGGACCGATGACGACGAAGGCCACGATGTTCGAGAGCACCAGCAGACCGCCGGTGAGAATGAGCGCCGGACGGGCGCCGATGCCCGCGATCAGCCGACCGGCCGGGATCGGGCCCAGGAAGGACATCAGCCCGAAGATGGTGGTCAGCGCCGCCGCCTGCGGGACGGTGAAGCCCAGGTCCCGCGCGATCAGCGGGATCACGGGCATCAGCGCCGAGATCCCTGCGAACTCCATCAGCGTCGGTGCGTAGACGGAGGGGATCAGGCCCTTGATCACCTGCCCGGGTGTGCGCGGGTCCCGGGAGGGGCTGCGCGGTGCGGGGGTGGTCACCGGGCGATTCTGCCAGCAGATCGTGAGCCGGGGCAAAGAGTTCCGGGGGCCGGACGCCCGGACAGGGCTCCGGCCGTGACCAGCTCCTCAGGCCGGGAGGTGTCGGCGCAGGGTCTCGGCCTCGCCCTGCCGGGCGGCGGCCTCCTCGACCCCGGCGGCGATGGCCTCCGCGGCCCAGCGCACCGACCAGGCGCGCAGGTACTGCTCGCCCTGCGCACCGTGCCGCCATCGGGGCGTGGGAGAGGGGACCGGGGCGAGGCAGGTGGCCTGCCAGCCGTCGGTGTGCGCCGCGAGCGCGAGCAGGGCGATCTCCCAGCCGAGGGCGAGGACCCCCGGTCCGGTGCGCGCGAACTCCTCCGCCTCGAGCTCGACGGCATGGCGCAGCATCAGCTGGGTGGTCCCGTCGTCCTCCGGATCGAGCTGGATCAGGAGCGGATCCTCTCCGGCGCCCTGGTCCCAGGTCAGGCTGATCCGATGCGGCTCCTGCACCTGCAGGATCCGGCCGAGGGCGCCGTCGGGCGCCTCGAACCGCCCACCCTCGATCAGCTCTCCGCTGACGGGGCCGAACCAGCGCTCGAGCTCTCCTGGCCTGGTGAGCAGCGGCCACAGCTGGGCCGGTGCGCAGGCGATGTTGGTGGTCAGGGTGAGGACGGCCCGCACTCGGCGGGGCACGTCGGGCGCGGTCGCGTCGGCGGGAACCTGCTCGTCGATCTCGAGAGCACGTCGCACCGCGTCCACCACGGGCAGCGACTCCGTGACAGTCATCTTCTCCTCGGAAGGGTCTCATCCGCTCCGCACCGGCGCGAGGCGCGGATGCGGACCCCCGAAGGGTAGCCCACTGCGGCCGCCGTGGTCACGGCCTCCGACGCATCCGGACCCTCACCGCCGTAGCATGGCGCTCGTGACTGCTCAGAGCTCCTTCCGACCGGCCTCGTTCACCGCCCATCTCTTCGATCTCGATGGGGTCATCACCCCCACGGCAGAGGTGCACATGCGGGCCTGGGCCCGCATGTTCGAGGGCTTCCTCGCCTCTCGGGGCGTCACCGAGCCCTACACCGATGCCGACTACTTCGCCCACGTGGACGGCCGTCCCCGCTACGAGGGCGTGCGAGCGCTCCTCGCCTCCCGCGGCATCACCCCACCCGAGGGCGAGGACACGGACCCCGGGGACCAGCCCCCGGGCGAGGAGACCGTGCGCGGTCTCGGCAACCGCAAGAACGACCTTGTCCTGGCACTGCTCCGGGCCGACGGGGTCTCCCCGTACCCCGGCACCGTCGCCTTCCTCGACGCGCTCCCGGCCGACGCCCGCCTGGCGATCGTCTCCTCCTCCCGCAACGCCGAGGAGGTCCTGCGCGGAGCCGGCCTGCTGGACCGCTTCGAGCACATCGTCGACGGCAACGTCGCCGCCCGCGACGGCCTGCCCGGCAAGCCTGCGCCCGATACCTTCCTCCACGCCGCGCGCCTGCTGGGCGTCGAGCCCGCGCAGTCGGTGGTCTACGAGGACGCCGTCTCGGGCGTTCAGGCCGGTGCCGCCGGAGACTTCGGGGCGGTGATCGGCGTGGACCGCGGCGCCGGTGCCGCGGAGCTCTCCGCCGCCGGGGCCAATCTCGTCGTCGCCGACCTGGAGGAGATCGCATGAGCCGCCGCCGCACCGTCGCCGCCGATCCGGTGGACCGCACCCATCTGCCCCAGGACGAGTGGCGTCTGGTCGAGTCCCGCCCGGGCGGCGACCTGGGTCTGATGGAGACCCTCTTCACGACCGCCAACGGCTACCTCGGGATGCGGGGCACACCCTCCGAGGGGCGTGACGCCGAGAGCCACGGCACCTTCCTCAACGGCTTCCACGAGACCTGGACGATCAACCACGCCGAGTCCGCCTTCGGCTTCGCGCGCACCGGCCAGACCATGATCTCGGTGCCGGACTCCTCCGTGATGAAGCTGTACGTGGACGATGAGCCGCTGCTGCTCTCGATCGCGGACCTCGAGGAGTACGAGCGCTGGATCGACTTCCGTGAGGGCGTGCTGCGCCGCGAGCTGATCTGGCGCACCCCGGCCGGAAAGCGGGTGCGGGTGAGCTCATCCCGGATGGTCTCCTTCCCCCAGCGCCACCTCGCCCTGATGTCGCTGCGTGTGGAGATGCTCGAGGGTTCCGCGCCGATCGCGATCTCCTCCCAGATCATCAACCGCGAGGACTTCCGCGACGACTTCGGCAAGGGGGTCGACGGCGGCCCGGTCACCGACAAGGACGATCCGCGCCGCACCACGGCCTTCAGCCATCGGGTGCTCGAGCCGCTGCAGGACTGGCACAGCGAGCGCCGCATGCTGCTGGGCTACCGGGTGGCCAACTCGGGGATGACCCTGGCCGTCGGCGCGGACCACGAGGTCACCTCCGATGCCGAGGTGGAGGTGCTCGTGGACACGGTGCCCGACCGCGGGCGGCAGGTGACCCGCGCGCACCTCGAGGAGGGATCGTCGCTGACGGTCGACAAGGCGGTCTCGTACCACTCCTCCCGCTCGGTCCCGCATCGGGAGCTGTTCGACCGCTGCCGCCGCACCCTGGACCGCGTGCGCGGCGACGGCTTCGAGGCCCAGTACCGCGAGCAGCGGGAGTACCTCGGAGACTTCTGGCGCAGCTCCGACGTCGAGCTCCCGGGCCAGCCGGCCGCCCAGCAGGCCACCCGCTGGAACCTCTTCCAGCTCGCCCAGGCGACCGCCCGCAGCGACCAGTGGGGCATCCCCGCCAAGGGCGTGACGGGCTCCGGCTACGAGGGGCACTACTTCTGGGACAGCGAGGTCTACGTCGTCCCGTTCCTGACCTTCACCCAGCCGCGCTGGGCGCGCAATGCGCTCCGCTTCCGCACGACGATGCTGCCCAAGGCCCGCGAGCGGGCCCGTGAGCTCAATCAGCGCGGGGCGCTGTTCCCCTGGCGCACCATCAACGGCGACGAGGCCTCGGCGTACTACGCCGCCGGGACCGCGCAGTACCACATCGATGCCGACGTGGCCTATGCGTTCAGCCAGTACGTGGACGTCACCGGCGACCTCGACTTCCAGCATCGGGACGGGGTGCAGGTGCTGGTCGAGACCGCGCGGATGTGGGCCGATCTCGGCTTCTGGCGGCTGCGGTCCGATGGCACCTCGAGCTTCCACATCAACGGCGTGACCGGCCCGGACGAGTACACCACCGTGGTGAACAACAACATGTTCACCAACGTCATGGCGCGGTACAACCTGCGCCGCGCCGCCCGTGCCGTGCGCGAGCTGCGGGCGGCCGACGCCGATGCCTTCGAGGCGCTGCGGGTCGAGCTCGAGCTGGACGAGCTGGAGCTCGAGCAGTGGGACGCCTGCGCAGAGGGCATGCATGTGGCCAAGGACGAGGCGCTCGGGATCCATCTCCAGGAGGACCGCTTCCTGGAACGGGAGATCTGGGACCTCTCGGGCACGCCCGAGGAGGCCTTCCCGCTGCTGCTGAACTTCCATCCGCTGGTGATCTACCGCTTCCAGGTGCTCAAGCAGGCCGACGTCGTGCTCGCCCTGTTCCTGCGCGGCAGCGAGTTCACCCCCGAGGAGAAGCGCGCGGACTTCGAGTACTACGACCCGATCACCACCGGGGACTCCTCGCTCTCGGCGGTGGTGCAGTCGATCATGGCGGCCGAGGTCGGGCACCAGAAGGCGGCGCAGGACTACTTCCGGGCCGGTCTCTTCGTGGATCTCGCGAACCTCCACCACAACACCTCCGACGGGGTGCACATCGCCTCGGCCGGCGGGGTCTGGAACGCGCTGGTGCACGGCTTCGGCGGGATGCGGCACGACGAGGGACGGATCTCCTTCGACCCCCGCCTGCCCGCGGACTGGCCGGAGCTCGCCTTCCCGCTGACGGTGCGCGGATCCCGGTTCCGGGTGCGCCTGGTGCGCGAGGAGATCTCCTTCACCCTCGAGACCGGCGACGAGATCGAGGTCACCGTGCGCGGGGAGCAGGTCACGGTGACCGCGCAGGGCGTCTCGGTCCCCCTCGCGGATCAGGGCCCGCTGCTGGACGACTCGGTGCTGGCCAGGCCCGTCGGGCTCGGCGACGAGCGGGCCGACGGCTCGATCATGACCTCCTTCGTCCCCACGGATCCCGAGGACCCCTGGGAGTACCCGGTCGCCAGCGACCCCGACGACATCATCGAGCAGAGCTGACGGGCGCGGCGGCGCGACGGAGCCCCTCCGGCCTGGTGGAATAGGCTCCACGAGCGCCCTTCCCGGGCGTCCCGCCCCCGAGCCCGGAGCAGCAGAACGGTGACATCCCCCAGCCCGCGTCGGTCGACGCCGATGGTCGAGATCCCCCGACCCCGGCTGAGCGTCCTGCACGTCCTGAACCGGGTGCGGATGCGGCTGCTGGACATCCAGGTCTGGGACGTGGCCGGGACGATGACCTTCTACCTGTTGCTCTCGTTGTTCCCGGGCGCCGTCGCCGCCGTCTCCGTGATGTCGCTGATCGGCGTGGAGGCGACCACCCTCCAGGCGCTGTCCGGGATGATCACCGAGATCTTCCCGACCCTGGACCCCCGGCCCTACATCACGGCGATCGAGGCGGTCTCGACCACCCAGGGCGGCCTGCTCGGACTGCTGCTGGGCACCGCAGGCTCGCTGCTGTCCGCCTCGAACGGGGTCGCGGCCTTCCACCGTGCCCTGCACCGGGTGTTCGACACCCGCGAGGGCAGGCCGTTCCTCCTGTTCCGCACCATCGTGTTCGGGGAGACGGTGCTGATCGTCTCGGTGGCCCTGCTGTCGATCGGCATGATCATCATGGGCGGCGAGGCCTCGCAGCGGATCGGCGAGTTCATCGGCATCCCCCGGTTCGCCTTCGCGACCTGGAACCTCGTGAAGTGGCCGATCCTGCTGGTCATCCTGATCATCGGCGTCTCGCTGGCCTACTACTCGTTCCCCAACGTGCGGCTGCCCCGCTACCGGCTGATGACCCTGGGGTCCACGCTGAGCGTGCTGATGCTGTTCGGCCTCTCCCTGGTGGCCGGTCGCCTGATGGTCTATGCGACGCGCTTCGCCGAGATCCTCACCGCGCTGAACGGGCTCATCGCCATCCTCATCCTGCTGTGGCTCGCCAACATCGTGGTGATCACCGGCGCCGCGCTGGATGCGGAGTTCCTGCGAGCGCGACAGATCGCGAGCGGCCTGGACGCCTGGCACCACATCGTGCTGGACCCGCATGCCTCGCACACCCTGGACTTCCTGGCGGCCGACGCCGCCGAGTCCGAGGAGCTCGGCCGGCTGGTCGCCGACGCCGCCCGCACCGGCGCCCCGCTGAGGCGCCCCCGCGGACTCCTGATCGTCGACGCCCTGAACCCCCTCGCGGTCAATCCGCCCGCCCGCCACCGCGTCACGAGCGGACCGATCGGCCCCGACCGGACCCCCACAGACCAGCCACCCACCGACCCGACCCACCCCGAGGACCCCTCCGGTCCGCCGAGCGCAGGAGAGCCCACCGCATGACCGTCCGCCAGATCACCGTCGTCGGCCACCGCGCCCTCTCCCAGCGCACCCGCCGGGTCCGCGAGGTCACCGACGAGCTCCGCACCCTGGTCGCGGACATGTTCGAGACCAACGACGCCGCCAACGGCGCGGGGCTCGCCGCCCCGCAGGTCGGCTCCCGCTGGCGCCTGTTCGTGTACTCCTGCGAGGACGCGAGCGGCACCCTGCGCCGCGGTGTGGTGCTGAACCCGGTCCTGGAGCGCTTCGGCGGGCTCACCCTGGACGAGGAGACCCTCGAGGGCTGCCTGTCCGTGCCCGGGGAGGGCTTCCCCACCGCCCGGCATCGTGGTGCGCGCGTCACCGGCACCGACCTCGACGGGGCGGAGGTCGTGGTCGAGGACGAGGGCGGCGTGCTCGCCCGGGCGCTGCAGCACGAGGTCGACCACCTCGACGGCTCGCTCTACCTCGACCGTCTCTCCCCGGCCCTGCGCCGTGAGGCTCTCGACGCGGTGCGGGATCGCGGCTGGCGCGCCCACGGGATCCTGGCCTGGGATCCGCGCGAGCTCGACGCGGCCGACGTCTGAGCGGTCACACCGCCGGGGCGCGTCCAGCGGCGCCGAGGGCGGGATCGCTATCCTGACGACATGGAACGACCCTGCCTCTCCCGCCGCCATGCCCTCCTGATCCCCGCCACCGCGGCCGGTCTCGGCGGGCTCGCGGCCTGCGCCCCCGAGGACCAGGGCTTCGGCACCGCGGAGCCGCTGCGCGGCCAGGACGACACGATCCCGCTCTCGGAGATCCCCGAGCAGGCGAGCACGCTGGTGAACTTCGGCGGCCAGGAGCCCTTCGTGCTGCTCGTCCGGGGCACCGGCGAGGACGTCGTGGGCTACTCCGGCTATTGCACCCACAACGGCTGCGCCCTGCGCCAGGAGGAGGCCGAGCTCGACTGCCCGTGCCACGGCTCGCGCTTCGACGCCGCGACCGGGGACGTGCTGGCGGGTCCCGCCACCCGGCAGCTGCCCACGGTCGAGGTCGCCGTCGAGGGCGACGTCGTGCGCCGGGTGCGGTGACCGACCGATGAGCACGCACCGCGACGTCGTCTCCTTCGTGCGCCGGGGCGAACGGCTCTCCCAGGGCAGGCAGAACGCCTGGGACCGCCTCTCCCCCACCTATGTCATCGATCCGCCGCGCGGCCATCGCGACACCCTGCCCGCGGACGGCACCCGGCTGGACCTCGAGGAGGTCTTCGGCCGCCGTGCCGAGCTCGTCGTCGAGGTGGGCAGCGGGACCGGCGACAACATCGTCGCCGCGGCCCTGGACCATCCCGAGCGGGATCACCTGGGCGTCGAGGTGTACCTCCCGGGACTCGCCCAGACCCTCAGCAGGGTGGAGCGCTCCGGGAGCCCGAGCAACCTGCGGATGCTGCCGCTGGATGCGCAGCGAGCCCTGCCCGCGCTGCTGCCCGAGGGGTCCATCGACCAGCTGTGGGTGTACTTCGCCGATCCGTGGCCCAAGCAGCGCCACCACAAGCGCCGGCTGATCAATCCGCCGTTCCTGGACGCGGTGCTCCCCCTGCTCGCCGACGGGGCGGTCTTCCGCCTGGCCACCGACTGGGCGCAGTACGCCCATCACATGAGGTCGCAGCTGGATGTGCGGCCCGAGCTCGAGCTGCTGCATCCCGAGGGTCCGCGGCCGGAGGGGACCTCCTCCGACGCGATCCCGCCGAACATCGAGAGCACCGGGTGGGCACCACGATTCGAGGGTCGTGTGAAGACCGGCTTCGAGAACAAGGGTCGCGCCGCCGGACGCCTAATATGGGATCTTGCGTACACCCGTGCGGCTCGGCCGTCGGGACCGGACGGCACCTCGGACGTCGAGGCGCCGACGGCGCAGTGACCGCCCGGGCCCACGCCCCCGGGCGGCACCGTCAGAGAGGCACCTGAATGAGCGATCGAGCCGACGTCGAACTCCCCGGCGACTGGGAGGACGACGACCAGCCCGAGCCCGGTCGGCGTCGAGGACGTCGCGGCGCGCTCATCGCCCTGGGGGTCGTCGTCGCCCTGGTGCTGGGCGTCGGCCTGGTCATCGGGAACTATCTCCACGGGCTCCAGAGCTCGTACGAGAAGCGCACCGTCGTGCAGATCACCCGCGGGGCCTCCGACGGCGAGCGGCCCGACCAGATCGACGGCTCCGGCCGCAACTACCTGCTGCTGGGCTCCGACAAGCGCTCCGAGGAGGATGCCGCCTCGGAGGGCGTCAGCGGCCAGCGCTCGGACGTGATGATGCTGGTGCACGTCTCCGACGACGGCAAGAGCGCCTACATCATGTCGTTCCCGCGCGACCTGTACGTCGACGTCCCCGGACACGGCAAGGACCGCATCAACTCCGCCCTCGCCTACGGCGGCGTGGGGCTCGCGGTCACCACGGTCGAGAACTACGTCGGGGTCCCCATCGACCACGTCAGCCTGATCGACTTCGAGGGCATCCAGGGCCTGGTCGACACGCTCGGCGGGATCGACGTCGAGATCCCGGTCAGCTTCGAGGCCGGGGGCCACCAGTACACCAAGGGTGTCCAGACGCTCAACGGCGAGGAGGCGCTGACCTTCGTGCGCCAGCGCAAGCAGTTCGCCGACGGCGACTTCCAGCGCAACCGGAACCAGCAGGCGGTGCTCAAGGGCATCGCGACCAAGCTGATCAGCGCCGACACCCTCAGCGACCCGAGGAAGCTGGCGAGCACCGTCGACTCGATCTCGCCGTTCCTGACCACCGACGACGGTCTGAGCGCACAGGCGATGGTGGAGCTGGGGCTGTCGATGCGCTCGATCCGCAGCAGCGATCTGTACTTCCTCTCGGTCCCCCACGGCGGCCCGACCACCACTAGCGGCGGCGCGAGCGTGGTCGCGACGGACGAAGGCAAGATGGACACCCTCCGGGACGCGCTGCGCACGGACGACATGGGAACCTATTACGCTCAGAACGCAGGGACCTACTGATCCATCCCGAACCCTGCACCGGCACCCGCGCCGATGCACCAGACGCCTGGAGGTACAAGTGGCCAATCCGCTCGTGAGCATCGTCGTCCCCATCGCCGGGATCGTCGCCGCGGCCGTCGGCAACAAGGCCGCCGCGGCCGGCTGGGGCGCCGTCTTCGGCGAGGACGCCCCCACCATGAAGTCGCAGAAGGCCGCGAAGAAGGACGTCGCCAAGCGCCGCAAGCAGGCGAAGAAGGACGGCCTGTCCGCGTCCGAGATCGCCGCGATCAAGGACCCCTCAGACGACCAGCCGGTCTGGAAGATGATGCTGTGGGCCCTGGTCTCCGGCGTCATCCTGCAGGGGCTGCGCGTCGCGGCCAAGCGCGGGGCGCAGAAGGGGACCGAGCGCCTGACCACGCGCCGTCCCCGGCCCAACCGCGGCTGAACCGACCGGTCCACCGATGCCAGAGGGCGCCCCGCAGATCTGCGGGGCGCCCTCTGACATGTGCGGGTGCGGAGGCTCAGATCTCCTGGACGTCCACGCCCTCGCTGAGCGTGTCCAGCGAGTCGCCGGTGACCAGGAAGCCGACGCGGCGCACGAGCGAGACCGCGTGGTCGCCGAGGCGCTCGTAGAAGCGGATCAGCAGCGTCAGATCGATGATCTGGGCGTTGGTGTACGACTGCTCGCTGCTGCTGGAGATCTCGCGGGAGATCTCGAGCATCAGGTCGTCGAGCTCCTCGTCCTGCTTCTCGACCTGGGCCGCGAGCGCCAGATCCCGGTTCTCGATGACCTGGGAGGCGGCCTGCAGCGCCGAGAGGCCGAGCTCGCACATCCGCGCGATCTGGGCCCGGTGCTGCTCGGGAACGGCGATCTCGGGGTGAGCACGGCGGGCGATCAGCGCGACGTGCGCGGCCAGGTCGCCCATGCGCTCGAGCGAGGAGCTCATGCGCAGGGTGGCGACCAGCAGCCGCAGATCCGTGGCGACCGGCGACTGCCGCGCCAGCAGCTCGACGGCCTTGGCGTCGAGCTCGACCTGTCGGGCATCCAGGTGCGGATCGGCGGTGACCACGCGCTCGGCCAGCGCGAGGTCTCCCTCGAGCAGCGAAGCGGTCGCGCTCTCGAGCGCCGTCCCGACCATCTCGGCCATGTCGAGCAGGTCGTCGACGATGTGTCGCAGGTCGCTCTGGTACGCCTCGCGCATGTGGGGTCTCCTCAATCCGGTGGTGCTCTGCACCATCATCCTCTCAGGGCGGCATGAACGGGAGGCGGCGGATCGTGAACTCCAGGCGACCCGCACGTGAACTCATGGCCTGATCGGCCGCGCCGTCCGGACGACGGGGCTCGATGCGGCTCGCGGGGCCTAGGCTGTACAGGTGCCCCTGTCTGCTCTTCTCGTGCTCGCCGGCGCGATCGGTCTGGTGATCGGCGTCGCCGCGACGCTGACGCTCGCCCGCACGGATCGGCGCCGCCCGGCGGACCCGGCACCCTTCAGCCCCGCGATCCCGGAGGCCGCGACGGAGGTCCTGGCGATCCTCTCCTCCGCCTACGTGGTGCTCGATGCCGCCGGGGACGTGCTGCGCGCCTCCCCGCTCGCCTACTCCTACGGGATCGTCCGCGCCTCCGAGGGCGACTACCCGCGGCTGGCGAGCAGCGAGCTGATGGAGCTGGCCACCGACGTGGGGCGCAACGGCGGCTTCCGTGACGAGCGGCTGACCCTGAAGCGCTCGAGCCAGGGAGATTCCGATGCGGTGATCGACGTGCGGATCGGCGCGCTCGGCGAGCACGGCACGCTCCTCCTGGCCGACGACCTCACCCGCGCCGTGCGCGTCGAGGAGACCCGCCGCGACTTCGTGGCCAACGTGTCCCACGAGCTGAAGACGCCTGTGGGGGCGATCACTCTGCTGGCGGAGACCATGGAGGACGCCGCCGAGGATCCGGATGCCGTGCGCCGCTTCGCCGGGCGCATGCAGAGCGAGACCCATCGGCTCTCCCACCTCGTCCAGGAGATCATCGAGCTCTCCCGGGTCCAGGGCACCTCCGCGCTGCCCGATGCGGAGCCGGTCGAGATCGACGACGTGGTCTCGGAGGCGGTCTCCCTGAACCGCAACTACGCGCTCGGGGCAAAGATCGAGGTCGCCCTCGGCGGCGCCGACGGTCTGCAGGTGTTCGGCTCCGCCCCGATGCTCACCACCGCGCTGTCCAACCTGATCTCCAACGCCATCGCCTACTCCGATCCGCGCACCCGCGTCGGGGTGTCCGTCCGGCGCGACGGCGGCATGGTCGAGATCTCCGTGAAGGACCAGGGCATCGGCATCTCCAAGGAGAACCTGGAGCGGGTGTTCGAGCGGTTCTACCGGGTGGACCGGGCACGCTCGCGATCCACCGGGGGCTCCGGTCTGGGCCTGGCGATCGTCAAGCACATCGCGAACGACCACGGCGGCGAGGTCACCGCCTGGTCGCTGCCCGGACAGGGCTCGACCTTCACGCTCCGGCTGCCCGAGATGGGCCGCACCGAGACCATCACCGCAGGGGAACGACGGGCCGCGCCCGTCGAGGACGCGCCGGCCGAGGACGCCGCGCGCACCCCCGCACCAGCACCCACCATGGCGACCGGTCACCGGTCGGGGAAGGCACACACATGACGCGCATCCTGATCGTGGAGGACGAGGAATCCTTCTCCGACCCGCTGTCCTACAGCCTGCGGAAGGAGGGATACGAGGTCGCGGTGGCGGACAACGGCACCGACGGCCTGCGGATCTTCTCCACCCACGGCGCGGACCTGGTGCTGCTGGACCTCATGCTCCCCGGGATGAGCGGCACCGAGGTGTGCCGGGAGATCCGCCGCACCTCGAGCGTCCCGGTCATCATGCTCACCGCCAAGGACGACGAGTTCGACAAGGTGCTGGGGCTCGAGCTCGGGGCCGACGACTACGTCACCAAGCCCTACTCCTCTCGGGAGCTGCTGGCCCGGATCAAGGCCGTGCTGCGCCGCGGACAGGACTCCGCCGAGCAGGAGGACGACTCCGTCCTGAGCGCCGGCGGCATCATGATGGACGTGGAGCGGCACGTGGTCGAGGTGCGCGGCGAGGAGGTCGCGCTACCCCTGAAGGAGTTCGAGCTGCTCGAGATGCTGCTGCGCAACGTGGACCGGGTGCTCACCCGCGGCCAGCTCATCGACCGGGTCTGGGGCGCGAACTACGTCGGCGACACCAAGACCCTCGACGTCCACGTCAAGCGCCTGCGGGCGAAGATCGAGGACGACCCGCGGAACCCGGTGCACCTGGTCACGGTGCGCGGCCTGGGGTACAAGTTCGAGTCCGAGGCCTGATACCCGATGAGGGCCTGATCCCCGGCAGACAGAACGCCCCGCAGCTCACGCTGCGGGGCGTTCTGCGCGGATCGTCCGGGCCGGGTCAGCCGGCGGCGGGCTCCGGGGTCTCGTAGTACTCCAGGGAGCTGTCGATCACGGGCAGGGAGATCGAGGTGGACTCGCCTCCGGCGGTGACCTCGAGGTCCAGGATCGTGCCGGGGACGGCGTCGATCGCGCCGATCGGGACCACCTCGCGGCCCTCGCCCGTCCCGAGGCCGACGGTGCCCTGCGCCGGGACCTGCACGTCGGCGGAGAAGATGGAGCTGCCCCCGTCCAGACCCTCGACGCTCACGGTGAGCTCCTCGGCCGAGTAGTTCGCGACCGTCGCGGAGAGCACGGGGGTGCCGTCCTCGCCGACGACCAGGACCGCGTTGCGCACTCCGGCGAGCAGAGCGCCGTTCTGCTCGATGTTCGCGTTGGTGCCATCGGCCGCCTGGTAGAAGTCCTTGGTCTGCACCGGGGACATGTACGTGCAGCCGGTGGCCGCGAGCGCCAGGCCCAGGGCTGCGGCTGAGAGCACGGAACGGCGGGAACGGCGCACGGGGGACTCCTGTTCGATGCCGCTGAGCGGCGGGGACGTTCTGGGACAGCTCTGACAGGGTACCCCACCGAGGGGCCTCCAGGACGGCCCGCGGGCCCGCCGTGAGCAGGACGACCCCCCACATCCGAGAGGGGGTCGCGCACACCTCGTCGCAGCCCTCGGAACCTCGCCGGATCGCGGCCCGGAACAGGGTCTCGAAGTGCCTCACCGGACGGTGAGCAACCAGGTCGGCGCGGATTTTACCACGACCCCCCGATGCTAGACTGATCCGCGGAAAGGGGACCCACCACATGAACTTTGCCGTCGGCGAGACCGTCGTCTACCCGCACCACGGTGCCGCGCTCATCGAAGAGGTCAAGACCCGCACCATCAAGGGCGAGGACCGCACCTACCTCAAGCTGAAGGTCGCCCAGGGTGATCTGACCATCGAGGTCCCTGCGGAGAACGTCGACCTCGTCGGCGTGAGGGACGTCGTGGACAAGGAGGGCCTCGAGGAGGTCTTCGAGGTGCTGCGTCAGCCCTACACCGAGGAGCCCACCAACTGGTCGCGCCGGTACAAGGCGAACGTCGAGAAGCTCGCTTCCGGCGACGTCAAGAAGGTCGCCGAGGTCGTGCGTGATCTGTGGCGCCGGGACCAGGACCGCGGCCTCTCCGCCGGGGAGAAGCGGATGCTCGCCAAGGCCCGCCAGATCCTCGTCTCCGAGCTCGCCCTCGCGGAGAAGACCGACGAGGCCAGCGCCGAGTCGATCCTCGACGAGGTCCTCGCCTCCTGATCGCGTCCTCCCCCGTGTCGTCCGCTCCGCCCTCGGCCGCCGTGCAGCCGGTCGTCCTCGCGCTGGCACCTCCCGCCCCGGGCCTGTCCCGGGGCGCCTCGGTGCCGAGCCTGGAACGACTCGGGGGATCTCTCCTCATCGATCGCCTGCTGAGCACGCTGCACGGCGCCGGTCTGCCGGCTCCGCTCGTGCTCGCCGGGACGTCGGCCCATCCGGCGCTGCGCAGGACCCTGCCGCGGAGCCTGCAGGTGCTGGAAGCGCCCGGCGGTCGCCGGGAGGCCCTGCGGACCGCCCTCGAGCACTCCGGTGCCGAGCTCCTGCTGCTGCATGATGCGGAGCGGGCCCTCACCCCGGGCGAGGTGGTCCGCGAGGTGCTCGGTGCGCTGCACGAGGAGGACGACGCGGTGGTGCCGGTCGTCACGATGACGGACTCCGTCAAGGAGGTCCGCGCGGACGGCCTGCGCAACATCGACCGCACCACCCTGTCCGGGCTGCAGAGCCCGCGGCTGGTGCGACGGTCGCTGCTCGAGGAGGTGCTGGCGACCGAGGGCTCGGGCGAGGACCCGGTGGACATTGGCGCATTCGACGAGATCCGATCGGCGCTCGAGCGCGGCGCGCAGGTGCGCACGGTGCACGGGTCCCACGCCGGCTTCGCGGTGCAGGATCGGCTCAGCCTCTGGCAGGCGCAGATCTCCCTGGGACTGGCGCGGGACACCTCCCACCGCCACGGCCTGGCTCGTCGCAGCTGAGTCGACGCCGAGCTGTCAGCGGCCGCGCCGGCTCCGCCACACCGTGCGGAACTCCTCGGCCATCCGACCGGGCTTGGACAGCGTGCTCTTGGGCAGGCTGCTCGCCAGCTCCCCCGGATCCCGGCGCAGGCGACGCATGAGGCGCCGCGGCTTGCTCGAGATGCGCTGACGCAGATCGGGCAGATACGCCTCCGAGACGTCGAGCCTCGTCACGGCCCCGCACCCCGTGCACTGGATCTGGGAGACGAAGCGTCCCGCATAGACCACCACGTGCTCGGCCTCCTGGTCGCAGGCCGTGCACCGCAGGAAGCTCTCCTCGACGTTCATCGGCTCCTCCTCACCCTGACCTCAAACCTAGCGCGCTGACCACGTCCTGGGCCAGGAGCAGATCCTGCGCGTAGGTGATCTTGAAGTTGGTCTCCTCGCCACGCACCCAGGAGACGGGGATGTCCGTGTACTCCTCCGCGCAGGACGCGGTGTCGGTGCCCACGAAGCCGTCCCGCGCCGCCGCCTCGTAGGCGTCGAGGATGGTCGCGGCGTGGAAGCCCTGCGGGGTCTGGACCCGCACCAGGGCGCCCTGACGCGGTCCGGGGGCGGGGGCGAGGTGATCACCGGATCCTGCGGTGGCGATGTCCGGGGCGGGGATCCCGGGGACCGCTCCCCCGGTCTCCCGCGCCGCGTGCAGCACGGCGGAGACCAGCCCGTGCGAGACGAGCGGCCGGGCGGCGTCGTGGATGAGGACGGTGTCGATGGCGCCGCTGTCGATGCGGTCGGCGAGGTGGCGCAGAGCGAGCAGCTCCGACTCCTGCCGGGTCTCCCCGCCGGTGATGATCTCCAGGGGGGAGTCCGTCTCACGGGCATCCACGAAGCGGGCGTGCTCGAGGTCGTCGGGCCGCACCACGAAGACCAGGATCCCCACGCCCTCCACGGCGGCGAGGGTGTTGAGCCCCCAGGCGGCGATGCTGTGACCGGCCAGCGGCAGGAAGGCCTTGTTGATCCCGGCCCCGACCCGGGTGCCGGAACCTCCCGCGAGCACCACGCCGGCGGCCCGGCCATGCAGGCGGGCGGCGCGGGGGCGGCGGGGCTGGGTCACGCGGGCAATCGTAGACGGCCGCGGACATCTCGTGGATCGTCCAGCGAGGACGTGACAGAATCGACCGTTCCCGGTGGCTCTCCGTCGGCCCGTCGCGCGTGCCCGGAGCACCGGCCCTCCAGCCCACCATTGTCCAGTCAGCCCACCACAGCCCAGGAGTTCGAATGCTCACCATCGCCATCGTGTGCGGCGCAGGGATCGCCACCTCCGCACTGATCGCGGAGCAGGTGCGGGACCACATCGCCTCCCGCGGCCGCGAGGCGCACGTCGTCCAGGCCACCGTGATGGACCTCCTCTCCGCCGACTTCCGTGCCGACCTGGTCGTCAGCACCGTGGACCTCCCCGACGCGCTGGGCATCCCCCGGGTGTCCGGGATGCCGCTGCTGCTGGGCACCAACCCCCAGGTCACCTACGACGACATCGACCGCCTGCTGGCACGGATCGACGAGGCGGGCTCCGGGTCCGGGGCGGCGCAGCGATGACCGCCGCGGCCCCGACCCCGCTGCCCCGCGTGGGCATCGGGGTCGACGTGCATGCCTTCGCCCCGGCCGAGTCCGGGCGGGAGCTGTGGGTGGCCGGGCTGCTGTGGGAGGGCGAGCCCGGGCTGGCCGGCCATTCGGATGCCGATGTCGCCGCGCACGCCGCCTGCGACGCCCTCTTCTCCGCGGCGGGGATCGGTGACCTCGGCTCGCACTTCGGGGTCGACCGGCCGGAGTGGTCGGGCGCCTCCGGGGTGCGCCTGCTCGGCGAGGCCGCGCGAAGGGTGCGCGGGGCCGGCTTCGAGATCGGGAACATCGCGGTGCAGGTGATCGGGAACCGGCCGCGCCTGTCGCGGCGTCGGGAGGAGGCCTGCGCCGTGCTCAGCGAGGCGGCCGGCGCACCGGTCACGGTCTCGGGCAGCACCACCGATGCGCTGGGGCTCACCGGCCGTGGTGAAGGCGTGGCCGCCATGGCGACGGCAGTGGTCGTCGCCCTCGCCGGAGCCGCGGAGAAGGCGTCCGCATGACCGCATCCCGGGAGTCCACGGACCTGCCGGTGCACGCACCCGACGTCGAGGCGGCCGCCGAGCGGCTCGCCCCCGTGCTGCGGCGCACCCCGCTGCAGCTCAGCGCCCGGCTCAGCGAGCGCGCCGGGGTGCCGGTGTGGCTCAAGCGCGAGGACCTGCAGTCCGTGCGCTCGTACAAGCTCCGCGGCGCGCACCTGTTCCTCGCCACCCTCGACCAGGCCGCCCGCGAGGCCGGGGTCGTCGCGGCGAGCGCGGGCAACCACGCCCAGGGCGTCGCCCAGGCCTGCCGAGCCCTCGGCATCCGAGGGCGCATCTACGTGCCCGGCACCACGCCCCGCCAGAAGCGCGAGCGGATCACCGCGATCGGTGGCGAGCTGGTCGAGCTGGTGCTGATCGGGGACACCTTCGACGACGCGGCGGAGGCCGCGGCCGATGATGCCGAGCGCACCGGCGCCACCCAGGTCCCTCCTTTCGACCACCCCACCATCATGGCCGGCCAGGGGACGGTCGCGCTCGAGGCGGCGGACCAGCTGCGCACCGAGCACGGCCGCGAGCTGGGCACGATGGTGCTTCCCGTCGGCGGTGGCGGCCTGCTGGGCGGCTGCGGCGCCTGGCTCCGCGAGCGCAGCCCGTCGACCCGGATCGTCGGCGTCGAACCCGCCGGGGCGGTCTCCATGGCCGCCGCCGTGCGCGCGGGCCGCCCGGTCACGCTGAACGACATGGACCGCTTCGTCGACGGCGCCGCCGTGCGACGGGTCGGTGCCGGGCCGCTGCGGATGGTGCAGGCCATCACCCCCGAGCTGATCTCCGTGGAGGAGGGAGCGATCTGCACCGAGATGCTCTCCCTCTACCAGGTGGAGGGGATCATCGCCGAGCCCGCCGGGGCGCTGGCCGCGACCGCCGTCGCGACGGGCGCGATCGAGCACCTCGGACGGGCCGGACTCGGCGCCGCCGATCCCGAGGAGGAGACCGGTGACATCGTGGTGGTCGTCTCCGGCGGCAACAACGACGTCTCCCGCTACCACGAGATCATCGAGCGCTCCCTCGTGCACGAGGGCCTCAAGCACTACTTCCTGGTGACCTTCCCGCAGGAGCCGGGCGCTCTGCGCCGCTTCCTGGACCGGGTGCTGGGTCCGGACGACGACATCGTGCTGTTCGACTACATCAAGCGCAACAACCGCGAGGAGGGCCCGGCCCTGGTCGGTCTCGAGATCGGGGACCGCGACGACCTCGAGCCGCTGATGGCGAGGATGGCCGCCTCGAACATGGAGATCGAACGGGTCGATCCGCAGGACCCGATCTACCGCTACCTCACCTGAGGGTCCGCCCCCGCCGGTGCCCGGACCGCACCACCGAGGGCCCGTCCCCGCACGCCGACGAGCGGCGACGGGGGCGGGCCCTCGGAGCAGGTGAGGCGCTCAGGACTCGGGGTAGGCCTCGACGTCGGGCTCGATCGCGCTCTCGCGCGCCTCGACGGCGGAGCGGACGATGTCGTCCAGCCCGTGCTCGGACTTCCAGCCCAGGGTCGCGGCGATGCGGTCGCCGGAGCAGATCAGGCGCGCCGGGTCGCCCGGGCGGGCCTCCCCGATCTCCGGGGTGATCTCGATGCCCTTGGCGCGGGCGATCGAGTCGATCACCTCGAGCACGCTGGACCCCTCGCCGGTGCCGACGTTGAAGGTGCGGTGCGGGCGCTCCTCGCCGCGGAGGTAGTCCAGGGCGGCGATGTGGGCGTGTGCGAGGTCGAGCACGTGCACGTAGTCACGGATGCAGGTGCCGTCGGGGGTGTCGTAGCCGTCGCCGAACACCACGGGGGCGAGGCCCTTCTCGAGGCGGTCCAGCACGATCGGCACCAGGTTCATCACCGCGGTGTCCGCCAGCTCGGGCCAGCCGGCCCCGGCGACGTTGAAGTAGCGCAGGGCGACGGTGCGCATGTCGTGGGCCCGCTCGGCGTCGGCGAGCATCCACTCCCCCACGTACTTGGTCGCGCCGTAGGGGTTGATCGGCTGCGGGGCGAGGTCCTCGGTGACGAGGTCGACGTCCGGCACGCCGTAGACCGCCGCGGAGGAGGAGAACACCACGTCGCGCACCTCGGCGCTCGCGCAGGCGGCCAGGACGTTGGCGAGCCCGGCGATGTTGTCGTGCCAGTACATCTCGGGGTTCGCGACCGACTCTCCCACCTGCTTGTGGGCGGCGAAGTGGATCACCGAGTCCGCTCCCGAGGCCCGCATCAGGACGGCGAGCTTCTCCTTGGCGTCGGGGAGGGTGACGTCGAGCTCGATCAGCTCGGCACCCTCGGTGCGTCGACGCAGACCGGTCGAGAGGTTGTCGACCACGACCACCTCCTGCCCCTGCTCGAGGAGGAGTCGCACCACGTGCGATCCGATGTATCCAGCGCCACCGATCACGAGAGTCGTCATGGGGCGATCGTACCCGTCACGAGGGCACCCCCGTCCCGGTGACCGCCGTCGCGACCAACGGGGACGAGGAGGTGGGGCGGGGTCAGCTCCAGGAGCTGGCGACGGGACGGCCCTCGTTGTACCCGGCCGCTCCCTGCAGGCCGATCACGGCCCGGTCCCGGAACTCGGCCGTGTCCGAGGCTCCTGCGTAGGTGTACGAGGAGCGCACGCCGGCGGTGATCTCGTCGAGCAGGTCCTCCACCCCGCCCTTGCCCTCGGAGAGGTACATGCGGGAGGTGGAGATGCCCTCCTCGAACAGTCCCTTGCGGGCGCGGGCGAAGGCGTCCTCATGCGCGGTGCGATGGGAGACGGCACGCTTGGAGGCCATGCCGAAGGACTCCTTGAACCGGCGGCCGTTCTCGTCGGTGCGCATCTGCCCGGGCGATTCGTAGGTGCCGGCGAACCAGGAGCCGATCATCACGTTCGAGGCGCCGGCGGCGAGCGCGAGCGCGACGTCCCGTGGATGGCGGACCCCGCCGTCGGCCCAGACCTGCCCTCCGAGACGCCGGGCCTCGGTCGCGCACTCGAGCACGGCGGAGAACTGGGGTCGGCCCACGCCGGTCATCATCCGCGTGGTGCACATGGCGCCCGGTCCCACGCCGACCTTGACGATGTCCGCCCCGGCCTCGATCAGCTCGCGGGTGCCCTCGGCGGTGACGATGTTGCCCGCGACCAGGCGCACCGCGGTGCCCTCACGCGGTCCGAGCACCTCTCGCGCGGTGCGCAGCGCCTCGATCATCTTGTCCTGGTGGCCGTGGGCGGTGTCGAGCACGATGACGTCGGCGCCGACCTCGACGAGCTCGCGCACCCGGGTGGCGACATCGGCGTTGACGCCGACGGCGACCGCGATCCGCAGCCGGCCCTCGGCGTCGGTCGCCGGACGGTAGATGGTCGAGCGCAGCACGCCGGTGGCGGTGAGGACGCCGCGCAGCACGCCGTCCTCGTCGACCACGACGGCGGCGTCGTGGTGGGTCGCCGCGATGCGGGCGTGCAGCCGGGCGGGCTCGGCCTCCAGTTCGGCGGGGCCCAGCACGGGGACGTCCTCGCTGAGCACGTCACCCACCTCCGAGAAGGTGTCGCGCCCGGCGATCTCCTCGGCGGAGACGGTGCCCAGCGGGCGGCGCTCCTCGTCGACCACCACGACGATGCCGTGAGGGCGCTTGGGGAGCAGATCCGCGGCCTGGCCGAGAGTGCCGGAGACGGTGAGGGTGAGCGGGTGGTCCACCAGGAGGTCCCGGGACTTGACCGAGCGGACGATCGAGTCGATCCGCTCCGGGGAGAGGTCCTGGGGCAGCACGGCGAGGCCGCCGCGGCGCGCCATCACCTCTGCCATGCGACGCCCTGTGACCGCCGTCATATTGGCGGCGACCAGCGGGATCGTGGTTCCCGTGCCGTCGTCGCTGCTGAGGTCGACATCGAAACGGGAGGTGACGGCCGAGCGGCCGGGGAGGAAGAAGCAGTCGTCGTACGTGAGGTCGGTCGACGGGGTATGGATCAGGCGCATGCCTCCAGGATACGGAGTCGCCTCCGAGGTACCTCCACGACCCCCTCACAGCCGGATGCACGAGGTTCCGGGATCGAGAATCTAGGATGTAGCGCATGACGGACCCCTCTTCGGACCCCCGACGCAGGCGCCGCCGCTCCGGCAGACATCAGCAGCCGGCGCGTCGCCCGCAGTCGCCGCCGCTGCCTCCTGAGGAGGCGCGGCGGAACCGCGATGCCGCCTTCGGCTCCCCGAACCCGAAGCGCACGTGGCTCGGCGCCGAGTCGGCGGAGGAGCCGACGCCGGCCAGCGTGTCCACGCCCTCGACCGGTCCGACCAACCCGGATGCTCCGGCGTCCGGTCGGCCGGCGACGCCCCGCCCCGACCCCGCCTCCGCGGCGGGATCAGCGGCCCGCCCGGATCACGAGGCGCCGACGCAGCGCCTGACCCCGGTCGAGGACGCCCCCGAGCCGTCCGACCAGGGCCGCCGCTCCCCGAGCGATCCCGCAGCGGATGCCGAGCCGCCGGCGCGGCCCGTCGTGCGCAGACCCCGCGGACGACGCGCGGCGTTCCCCCTCGAGCAGCTCCCGGAGGAGGCCGCGGCCCGCACCACCGAGGAACAGGCTGACGAGCAGGACACGGCCGGGACCGCCGGCACCTGCGGCGCTCCGTCCGCCGGCCCTGCTGACCGGCCGGCCACGGCCGATGCCCCCGATCCCGCGGCCGAGCCGCTCGATCGACCGGGTCGTCGTCGCGCGGCGGCGATCGCCGAGCCCGCCGCCGAGCAGGACGCGTGGTCCGCCGCGTCTCCCGCCGCAGCACCTCCCGCCGCAGACCCCGCCGCCTCGGATGCCCCCGCCGCGGGCGCGGGCGACTCGGATCCCGACGGCGCTCCCCTCACGTCGGGCGCCGCCGCCGGTGCCGCCGCGGGAGCGACCTGGTCGGTCGGCGACGACGCCGCTGCCGCAGCGGCCGAGCACCCCGCCGAACCCCTCGCTCCCCCGGCCGATGCGCAGGCCGCCCGTGACACGGCGGCGACCGCCGGCGGGTCGGCGGTCGCCGCGTCGAGCACCGGCACGACCGATGCCGGGGCTGCCGGTGCCGGAGCTGCCGGTGCCGGAGCTGCCGGCGACGGAGAGACCGGCGCCGACCGGACGTCCTCCGCGTCGGCCCCCGACGGCTCGCTGCCGAAGGTCGCGTTCTGGACGGTCCTGACGTCCCTGGTCCCGGGCTCCGGGCTCGTCGCGACCCGCATGCGCCGCGCGGGGCTGGTCATGCTGTCCCTGCTCGTGCTCGTGCTCGCGGTGGCGGGAGCCTTCCTGCTGTTCGGCGAGCCTCTGCGCACCGGGGCGCTGCTCGCCTCCCGGCGCGGGGTCCTCATCGGCGCGATGATCACGGTGGCCGTGGTCGGCGTGGTGTGGGCGCTGCAGATCGTGCTCGCGAACCTCGCCCACTCCACCCGCCAGAAGCTCGCCGGGACGAAGCGCTACGTGGCGCTCGCCCTCGCGGCCGTGATGGTGGTCTGCGTGGCCGTGCCCTTCGGCCGCGGCGTGCAGTCCCTGTGGGCGCTGCAGGGCCTCATGGGGTCCACGAGCGTGTTCGGCGGCGGCGAGAGCGGCGACCATCCCTTCGTCCCGGGCAAGGACCCGTGGGCCAATGCCGGTCGGGTGAACATCATGCTGCTGGGCCAGGACGCCGGTGTGGACCGCACCGGCACCCGACCGGACACGATCATGGTCGCCTCGATCGACACCACGACCGGCAAGACGGCGCTGTTCTCGATCCCCCGCAACCTCGAGAAGGTGCGCTTCCCCGAGGGCACGGCCGCGGCGAAGGAGTTCCCGGACGGCTTCGACTACTTCGGGAAGAACCAGGACCTCATCAACGCCGTGTGGACCTGGGCGGAGGACCGCAAGGACCTCTTCCCCGGCGATCCCGAGCCGGGTCTGACGGCGACCCGCTGGGCCGTCGAGGAGACTCTCGGCCTGGACACCGACTACTACGCGATGGTGAACCTGCAGGGCTTCGAGGATCTCGTCAACGCCCTGGGCGGCGTGGATCTGGTCGTCGAGCGGCGCATCCCGATCGGAGGCGGCGCCGCCGACATCGAGGGCTGGATCGAGCCGGGCGAGCAGAAGCTCGACGGCTTCCACGCCCTGTGGTACTCCCGCTCGCGCGAGGGCTCCAACGACTTCAACCGCATGTGCCGCCAGCAGCGCATGGTGCGCGCTGTCGCGGAGGAGGCGGATCCCGCCACCCTCGCCATGTCGATCCCCGGCCTGGTCAGCGCCACCGAGGAGAACATCGTCACCGACATCCCGATCTCCAACATCGACGCCTTCGTCGAGCTGGCGCTGCGGATCAAGGAGGGCGGCTTCTCCTCCTACCCGATCACCCAGGACGTCACCTTCTCCGGGAACCCTGACTACCCCCTCCTGAAGACCTGGGTCCAGGAGTCGATCCAGGACTCGATGACGCGGGGAGAGCCGACCTCCGTGCTCGGTGACACCGAGCCGGGCTCCACCGCTCCGGCGGAGACCGGGAAGGCTCCCGAGGAGGAGGACGAGGACCCGTCGGC
This sequence comes from Brachybacterium ginsengisoli, assembly GCF_002407065.1. NCBI lineage: Bacteria > Bacillati > Actinomycetota > Actinomycetes > Micrococcales > Dermabacteraceae > Brachybacterium > Brachybacterium ginsengisoli. Next base: position 2,762,142 of record NZ_CP023564.1, read on the forward strand.
CGAGGCGACCACCACCGAGGAGGCGACCCCGAGCGACGCGCCGACCAGCGAGGAGAGCACCGACGCCGGGACGCCGAGCTCGGGCGAGGAGAGCACTCCGGCGCCGCCGGTCGACAAGGACCCGCTGAAGTCCTGCCTCCCGGGTGCCGAGGCCGAGGGCTGAGCCGGACGGCTCCCCTCCCGCACGACGCAGCGGCCCCGGCCACCTTCGGGTGGTCGGGGCCGCTGTCGTGAGGAGGCGGGCTGCTAGTCCACGAGCTGGAGCAGGGCGTTCTCGATCAGCTCCGGCATCGCCGGGTGGATCCAGTACTGGGTCGCGGCGATGTCGCGGGCGGTCTGCCCGGTGCTCATCGCCTGGATGAGCAGCTGGATGAGTGTGGTCGCCTCCGGGCCGATCAGGTGGGCGCCGAGGATCTCGGTGGTCTCCGCGTCGACGATGATCTTCGCGAACCCGGTCGTGTCCTCCATCGCCCAGCCGTAGGCGATCGAGGCGTACTCCTGGACCGCCACCTTCACCGCACGGCCCTGCGCCCGGGCGGCGGCCTCGTCGATCCCCACCCAGGCGACCTGCGGATGGGTGAAGACACCGCTGGGGATCGGCATCGTGTCGCTGCGACGCAGCTGCTCGGGGTGGAGGATGTTGTGCCGCATGATCCGCTGCTCGTGATTGGCGACGTGCTTGAGCTGGTGCGGGCTGGAGAGGTCGCCGAAGGCCCACAGACCCTCGAGCACCTCCCCGCCGCCGAGCACGCGCTGGTGCGCGTCGACCTCGACGCGCCCGTCGGGCGCGGTGTCGATCCCGGCCGCGGCGACGTCCAGGAGATCGGAGCTGGGGCGACGGCCGACGGCGACCAGCAGCTCCTCGGCCCGGATCAGCACCTCGGCGCCGTCGCGCTCGCCCCGCAGCTCGACGCCCTCGACAGTGCGACGCACCGCGGTGGTGGACAGGTCCGTCTCCAGCCGCAGCCGGTCTCCGAGGATCTCGGTGAGCCGGGAGGAGACGTCGGCGTCGGCGGCACGCAGCACCCGGGAGGAGCGGGCGATCAGGGTGACCTCGACGCCGAGGGAGGCGAAGACGTGCGCCATCTCCACCGCCACGACCCCGGAGCCGAGGATCGCCAGCGACGCCGGCAGCCGGTCGACCCGCATGATGGTGTCGGAGGTGTGGGGCTCCGCCTCGGCGAGGCCGTCGATCTCCGGGAGCACCGGCCGGGATCCGGCGCCGAGCACGATGGTGTCCGCCGTGATCGTCTGCTCGGTGCCGTCGTTCCCCGTCACGTGCAGGGTCTTCGGCCCGGTGAAGCGGGCGGTGCCGCGCAGCAGGGTGAGGTTCGCGTTGTCCTCGTGGTCACGGCGGTACTCCTCGCCGCCGGTGGAGATCGCATCGATGCGGCCGAAGATGCGGTCGCGGATCGCGGGCCAGTCCACATGGTCCAGCTGCTCGGCGAGGCCGAAGCGGCCGGCCTCCGCGGGGGTGCGGGCGAGGTCCGCGGTGTGCACGAACATCTTGGTGGGGATGCAGCCGAGGTTGATGCAGGTCCCGCCGAAGACCCGATCGGGGCCTACGCCCCGGTCGATCTGGACGATGCTGCGGCCGGCGAGCTCGGGCCCGGGGAAGGAGTTCGCGGAGCCGGAGCCGATGAGGGCGATGTCGAAATGCGTCGTGTCGGTCACCGCCCCAGGCTAGTCCGACTCCGCACCGGCGGTGCGAGAATGACGGGGGCGTGGGATGCACCGCGCCGTCCCCCTGTGCCCGAGGAGCCCCGCCGATGTCCTCCCCCGCCCACCCCGCCGATTCCCACGACGTGATCCGGGTGCGCGGCGCTCGCGAGAACAACCTCCGCGACATCTCCCTGGACCTGCCCAAACGGCGCCTGACCGTGTTCACCGGGGTCTCGGGATCCGGCAAGAGCTCGCTCGTGTTCAGCACCATCGCGGCGGAGTCGCAGCGCATGATCAACGAGACCTACAGCTCCTTCCTGCAGGGCTTCATGCCCTCGCTGGCCCGCCCGGACGTGGACGAGCTGCAGGGGCTGACCACCGCGATCATCGTGGACCAGGAGCGGATGGGAGCGAACGTGCGCTCCACCGTCGGAACGGTCACCGATGCCAGCGCCCACCTGCGCACCCTGTTCTCCAAGCTCGCCGAGCCGCACGTCGGCGGCCCCGGCGCCTACTCCTTCAACGTCCCCTCGGTCACGGCCGCCGGGGCGATGACCGTGCAGCGAGGCGCGAAGACGATCGCCGAGAAGGCCACCTACTCGCGGGTGGGCGGCATGTGCCCGCGCTGCGAGGGCATGGGCGAGATCTCCGACGTGGACCTCGCCGAGCTCTACGACGAGGAGCTGTCCCTCGACGAGGGTCCCTTCACGATTCCCAACTACGCCGCCGGCGGCTGGTACGTGAAGATCTTCTCCCGCTCGGGCTTCTTCCCCTCCGACAAGCCCATCAGGTCGTTCACCAAGCGTCAGCTCCACGACTTCCTGTACAAGGAGCCGACGAAGATCTCGATCGACGGCATGAACATGACCTATGAGGGTCTGATCCCGAAGATCCAGAAGTCGATCCTCAGCAAGGACCGCGATGCGATGCAGCCCCATGTGCGGGCCTTCGTGGACCGGGCGGTGAAGTTCGTGGTGTGTCCGGAGTGCGAGGGGACCCGGCTGGCGGAGCACGCGCGCACCTCGCGGATCGACGGCCTCTCGATCGCCGACGCCACCTCCCTGCAGATCACGGAGCTGGCCGAGTGGGTCGAGTCGCTGCGCTCCTCGCACACCGGGCCGACGGTCGCCCCGCTGCTGGCGAACCTCTCCGACCTGCTGGGCTCCTTCGTGCGGATCGGTCTGGGCTACCTCGCCCTGGACCGCCCCTCCGGCACCCTCTCCGGCGGCGAGTCGCAGCGCACGCGGATGATCCGTCACCTGGGCTCCGCGCTCACGGACGTCACCTACGTCTTCGACGAGCCGACCATCGGCCTGCACCCCCACGACATCGCGACCATGAACTCGCTGCTGCTGGACCTCCGGGACAAGGGCAACACCGTGCTGGTGGTCGAGCACAAGCCGGAGACGATCGCGATCGCGGACCACGTCGTCGACCTCGGGCCGCGGGCCGGCGCCCTCGGCGGCACCGTGCAGTACCAGGGCGATCTGGCGGGGCTGCGGGCCTCGGCCACCCTCACCGGGGTGCATCTGGACCGCCGCGCGTCCCTCAAGGAGTCGGTGCGCGAGCCGCGCGGGGCGATCGAGATCCGCGGCGCCCACCACCACAACCTGCAGGACGTGGACGTGGACATCCCGCTGGGGGTGCTCACCGTCATCACGGGGGTGGCCGGGTCGGGCAAGAGCTCCCTGGTCCACGGCTCGCTGCCGAAGGACGCCGGGGCCGTCGTGGTGGACCAGACCGCGATCCGCGGCTCCCGCCGCTCCAACCCCGCCACCTACACCGGGCTGCTCGAGCCGATCCGCAAGGCCTTCGCGAAGGCCAACGGCGTCAAGCCCGCCCTGTTCTCCAACAACTCCGAGGGCGCCTGCCCCGTCTGCAAGGGCGCGGGGGTCATCTACACCGAGCTCGGGTTCATGGAGACCGTGGAGACCCTCTGCGAGGAGTGCGAGGGCCGCCGGTTCCGCGCCGACGTGCTCGAGCACACCTTCGGCGGCAGGGACATCGCCGAGGTGCTCGCCCTCTCCGTCGCCGAGGCGCGGGAGCTGTTCTCCGCGGAGGAGACGAAGGTGCCCGCAGCGGCGAGGATGCTCGGCCATCTGGACGAGGTGGGGCTCGGCTATCTCACCATCGGCCAGCCGCTGACCACCCTCTCGGGCGGCGAGCGCCAGCGCCTCAAGCTCGCCACCCACCTGGGCGAGAAGGGCGGGATCTACGTCCTCGACGAGCCCACCACCGGCCTGCACCTGGCCGATGTGGACCAGCTGCTGGGTCTGCTGGACCGGCTGGTGGACTCCGGGAGGTCCGTGATCGTCATCGAGCACCACCAGGCGGTCATGGCGCACGCCGACCACCTCATCGACCTCGGTCCCGGCGCCGGGGCCGACGGCGGTCGGATCGTGTTCGAGGGCTCCCCCGCCGAGCTGGTCGCGGACGCCTCGACCCTCACCGGGAAGCACTTGCGGGAGTACGTCGGGGCATGAGGCGCTCGGGCTCCTGCCCGGCGCCCCGCTCCGGGACCGACACCGAGACCGGGAGCGGGCCCGGCGCGACGTACCCTGGCTGACGTGCCCCGCCCCGCCCCTGCCGCCCTCCTCCCCTGGCTCGACGTCCTGCTGTGCCCGCACTGCCGGGAGCGCGTCGAGCTCTCGGAGCGCACTCTGCGCTGCCCGCAGGGCCACAGCTTCGACCTCGCCCGGGCCGGCTATGTCTCGCTGCTCACCGGGACCAGCCCCACCAGCGGGGACGATGACGACATGGCCCGCGCACGGGACGCCTTCCTCGCCACCGGCGCCTACGCACCGCTCCAGCAGCTGATCGCCGAGCTCGCGGGCCAGGTCCTCCCCGCCGCGGATCCCGGCGACTCCTCCCGGGTGCTCGACATCGGCTGCGGCACCGGCTACTACCTCGGCGGCGTGCTCGACCGGGTCCCCTCGGCGCAGGGACTCGGGGTGGACACCGCCCCGCGCGCCCTGCGCTTCGCCGCCCGCGCCCATGAGCGGGCCGCCGCGGCCGGCTGGGACGTCTTCTCCCCGTTCCCCCTCGCCGACGGCGCCGTGGACCTCGTGATGGACGTGTTCGCGCCGCGGAACCCCGCGGAGTTCGCCCGCGTGCTGAACCCTGCGGGGCACCTGCTCGTGGTGCGCCCCGCGACGGACCATCTGGCCGAGCTGCGCGAGAGCGTGCCCGGGATGGTGCAGCTGGATCCACGCAAGGAGGAGCGCCTGCACGACGTCCTCTACCCGCTGTTCACCACCGCGGACACCCAGGACCTCCGGCTCTCGCTCGAGCTGGACGAGGCGATGGTGCGGGACCTCGTGGCGATGACCCCCAGCGCCCGGCACGTGGACCTCTCCACCCTCGCCGGATCCGGGGACGGATCGCGGGCGGTCACCGTCTCGGTGCGCGCGAGCCTGCACCGTCGCCGCTGACCGGAGGGCGTCATGCCCTGAACCCGTCCAGGGGACTCGCCTAGGCTGGTGGTCCCGCCCCTGCCTGGTCCTCCCCGGCTCCATCCCTCTGCTCACAAGGAGCGTCCGTGGCCGACAGCCGCTGTGTGTTCATCGATTACGACGGGACCCTCGCCCTCCAGGGCGTCGTCCCCCCGGCCCACGCCGAGGCCGTGCGCCGGGCCCGGGCGAGGGGCCACGTGATCCTGCTGTGCACCGGACGCTGCGCCTCGATCATCGCCCCTGAGGTGATGGCGCTCTTCGACGGCGTGGTGGCCTCCGCCGGCGGCTGGATCCGGCTGGGCGAGGAGCTGCTCGAGGATCAGCGCTTCCCCGATCAGCTCGGCCGCCGCGCCGTCGAGGTGCTGCAGAGCCACGACGTGCCCTTCGTGCTGGAGACCCCCGACGCCCTGGTGTGCACCGCCCGCTCCGCCGACGAGCTGCGCAGCCGGGTCGATCCCTCGTCGCCGGCACCGGCGGAGGGCTCGCTGGGACGCGGCATCCAGGACCTCGTCGAGGCGATCTCGGTGCCCGAGGATCCCGCCGAATGCTCCTTCGCGAAGATCTCCGTGTGGGGCTCGCCGGTGCGGGTCGAGGACCTCGCCGAGGAGATCGGCCCCGAGGTGGGGGCCCTGCCCAACTCCATCCAGGACGAGGTGAGCTCCGGGGAGCTGCATCTGCGGGCGATCGACAAGGCCGACGGGGTGCGCCGGGTGGCCGAGCACCTCGGCATCGACCTCTCCGCGACGGTGGGCATCGGCGACGGGATGAACGATCTGGGGATGCTGCGCGCGGCCGGCACGGCCATCGCGATCGAGGGTGCACCGGAGGCGGTCCTCGAGGCCGCGGAGGGCGTCACCGTCCCCGGTCCGCTCGAGCACGGCATCGTGGTCGCCTTCGAGCGCCTCGGGATGCTCTGAGGCCGTCGGCCCCGTTCAGCGCCGGTGCAGGCCCATCAGCACCACGCCGACCGCCGTCACCAGGGCCCCGGCGCCCACCAGGACCACTGCCTGGGGCGTCATCGCCGCCGTGAAGCGGAGCTCGAACTCCTGGACGATCGGCCCCAGGAACACCGCTCGGTCCACCGCATCGGGCACGACGCTCCCGATGCGGGCGGCGAGCCACCACAGCCCGGCGCCGGCGAGGATGCCGCCGATCCCGGCGATCGCCAGAAGGGTGCGGCGATGGGCGCCCACCAGCAGCGCGAGGACCAGCAGCACGAGGGCCGCGGGACCGGCCCAGTGCGCCCAGGGGGTGACCGCCGTCGCGCCCGTCAGCAGGGGCACGTCCGGCACCTTCGCCACCGTGACGGTGGCATCGTCCGGGCGCGGGATGGCGACGGGCAGGTGCTCCTCGACGGGGGTGAGGATCCGGTCGATCACCGGAGCCAGGTCGACGTCCAGCTCGGAGGCGCCGGGGGTGAACAGCGCATCGTGCAGCTCCCCCATCGTCGCCACCCAGACGGTCCCGTAGGTGTCCGTCCCGGTGAGCTTCGCGGCCTGCTCCTCCGCGAGCGGGGTCAGCTGCTCCTGGATCCACTCCGGGACCTGGTCGTCCCCCACGATCGTCTCGACGGCGCTGTCGCTCAGCGAGCGCTGGAACGCCGCGTCGTCGGCCAGGGGCGCCGTGACGGCGAGGAAGCCGTCCCGGACGACCACGTTCTCGTGCAGCCAGGTGCCCGGCAGCCAGAGGGCGCCGAGCACGGTGGCGCCCAGGAGGAGGGCGAGAGCGAGGAGATCACGGACGGTATGCACGCGCCCACGGTACCGGGACGACCCCGGGAGGAGCTCGGACGGGGGCCGGTCCGGTCGGTCAGGTCACGCCCGTCGGCAGGACGGCCGGGTCGGTTGTTCGCGCTGCCGGGAATGGGAGCGGCCCCGCACCACGGAACGTGGTGCGGGGCCGAAGGAGCGCGGAGTGTCAGCCGACGCGGACGAAGGTCCAGCTGCCGGAGTAGATGTTGCGCTCGGTGGTGTCGACGCGGGGGTTGCCGGCGTCGACGAACTTGCCGTTGCCCGCGTAGATGCCGATGTGGCCGGGCTTCCAGACCAGGTCGCCGGGCTGCGCCTCGGAGCGGGAGACGACGGTGCCGGAGGCGGCCTGGGCGTCGGCGCCGCGGGGCAGGGAGACGCCGTGCTGGGCGTAGACCCACTGCACGAAGCCGGAGCAGTCCCAGCCGGAGGTGGAGGTGCCGCCGAAGACGTACGGGGTGCCGATGCCGGAGCGAGCGGTGGCGAGGACCGAACCGCCCTTGGCGGCCGACGGCGCCGGGGAGGACTTCTCCTCGGACTTCTGCTCCTGCGACTGATCGGAGGAGGAGTTCGAAGAGGAGCTGGAGCTCGAGGACGAGCTGGAGGAGGACGAGGAGTCCTCGTCGTCCTCACGGCTGGAGCGCTCCTCGGAGCGGGAGGAGCCCTCGTCCTGACGGGTCTCGGTCTCGTTCTCGGTGCTGTCCTCGGACTGCTGGTCCTGCTCGGCCTGCGCGTTCTCCTCGGCCTCCTGCTCTGCGGCGAGCTCGGCGGCCTCGCGCTCAGCGGCCTCGGCGGCGGCGATCTCCTCCTCCGTCGGGCCGACCTCGACGGAGATCTCGCCGGCGACGGGGGCCAGAGCGGGCCCGGCCTTCTCGGAGACGGCGGCCTTGGCGGCGGGGATGCCCACGGCCGGAGCGGCGACGGGGGCGATCAGCGCGGGGGCTGCGTCAGCCTGCGGGGCGTCGGCCTGGGGCTCGGCCGTCGCGGCGGCGGCGCCGCCGAACAGCATCGCCGCGGCCATGGCGGCTCCGGCACCTGCACGGCCCGCACGGGCGGCAGGGGTCACGGTGCGCGCGGCGCGGCGGTGGGTGTGGTTCGCAGTCTTCGACACGTGTGGCTCCCAGCCCCGGGATCTCGCCCTCGCGCGTGTGGATGTCTCGCCTCCCGATCCGGTGCGCGACGGGGCTCTCCGGGGGGAATGCCGTGGCTCTTGTCGCCGCGGCACGCCCTCGAGACTAGGGGGCGCGAAGCGTCATCGTCAGGATGACTGGAAGGTCCTGGGAAGAGCTTGACGGATCCTTTACCCGGCGTCGAGCGGGCTCACGTGGAGCTGATCGGCGACGACCTCGGTCACCGCCACCTCTCCTCCGCCGGGACCCGTCAGCACGATGCTGCCGCCGACCCGCTCAGCGCTGACCTCGGCCCCTGGAATCATGCCGTGACGTGCGAGGTCACCGAGAAGATCCACATCGCTCTGGACCCGTTCCCCGATCCGCTCCAGCCGGACCCGGAGGGTCTGTCCATCGGCGAGGCTCTCACTCAGCTCACTGCTGCTGTTGGACTCGCCTTTACCCTCCTCTATGGCCTGGGTCTCCTCGATGCCGAGGGCCGCGAGGCCGGGGATCGGGTTGCCGTAGGGATCCACATAGGGCGGAGCGACCTGCTGCGCGATGCGCTTCTCGACCTCGAGGCTCATCACGTGCTCCCAGCGGCAGGCCTCCTCGTGGACGTGGGCGTAGTCCAGCCCGATCACGTCCAGCAGGTGCCGCTCGGCCAGTCGGTGCTTGCGCATCACGTCGGTGGCGACCGCGGAGCCCTCGGAGGTGAGCCGGATCCGCCGCTGGTCGTCGAGATGGAGCAGCCCGTCGCGCTCCATCCGCGCGACCGTCTGGGAGACGGTGGGTCCGGAGTGGCCCAGGCGCTCGGCGATCCGGGCCCGCATCGGCGCGACCCCGGCCTCGTGGAGTTCGAACACCGTCTTCAGGTACATCTCGGTGGTGTCGATGAGATCTCCGGACACAGGGCCCCCTCCTTCGTCTGGCGCACAGCAGGCTTCGACCAGCTTAGTCTGCCCGCCGACACCGCGCGGGCGCGCCGGGACCTTGACGCAGGAGGCCCCGGACCCTGTGACGGGTCCGGGGCCTCCTGGGCGGCAGGAGCGGCCTCAGGGCCGGTCCTGCGGGTGGGTCAGCTCAGACCAGACCCTTGATGATCTCGCGCATCAGGTCGGCAGTCTCGGTGGGGGTCTTGCCCACCTTGACGCCGGCGGCCTCGAGGGCCTCCTTCTTCGCCTGCGCGGTGCCCGCGGAGCCCGAGACGATGGCGCCGGCGTGGCCCATGGTCTTGCCCTCGGGGGCGGTGAAGCCCGCGACGTAGCCGACGACCGGCTTGGTGACGTTGGCCTTGATGTACTCGGCCGCACGCTCCTCGGCGTCGCCGCCGATCTCGCCGATCATCACGATGCCGGCGGTCTCCGGATCGTTCTCGAACGCCTCGAGCGCATCGATGTGCGTGGTGCCGATGACCGGGTCGCCGCCGATGCCGATGGCGGTGGTGAAGCCGATGTCGGCGAGCTCGTACATCATCTGGTAGGTCAGGGTGCCGGACTTGGAGACCAGGCCCAGCTTCCCCGCACCGGTGATGTTCGAGGGGGTGATGCCCGCGTTGGACTTGCCGGGGCTGATCAGGCCCGGGCAGTTCGGCCCGATGATGCGGGTGGTGCCCTTGGCCTGCGAGTAGTTGAAGAACTCGGCGGAATCCGTGACCGGGATGCCCTCGGTGATGATGACGAGGAGCTCGATCTCGGCGTCGATCGCCTCGATCGCGGCGCCCTTGGCGAACTTCGGCGGCACGAAGACCACCGAGACATTCGCGCCGGTGGCCTCCATGGCCTCGGCGACGGTCCCGAAGACCGGGACCTCCGTGCCGCCCTCGAAGGCGACCGACTGGCCGGCCTTGCGCGGGTTCACGCCGCCGACGATGTTCGTGCCCGAGTCGAGCATGCGCTGGGAGTGCTTCATGCCCTCCGAGCCCGTCATGCCCTGGACGATGACCTTGCTGTTCTCATCGAGAAAGATAGACATGTCGGGTGCTGCTCACTTTCCTGCGGCGGCGAGCTCGGCGACCTTGGCCGCGCCGCCGTCCATGGTGTCGGCCTGGGTGACGAGGGGGTGGGCGAAGTCCGCGAGGATCTTCCGCCCCTCCTCCACGTTGTTGCCGTCGAGGCGGACCACGAGCGGCTTGGTGGCGGCGTCGCCCAGCTTCTTCAGGGCGCCGACGATGCCGTTGGCGACCGCGTCGCAGGCGGTGATGCCGCCGAAGACGTTGACGAAGACGGCGGAGACCTGCTCGTCACCGAGGATGACGTCGAGTCCGTTGGCCATCACCTCGGCGGAGGCGCCGCCGCCGATGTCGAGGAAGTTCGCGGGCTTGACCGAGTGCTTCTCTCCGGCGTACGCGACGACGTCGAGGGTGGACATGACCAGGCCCGCGCCGTTGCCGATGATGCCGACCTCGCCGTCGAGCTTGACGTAGTTGAGGTCCAGGGCCTTGGCCTTGGTCTCCAGCGGGTCCTCGGAGGTGACGTCGACGAGCGCGGCGTGGTCCTCGTGGCGGAACTCCGCGTTGTCGTCGAGGGTGATCTTGCCGTCCAGCGCGACGATGTCCCCGGCGCCGGTCTTGACCAGCGGGTTCACCTCCACCAGGGTGGCGTCCTCGTTCTTGTAGACGTCCCAGAGCTTGACCAGCACGGGGGCGACCTTGACACCGGTCTCGGCGTCGAACTTCGCGGCCTCGACGATCTCCTTCGCCTTCGCGTCGTCGATCCCGACGTTGGGGTCGACGGCCACGCGGGCGAGCGCCTCGGGGCGCTCGACGGCGAGCTGCTCGATCTCCATGCCACCCTCGACGGAGCACATGGCGAGGTAGTTGCGGTTGGCCCGATCCAGCAGCAGCGAGAAGTAGTACTCCTCGGCGATGTCGGCGCCCGCCGCGATCATGACGCGGTGCACGGTGTGGCCCTTGATGTCCATGCCGAGGATCTCGGAGGCCTTCTGCTCCGCCTCCTCGGGGGACTTCGCGATCTTGACGCCACCGGCCTTGCCGCGGCCACCGGTCTTCACCTGGGCCTTGACGACGACGACCGGGGTGCCGAGCTTCTCTGCTCCGGCCTTGGCAGCTGCCGGATCTTCCGCGACGACTCCTCCGAGCACGGGCACGCCGTGCTTCTCGAAGAGATCGCGGGCCTGGTACTCATACAGGTCCACGGGGTGCATTTCCTCTCGATGTCGGCAGTGGGCGGCAGGCCGCACTGGCCTCGATGCCACCCCTGGGAACACGGTCAGCGTATCGCTTCCGCCTCGCGCATCGAGCCACGACGGGTGGTGTGCGGGGAGTCTCACTCCCCACGCGCTCCCCCGATGCGCGGGACCCCGCCGCCGACCGCCCGGCGGGCACGGTGCACGCCCAGCCCGGGCGACTACGATGCCGTCATGAGCCGACGCCCCCGCAGCCTCACCCAGCGCGTCCGCGACCACCTCGGATTCAGCGTGGTCGCGATCGGCGTGCTGTTCATCGTGCTGCGTCTGGTCGGAGTGCGCTCCACCTTCGCCGGCTTCGCGCTGTCCGTCGTGATCACGCTGGGACTGAACGTGGGGCTGTCCTACTTCAACGAGCATCGGGCGCGGAACCCGCGCCCGCAGCGCGAGGTGCGCGGTGGCGGCGACATCCGCTTCCGCGAGGAGGATCCCCGCGACGCCGAGGTCCGCAGGAGCGTCGAGGATCGTGCGGAGCGCCCCCGCCGGGAGCCCCGCGGCGAGCACCGCTGAGTCGAGGAGACGTCATGGCCGACTGGAAGACCTACGCGAAGGCGGCGCAGAACACCGCCCGCAAGCAGGCTCCCGGGGCGAAGGACGCCGCCCGTCGGGCCTCCGGCCGAGCCGGCGCCTATGTCCGTGCCGCCGAGCGGGCGATCGACGAGGGCCGCCGACCGGACGATGCGCCGCGCCGCGCCGAGCGGGACCGGGCGGACGATCGTCGCTCGCAGGACCACCGGGACCAGGAGCACCGCCCGGAGCACCACCGCCCGGAGGACCGCCGGGACCAGGAGCACAGGGACCGGGAGCACGGCACCGGCGGCACCCGCCCCACCTCCTCGCGCACGAGCACGGCGCCCCGGCCCGCCCTCGACACCGACAAGCTGTCACGGGACGCCGCGGCCTACTACACCGTGGCCAGCCGCCGCGTGTCCCGGGTGAACATCATCCCGAGGATCATGCGGGCGCTGCGCGACGCCCTGCTGATCGGCCTCTCGCTGTTCATCATCTGGGGCGTGCTGGCCGCCGCCGGCATTCCGATCCCCTTCACCACGGTGCTGATCATCGTCGGGGTGATCGTGGTGGTGAGCTTCGGCGCCGGGCTGTACGCGCAGTGGAAGCGATCTCGCGACGCCGGCTGATGCCCCTCCCGCGGCGCACGGGTACCGTCGGCCCATGACCTCTGCCCCACCGCCCCGCACCGGGCTCCATCACCTCGAGCTGTGGACGGCGGATCTCGCCGTGGCCGCACCGGCCTGGGACTGGCTGATGACGTCCCTGGGCTGGGCCCCGGAGCGCGTCGAGGGCTGGGAGCTGGGCCGCATCTGGCGCCACCGCGATGACTCCTACCTGGTGCTCGAGCAGTCCGACGACGTCCAGGGGGCATCCTCGGAGCGCCGCCGCCCCGGCATGAACCACCTCGCGCTGCGCGTCGCCGACCGGGGCGCTCTGGATGCGATCCGGGCCGAGGCGGCGCGGCACGGCTGGCACGAGCTGTTCGCCGACCGCTACCCGCACGCCGGCGGCGAGGACCACGTGGCGTGGTACGCCGAGGACCCCCACGGCATCGAGGTCGAGCTCGTCGCCGTCGGCTGAGCCGATGCTCAGAGCTTGGTGATCGCGGCGTACCGCAGCACCAGGCGCTTGGTCCCGTGCGGGGCCTTGAACTGCACCTCGATCTGGGTCTTCTCGCCCTGCCCGGCGACCTCGGTGACGGTCCCCATCCCGAAGGAGTCGTGGGTGATCCGGTCCCCCACCGCGAGCTGCGGGAGCTGGTCGGCCGGGGTGGCCTTGCGGCCGGAGCCGAGGCTGGGGCGCTTGATGTCGCTGCGCCCGCCACCGATGCCGCCGCTGAAGGACGGGCCGCGCCCGCCGCCGCTGGAATGGCCGCCCGAGCCTCCACGACCGCCGGAGCCGCCGTATCCGCCCGACCCGCCGGAGTAGCCGCCGCCGAAGCCGGCCCCGCCGAGGGTCGATCCCGCGCGCGCCACGTCGAGCACGCTCTCGGGCACCTCGTCGAGGAAGCGGCTGGCCGGCATGTACTGGGTCTGGCCCCAGAGGGAGCGCATCTGCGCCCGGGTCAGGTAGAGCTTCTCGCGGGCGCGGGTGATGCCCACGTAGGCCAGGCGGCGCTCCTCCTCGAGCTCGTCGGGATCGCTCAGGGTGCGGTTGTGGGGGAAGGTGCCGTCCTCCATGCCGGTGAGGAAGACGACCGGGAACTCGAGCCCCTTGGCCGTGTGCAGCGTCATCAGGGTGACGAACTGATCCTCCTCGCCGGGGATCTGGTCCGCATCGGCCACCAGCGAGACCTTCTCCAGGAAGCGGTCCACGAGGCTCGCCTCGGGATCATCCGGTGCGGTCAGCTCGGCGTCCGGTGCGGTCCCGACCTCCTGCGGAGCCGTGCCCCGGGCACCGGCGCTCCCCTGCTCGGCGCTCCCGGGCTCGGAGCTCTCCGCCTCACCGCTCTCGGCGCTCTCGCCGCTCTCGGCGCTCTCGGCGCTCTCGGCGTCCTCGTACTCGCTGGCGACGGCGTCGGCCTCCTCGACCTGCGCCTCGAACTCGGCGGCGACGCTGACCAGCTCGGCGAGGTTCTCCAGGCGGGACTCGTCCTGCGGGTCGTCGCTGTCCTGCAGCTCGGCGTAGTAGCCCGAGCGCTGCAGGATCGCCTCGATCAGATCCGCGGGACCGGAGCCGTCCTCGGCCAGAGCGCGCAGGTCGTCGAGCATCGCCACGAAGGTGCGCACCGCGTTCAGCGACCGGGTGGCGATGCCGGGTGCCTCCTCGGCGCGGCGCAGGGCCTCGCCGAAGCCGATCCGCTCCCGCTCGGCGAGCATCGCGATGACGGCCTCGGCCCGATCGCCGATGCCCCGCTTGGGGACGTTGAGGATGCGGCGCAGGTTGATCTCGTCGGCCGGGTTGGTCAGCACCTGGAGATAGGCGATCGCGTCCTTGATCTCGCGGCGCTCGTAGAAGCGGGTCCCGCCGACCACGCGGTACGGCAGGCCCACACGGATCAGCTGGTCCTCGAGCGCCCGGGACTGGGCGTTGGCCCGGTAGAAGATCGCGATGTCACCGGCACCGCGGCCGTCGTCCACGAGGGCATCGATCTGCCGCCCGATGTACCGGGCCTCCTCGCGCTCGTCATCGGCGACGTAGAGGGTGATCTGCTCGCCCTCGCCCTGATCGGTCCACAGGTTCTTCTTGCGCCGCCCGGCGTTCTCCTCGATCACGGAGTTCGCGGCGGTGAGGATGTTCTGGGAGGAGCGGTAGTTCTGCTCGAGCACGATCGTGCGGGCCGAGGGGAAGTCCTGCTCGAACTCGACGATGTTGCGGATGGTCGCGCCGCGGAAGGCGTAGATCGACTGGTCCGAGTCGCCCACCACGGTGAGATCGGCGCGCGGGTCGTCCCCCACCAGCTCCCGCACCAGCTGGTACTGGGCGGTGTTGGTGTCCTGGTACTCGTCCACCAGCAGGTGGCGGAAGCGGCGGCGGTAGCCCTCGCGGATCGCCGGGTTCTCCCGCAGCAGCGTCACCGTCAGACCGATGAGGTCGTCGAAGTCCACCGCGTTGGCCTGACGCAGCCGCTCGGTGTAGTTCGTGTAGATCCGGGCGAGGGTGCGCTCGAAGGGGTTCTTCGCGCTCTCCGCCTGGTCGGCGAAGTCGATCGGGTCCACGAGGTCGTTCTTCAGCGTGGAGATCCGTGAGGCCAGGGCGCGCGGAGCATGCTTCTTCGTGTCCAGCTCGAGGTCCTTGGCGATCGTCGTGATCAGCCGCAGGGAATCGGCGCTGTCATAGATGGTGAAGGAGCTCTTCAGCCCGGCGGCGGCCGCGTCCCGGCGCAGGATCCGCACGCAGGCGCTGTGGAAGGTGGAGACCCACATGCTGCGGGCGACCGGACCCACCAGCTCGCCCACGCGTTCGCGCATCTCGGCGGCGGCCTTGTTCGTGAAGGTGATCGCGAGGATCTCGCCGGGCGAGGCCTCGCCCGAGCGCAGCAGATGGGCGATGCGCCGGGTGAGCACGCGGGTCTTGCCCGATCCGGCGCCGGCGACGATGAGCAGCGGGGATCCGCGATGCTCGACGGCCTCCCGCTGCGCCGGGTTCAGGCCATCGGTGAGCTCGGTGAGCCCGGCGGCGACGAATCCGGGCACCGGACCGCCCGGCACCGGACCGCCGGGGCCGGGCCGGTCCGCCGAGCGCTGCGGGCGGTGGTCCGCGGCGGGCGGGGGCAGAAGCTCGTCCTCGGGCGGCGGCGCGTCGTCGTACGGGGGCTCCTCGTCGTACGGGGGCTCCTCGGGGGCCGGCGGCTCCTGCGCGAGCGGGGCCTCCTCATCGGGTTCCGACCCTCCCTGCGGCGCGACAGGATCGCCGTCGCGGGTCTGCGGCGCCACCGACACCCCGTCGAGGCGGCGGAAGGCGTCGGGCAGCGAAAGGTCGTCGAAGAGAGAGCTCATGAGGGTTCCAGGATAGGGCCGGGCCCGACAGCGGGGAGGCTGTCGGGCCCGGTGCGGACGTGAGCAGGTGGATGCGAGCCTGTCATGGCAGGTCGCCTCGACAGAGGCTCAGACGAACACGGCGATGATCACGTTGAGAACGATCGCGGTGGGGATGCCGAACCACACCGCGGAAGTGGTCTCGGGGCCCTTCTTCTTCGCGATGTAGGCGAGGACCAGGGCGACCACGCCGATCAGCAGCTTGACGCCCAGCTTCATGTGGTTCGGGTCGCCGACGATCGAGACCAGGGCGGCGAGCACGAGCCCGGTCACCACGGCACCGGCGACGGCATGGGGCATCCCCGGGTTCGGCTGGCGGGTGCGGGCGGCGGCCACCCAGGTGCCGAGCGCGACGGCCCAGCAGATCAGGTGCAGCACGACGAGGAGGGAGAGCAGGAAGGACATGTCCGCATGCTAGGTCCTCGCCCCTGGATGGAGCCTGCCCGCCGCGTGCGAGAATCGCCGCATGTCAGCGGCCTCCCCCGATCCCTCCGACTCCCCCGACCCCGGGGGCGCAGCGCCCCGTCCGCGGGCGGATCCCGGGCGGGCCGACGGGGGTGGGCATCATCCCGGCGGCCTCGGCCGGCTCGAGGACGAGCTCGCGGAGCTCGACGCGGAGCGCCCGCCGCGCCTGACCCGCGGCCGCGTGATCGCGGGCCTGGTCTCGGCCGCGCTCGTGATCGCACTGCTCGGCTGGGCCCTGCCCTGGGCCACGGGGACGAGCTGGGGCGACATCGCCGGGACGCTGGTGTCGCTGCCCGCCTGGGCGGTGCCCTCGGTGGTGATGCTCGGGGCAGGCGCACTGCTGCTCGAAGCCGTGACGGTGCGCGTGGCCCTGCCCGGATCGCGCTGGTCCGGTGTCCTGCTGGCGCATCCGGCCGCCGGGGCCACCTCGCTCGCCATCCCGGGAGGGGGCATCCTCGGGCTGGGCCTGATGGGGTGGATCCTGCGCCGCTCCGGCCTCGCCCTGCCCGTCATCCTCACCGGGATCATCGCCGCCTCGCTGGCGGAGATGGTGCTCACCTCGGTGCTCATCCCCCTGCTGGGCCTCGGCGCCTACGCGATCTCCCCGATGCTGTCCCCGGTCGGGGTCGCGCTGCCCGGGGCGGTCTGGGCCGCGGTGGTGGCCGTGCTCGGAGCGGTGATCGCCCTGGCCCTGACGCTCGTCCTGCTGCGCCGCGGCGTGCTGTCCGCCCTGCTGGACCAGTTCTCGACGCAGCTCCCGGAGGGCGTCGCCCCCGTGATCCTCGCCCAGCGCGATGTGCTCGTGGAGATGCTGCGTCGGCGGTGGGTGCCGCTGCTCGCACCGACCCTCGGGGCCCGGGTGCTGCAGTGGGTCGCGCTGGTCCTCGCGATCCAGGCGGTCGGCGCCGAGGTGCCGTGGCTGCTGACGGTGGCGATCTTCGCGCTGGGCCGTGTGCTGTCCCTGGTCCCCCTGACTCCCGGCGGCGCCGGGGTCACCGAGACGGTCGGGGCTGCCGCGCTGGTCGCCCTCGGGGTCGTGGCGGCCGATGCCGCCGCCGCGATGCTCCTGCTGATGGTGACGATGCTGCTGGTCCCGCTGCTCGCCGGGGCGCTGACCACGGTCCTCACCCTGACCCTCGCCCCGGACCGCCGCTCGGCGGCCTGACCGGGCCGGCACGGTCCGGTCAGTCGGCCTCGTCGTAGTCGGGGGTGTCGATGCCGAGGGTGTGGGACGGGTGCGCGAGGAAGCCGTCCTCCGCACCGGGCAGCAGCGGGAAGCCGCCGATGCTGGCGCCCTGCGCCGTGCCGACGAAGGCGGCGACGTCCTCCACGTGATGGTGGGCGTCGTCCCCGCGCCCCAGGAATCCCGCGCCGGCGTATCCGCCCAGGCGCCGTCCCGTGCTGCGTTCGGCGGCGGTGGCGGCGGCATCGAGCCGCCGCGCGCTGGACCGCAGACCGCTCGCGATGCGTCCCAGCTCGGGATACTCCTCGAGGGTCCAGCGCTGGTGGATCTCCTCGCCGACCCCGCGGACGCCCGGGTCCTGGGCGGCCGAGAGGTCCACGATGGTGTTCGCCAGCCGCAGCCGCAGAAGCGTGAGCCGGTCGGCGGCATGCCTCATCGAGGCGGCCTGTCCCCGCATCGAACGCGGTTCAGCGATCATCGCTCCGGTCCTTCCCACGGCGATCCGTCGGCGCCTCGCCGAGGTCCTCGGCCCGATCGGACTCCCTCATCGTAGGCGCGGAGGGGAAGGACGTCTCCAGCCAGTCGTCCAGGAGATCGAGCGCCCTGGAGCGCGCGTCGGCGTCGGAGAGGAAGACGTCATGACGGGCGCCGGCGACGGCCTCGACCCGCACCTGCGGTCCCAGGGCGCGGGCCGCCGCGGAGAGGGAGCGCACGTCCAGCACCGTATCCGCCCGGCGCATCTCCTCGGTGAACCGCGGCCGGATCCGCGTGCGGTCGGCATGGAGGACGAGGACGGGGAGCGCGAGCGGTCCGGCGGCGGCGAGCCGTCGCTGACCGTCGAGGACCGCGTTGAAGGTGACCGCCGGGAAGGGGTGGCCGCCCGGGGGCTTCAGAGCGAGGTCGTACTCATAGGCGCCGCCGAAGTCGCGGTGGCTCGCGCGGGCGAGGTGGTCCCGTCCCGCGGGGAAGATCGGTCGGCTCTGCAGGCGCTCGGCGAGCAGGCGCACAGGTGCCTGGGCGAGCATCCGAGTGGTCGAGCCGAGATGCATCTCGAGCCAGGGGGAGTTCAGCACCAGCCCGCTCACGGTGCGGGGATGGCGCTGGGCCCACAGCGCCGCGGTGAGGCCACCGGTGGAATGTGCGAGCAGCACCGGCGGCCGGTGTCGTCCGATGATCCGGAGCGCAGCACCGATCTCGGCGTCGTACCGGCTGAGGTGGTCGACCGCCGTGGCGGTCTGTCCGGGCAGGAGGCTGCGTCCGTGCTTGCGGAGGTCCAGCCCCCAGACGTCGTGCCCGCGTCGGCCCAGATGCGCCATCAGCGCGCCGTCGAGGATGTAATCGGACCAGCCGTGCATGAGCAGCACCGGCGGTCGAGCGGGGTCAGCCGCCGGCGCGACACCGGGAGTCGCCCCGGAGTCTGCAGGGCCGTCGGCCTCGCGGTGGATCAGTGTTGCGACCAGCGGGCCCTCGTCGTCGGCCCCGAGATCGATACGGTGCGTCTCGTACCCCTCCCCGAGGAACGGGTCGGTGCTCACACGTCCTTGGAGCTGTCGCGCAGCAGCTCGACGACCTCGTCCCGGCGGTAGCGTCGATGCCCGCCCAGGGTCCGCATGTAGGTCAGCTTCCCCGCCTGCGCCCAGCGCGTCACCGTCTTGGGGTCGACATGGAACATCTTGGCCACCTCCGCGGGGGTCAACAGCTCCGTCGCGCCCTCATCGTCCGCGGAGCTGTTCTCCGTGGCTCCATCCATAGGAGGTCCGACCTTTCGCTGCTGGTACCCGGGCGCATCCTCGCCGGCTCGGCATGACCTCATGCCGACACGGGTCACAGACTAATCGGTAAGATCCCTGTCCTGGCAAACGAACACCCAGGATTGCGCGAAGATTCCGCAGTTCGGACTTACCGGACAACTGTCGAGGCCTCGCCCTGCGCAGGGGCGCCGCGAAGGGATGTCCGGCACGTCTCACGCCTCGGAGTTCGCCGGACAGCAGGGCGCTCATGTACCCTGAGCGAACGAAACTAATGCCATCTTCCGGGCCGACAAGAACGCCCGGCAGCCGACGCACAGGGGGTCAGATCCATGGGTCGCGGCCGACAGAAAGCCAAGCACACCAAGGTGGCACGGGACCTCAAGTACTACAGCCCGCCGACGGACCTCACGGCACTGCAGCGTGAACTGCAGTCCCAGCGAGGCGAGGTCTCCAGCATCGAGGGAGACGACCGGGCCGAGGACAGCGACGACTGGGCCGACGAGGACGCTCCGTCCGCACGACGTCGCTGAGGACGCCGGCACGCGCCGGCAGCACCGTGACACAGCAGGAGGGCCGACCCGAGGGTCGGCCCTCCTGCTGTGTCCGGCAGGGCTGATCCCCCGCCGGACCTGGCCCGACGGTCAGTCCCAGCCGGGATGCTGGCCGGCCATCAGCACGGCCCCGCCCTCGACGCCCTTGGCGCCGGTGACGACATGCTCCAGGCGGGCGCCCGGCTCGGGCAGGGTCTCCTCGCCGACCACCTCGCCGATCACCCGGGCTCCGAGCCCGCGCTCGGCGAGGACGGCCAGCGCGGCGTCGGCCTTCTCGGCATCGACGACGGCGACCATGCCCATCCCCATGTTCAGCGTGCCCTCGAGGTCCAGCTGGGGCACCGAGCCCCAGTCGGCCATGCGGGAGAACACCGCACCGGGCTCCCACCGCGAGCGGTCGATGCGGGCGGCGAGCCCGCGGGGCATCACCCGGGCGAGGTTCGCGGCGAGACCGCCGCCGGTGACATGGCTCAGGGCGTGGACAGCGCCGGCGGAGCGCTGGTCCCGCAGGGCGGCCAGGAGATCTCCGGTGTAGATCCGCGTCGGCTCGAGGAGCTCCTCCCCCAGCGTGCGCCCGAAGTCCTCGACGTGCGCGTCGAGGGCGAGCCCGGCCGAGGCCAGGACGGCGCGCACCAGCGAGTAGCCGTTGGAGTGCAGGCCGGAGGCGTCCATGCCGATCACCACGTCCCCGGAGCGGACCCGCTCCGGGCCCAGCAGATCCGCGGCCTCGACCACGCCCACCGCGGCGCCGGCCACGTCGTAGTCCTCGGGCGCCATCAGGCCGGGGTGCTCCGCCGTCTCGCCGCCCACGAGGGCGCAGCCGGCCAGCCGACAGCCCTCGGCGATGCCGCGGACGATGTCCGCGATCCGCTCCGGCACCACGGCGCCGCAGGCGATGTAGTCGGTCATGGCCAGGGGCTCGGCACCCACCACGATGATGTCGTCGACCACCATGCCCACCAGGTCGCGGCCGATGGTGTCGTGGATGTCCATCTCGCGGGCGATCGCGATCTTGGTGCCGACGCCGTCGGTCGAGGAGGCCAGCAGCGGGCGCTCGTAGGCCTTCAGCGCGCTGACGTCGACCAGGCCGGCGAAGGCGCCGATCCCACCGAGCACCTGCGGGCCGTGGGTCGCCGCGACGGCCTCCTTCATGAGCTCGACGGCGCGGTCCCCCGCGGCGGTGTCGACTCCGGAGTCGGCGTAGGTGATCCCCGCGGGGCGGGAGTCCTGGGGGCTCTGGTGCGTGGAGTTCATGCGTCCTTCTCGGCGGAGACGGGCTGGGGGTTCTGGATGATGCCCTGGGCGCGGGCGACGGGCTCGGGCAGCGCGACCGGGTACTTCCCGGAGAAGCAGGCGGTGCAGAGGGTCTCCTCGGGCTGCTCGGTGGCCGCGATCATGCCCGCCTCGGTGATGTAGCCGAGGGAGTCGGCGCCGAGCGATCGGGCGATCTCCTCGGTGCCGAGACCGTTGGCGATCAGCTCCGCCCGCGAGGCGAAGTCGATGCCGTAGAAGCAGGGCCAGCGCACCGGCGGCGAGGAGATCCGCACGTGGACCTCGGCGGCTCCGGCCTCCCGGAGCATCCGCACCACCGCGCGCTGGGTGTTCCCGCGCACGATCGAGTCGTCGACGACGACGAGGCGCTTGCCCTCGATGACCTCGCGCAGCGGGTTGAGCTTGAGCCGGATGCCGAGCTGGCGGATGGTCTGCGAGGGCTGGATGAAGGTGCGGCCCACATAGGCGTTCTTCACCATGCCCTGGCCGTAGGGGATGCCGGACTCCTGGGCATAGCCGATCGCCGCCGGGGTGCCGGACTCCGGGGTGGGGATGACGAGGTCCGCCTCGACGGGATGCTCGCGGGCGAGCTGACGCCCCATCTCGGTGCGGGCCTCGTTGACGCTGCGCCCGGCGATGCGGGTGTCGGGCCGAGCGAGGTAGGCGTACTCGAAGACGCAGCCCTTGGGCTCCGGCGGCATGACCTGCTCGGAGCGCAGACCCTGCTCGTCGATGACGATCATCTCGCCGGGGACCACCTCGCGCACGAAGCTCGCGCCGCAGATGTCCAGGGCGGCGGTCTCGGAGGCGACCACCCAGCCGCGCTCGAGACGACCCAGCACGAGCGGGCGGATCCCCTGCGGGTCCCGCGCGGCGTACAGGGTGGTCTCGTCCATCAGGGTGAAGCAGTAGGCGCCGCGCAGCCGGGGCAGCACGTCGCGCAGGGAGTCCTCGAGCGGACCCTCGGAGTTCAGCAGCGCCGTCACCAGGGCGGTGTCGGTCGTGTTGCCGCGGGCGAGCTCGCCGGTGCGCGGCGTGCCGTGCCGCTCCGCGACCAGCTCCTGCAGCTCCTCGGTGTTGATGAGGTTGCCGTTGTGGGCGAGCGCGACGGTGCCCTCGGGGCGGGGCCCGAGGGTGGGCTGTGCGTTGGACCAGACCGATCCGCCGGTGGTCGAGTACCGGGCGTGCCCGATCGCGATGTGCCCCTGGAGCGCTTCGAGGGAGGCCTCGTCGAAGACCTGGGAGACCAGTCCCATGTCCTTGTAGACCATGATCTGCGAGCCGTCGCTGGTCGCGATGCCCGCGGACTCCTGCCCGCGGTGCTGCAGAGCGTAGAGACCGTAGTAGGTCAGTTTCGAGACGTCCTCACCGGGGGCGAAGACGCCGAAGACGCCGCAGGCATCCTGCGGCCCCTTCTCCCCGGGGAGCAGGTCATGGGAGAGTTTTCCGTCGCCGCGTGCCACTGGTCCATAGTGCCACAGGCCCGCCCCCGCGCCGTGCTCCCGTCCACGGCGGGATCAGCGGCGTCAGGGCGCCTCCCTGCGGTGCCGGATCGCATCGATCAGCGCGGCGAGCGCGGCCAGCGGGAGGCCGACGAACACGGCGACCACGAGCATGAAGTTGAGCACGCCGCTGATGTCCGCGAACTCGAACAGCGGGGCGCTGAGCAGGGCCAGGACGGCAGGCACGATGATCGCCAGCGCGACCCAGAACCCCAGGGTGGGGACCCGTCCCCGGCGCACGTAGACCGTGGTGCCCCCGGCCGATGGGTCCTCGTCGGCCGGCGCTGCGGCGTCGGCGCTCGGGGCGGCGTCCGCGCTCTGGGCGGAGTCCGTGCTCTGGGTCTCCTCGGCGCCCGCGGTCCCCTCCGCGTTCTCCGCGCGGGCCGCGCCGTCGGCGCCGTCGGCGCCGTCAGGGCTCTCAGGGCTCTCAGGGCTCTCAGGTCCTTCGGGACCCGCGGTGCTCTCGGTGTTCTCCAGGTCGTTCACAGTGCTCACAGTTCTCCAGCGGCGTCGACCGCCGCGGCGACGGTCGCCGGGTCGGTGCAGGTCTTCGGAGCGCCGTCCTCGACAGGGGCGCCGGGTCGCCGGCGGGCGGACAGGTGGATGTCGGCGGCGCCGGTGCGGCGCACCAGGTCGCCGATGTCGGCGGGGCGCACCCCTCCCCCGGCGCAGATGTCCAGCAGCCCCTCCGCGGCGTCGACCATGGCGGCGAGATCCTCTGCGCCGTCCAGGGCACGGGCCGCTCCCCCGGAGCTGAGCACCCGGTGCACGCCCAGGCCGAGCATCGTGCGCACCGCCTCCTCGCGCTGCGCACGGCCCCCCAGGGCGTCCACCGCACGGTGCACGGTGAGGGTCACGCCGCGCAGCGCGGAGCTGCCGGCCACCAGCGCTCCGTCACGGATCGCCTCGAGGGCGGGGATGTCGAGCTCTCCGGCAGGGGTGAGCGCTCCGATCACCACGCCGGCGGCGCCGGCGGCGACGCTCTCGCCGGCCTGGTCCGCCATCAGATCGATCTCCTCGGGCGAGAAGGTGAACTCCTCCGGCCGGTCCAGGAAGTCGCCGTGCTCGGCGCGGGAGCGGATCAGCACATGCACGTCGAAGTGGGGCTTCGCGTCCCGTGCGGCGACCAGGGCGGCGGCGCGGGCGGTGCACTCCTGGACCAGCTCGGCGGGCGGGGTGAGGCCGCCCCGGGCGAGGTCCACGCACAGCTCGACCCGGTCGGCGCCGGCGAGGGCGGCGACCTCGAGGCCGGCGAGGTCCTCCACGGCGATCTCGACGGCGACGCTCATCGCTGCTCCTGCTCCCGTGCGGACCGCTCGCGGGCGATGCGCACGATGCGGCGCGGTCCGAGCAGCGGCAGGAGCTCGCGCAGGTCGCTGCGCTCCCCGCTGGCGCGCACGCGCCCGTCGGCCGTCGCCGACTCCCAGTCCAGGTCTCCGCAGGCCAGCGCGAGCCAGGTCGCGGCGTCCGTCTCGACCACGGCCGGCGGGGTCCCGCGCGTGTGCCGGGTGCCGGCGATGGCCTGCACGGCGGCATGGGGCGGGACCCTCAGCTCGACGGCGCCGCCGGGGTACTCCTCCGCGAACATCTCCAGGGTGTGGCGCACGGCGGGGGCGAGCACCGAGCGCCCTGCGCTCTCGGGGGCGGTCGCCCACGCGCTCAGCGCGCTGCGGCCCGCTTCGGGATCGGTACGACGGGTCGCCACGTCAGCGGGTCGCCCCCGGCAGCAGGTCGTGGACGGCGATGGTGTCCGCACGGTCCGGGCCCACGCCGATGGCGCTGATCCGGCAGCCTGCGAGCTCCTCGAGGCGCAGCACGTAGTTGCGGGCATTCTCGGGCAGCTCCTCGAAGGTGCGCGCCAGGGAGAGGTCCTCGGTCCAGCCCGGGAGCGTCTCGAAGACGGGCGTGGCGTGGTGGAACTCGGTCTGCGTCATCGGCATGTCGCGGTGGATCACGCCGTCCACGTCGTAACCGGTGCAGATCGGCACCTCGTCGATGCCGGTGAGCACGTCGAGCTTGGTCAGCACGATGTCGGTGAAGCCGTTGATGCGCACCGCGTGGCGGATCATCAGGGCGTCGTACCAGCCGCAGCGGCGGGGACGCCCGGTGTTCACACCCACCTCGCCGCCGACGCGCTGGAGGTACTCGCCCCACTTGTCCTCGAGCTCGGTGGGGAACGGCCCGGCGCCCACGCGGGTGGTGTACGCCTTGACGATCCCGATCACCCGGTCGATGCGGGTGGGGCCGATCCCGGTGCCGGTGCAGGCGCCGCCGGCGGTGGGGTTGGAGCTGGTGACGAACGGGTAGGTGCCGTGGTCGACGTCGAGATAGGTGGCCTGGCCGCCCTCCATGAGCACGACCTCGTCGCGGTCCAGCGCCTCGTTGAGGAGCAGCGTGGTGTCGACCACCATCGGGCGCAGGCGCTCGGCGTAGGCGAGCAGCTCCTCGACGATCTCGTCGACCTCGACCGCGCGACGGTTGTACAGCTTGACCAGCAGCTCGTTCTTCTGGCGCAGGGCGCCCTCGATCTTCTGGCGCAGGATCGACTCGTCGTAGAGGTCCTGGACACGGATGCCGAGGCGCCCGATCTTGTCCATGTACGCCGGGCCGATGCCGCGCCCGGTGGTGCCGATCGCCCGCTTGCCGAGGAACCGCTCGGTGACCTTGTCGAGGGTCTGGTGGTAGGGCGCGACGATGTGGGCGTTGGCGCTGATCCGCAGGCGGGAGGTGTCCACGCCGCGGGCCTCGAGCATGCCGATCTCCTCGAACAGCGCCTCGAGGCTGATCACCACGCCGTTGCCGATGACCGGGGTCACCTGCGGCGAGAGGATGCCGGCGGGAAGGAGCTTGAGCTCGAACTTCTCGCCGTCGACGACCACGGTGTGGCCGGCGTTGTTGCCTCCGTTGGGCTTGACCACGAAGTCGACGCGCTCCCCGAGGAGGTCGGTGGCCTTGCCCTTCCCCTCGTCGCCCCACTGGGCTCCGACGATCACGACGGCGGGCATGGCGACTCCTGAGGAACGGCGGGTGACTTTCCGGACGGGTGGCCGCGTGCGGTGCACAGGGCCGCGTGGATCCTACCAAGCACGGGTGGACGCACCCTGCACGAGGCAGGATCCTGCCGGGCTCAGCCGAGCAGGCTGGGATCGGCCTCGCGCAGGAAGTCGGTGACGCGGTCGGCCTCGGGCTGGTCGCCGAGGCGGCGCGAGGTCTCCCCCAGCATCGCGAGCGCACGGAGGAAGCCGCGGTTCGGGGCATGGGAGGCCGGGATCGGGCCCTGGCCGCGCCAGCCCGCGCGCCGCAGGGCGTCCAGGCCGCGGTGGTAACCGGTGCGGGCGAAGGCGTAGGCGGAGATCTCGTCGCCGTCGCTCAGCGCGTCCTCGGCGAGGGTGGCCCACGCGAGAGGGGAGTCGAGATGGCGGGCGGCGACGTCCCGCGGGTCGCCCTCGACGAGCTCCTCGGCCACCTGGGTGTCCACGAAGTCGTCGGGAAGTCGGGTCTCGGGAATGCCCAGGAGGTTCCCGCTGGTGAGGTTATCGGTACGATCAGCCATGCCAGCATCGTAGGCGGTGTCGCCCGATGACCCCATGATCAGATTGATTCACCCATGTCACAGACGCAGGACGGTTCCGAGCTCCTCACCGGGCCCGGTGCGGGCGGATTGCTCCGCTCGGCCGTCGGCAACTCCGGCGGGGTGCTGCACAGCTGGCAGCTCGACCATGTCGATCACCGCCCCGGGCGCAGCACGAAGGCGCTCTACCGCACCCAGGTGTCCTGGCCCGAGCTGGACGGACCGCAGGCGCCCGCGCGCGAGGAGCTCTTCGGGGCCAGCGCCCACATCGGCGAGCGGGAGAAGAACCTCTACGTCGCCGAGCAGACCCTGGTGATGACCGACGGCGACATCAACGTCCGCGTATGGCGCTATCCCCACGACCCCTGGCTGCCGATGCTGCCGCTGGTCTGCTACCCGGACATCGTCGGCCGCACCCTCCATGACCTGGGCGCCTCCATCGACGGAGACCCGTCGATCCCGATCGCGATCGACGTGGTCTCCTACCGTCCGGGGCGGCGCGCCGTGCTGCGCGCCTCGCAGGGCGACCGGGCGGTCTACCTCAAGGTGATGCAGCCCCACCGCAGCGGCGAGATCGTGGACCGCCACCGCCGGCTGCTGGCCGCCGGGGTCCCCGTGCCCGAGGTGATCGCCCATCACAACGGGCTGGTCGTGCTCGCGGAGCTGCCGGGCCGTCCGCTGGCCCGCGCCGTCATCGACGAGGGTGTGGACGCCTGCCGTGCGGAGGATCTGGTGGCGCTGGTCGACCGGCTCCCGGCCTCGATGTACTCGCTGTCGCTGCGACCGCCGTGGACGGATTCGGTGGAGTTCTACTCCGGCATCGTCAGCTCGTCCGTCCCCTCTCTCGGTCCCCGGCTCGACGCCCTGGTGCGATCGGTCCGCGACGGGCTGACCGCGCTCGAGCAGCGCCTGGACATGCGCCCGCACGACGTGGTGCACGGGGACTTCTACGAGGCGCAGGTGTTCGTCGAGAACGGTCGCGTGGTGGGGCTGCTGGACATCGACACCGTGGGACCCGGCCGTCGGGCCGACGACCTGGCGTGCCTGCTCGCCCATCTCAGCGTCCTGGCCGACTACGGCAACGCCGGCCGCATCGACCGCGCCACGCAGGAGCGGGTCGAGGAGGCCATCCGCACCTGGCACGAGATGTTCGCCGAGCGGGTGGATCCCACCGAGCTCGCCCTGCGCTCCGCAGGCGTGGTGCTGTCCCTGGCCACCGGGCCGCATCGCCAGCAGGAGGCCGCCTGGGAGGCGGCCACGGAGGCGATCGTGCGGGTCGCCGAGGAATGGGTCTCCGAGGCCCGACGGGCGGAGTCCCAGCGGCTCGAGGCCGCGGCCGCGAAGCAGGCCGCCGGGGGCCCGGTCACCGGGCAGCGTCCCCTCGAACAGGGCGACCCGCCGCAGGGGCCGACGGGGGTGCGCCAGGTGCCGCCGCAGGGCGCGCCGTCCCAGGCCCCCGAGGCGCAGCTGGCGGCGGCCGCCCAGCAGCAGCCGATCCGACCGTCCGTCGCCCCGCAGCACGGCGCCCCCGCACCGGCCCAGCAGTCCGCGCCGCCGACGCGCTCGGCCCCGCCGGCACCTCAGCAGGCCGCACCGCCCCAGGCCGCACCCCAGCAGTCGGCCGGGCGGCACTCGGCGCCGCCTCCTCCCGCAGGCTCCGGGCAGGTGCCTCCCCGGACGGCCCCGCCGCAGTCCGCTCCGACGCATTCCGCCCCGCCGCAGTCGGCACCGCAGCAGCCGGCCCCGGGTGCGTACCCGGCGGTCCAACGTCCCTCGGGACCGTCCGCCCTCTCCGCACCGGCGGAGAGGACGGCGCCGCTGCCGCCGTCCGCCCCGTCGGCGCAGCCCACCCAGGCCTCCGAGCAGGGCCGGGACCGCCCGCTGCCCGCACCGGATCGTGGCGATGACGGTGACGACTCCCCCACGCAGGAACGTCGGATCGACACGATCCTCCCCGGCTGAGCCCGGCCGTCGCCGGGGTCCTGCAGCCTCAGGCGGGGCTGTGCCACCATCGGGGCATGCGTGCAGTGCTCCAGAGGGTCGACGGTGCCCAGGTCGAGGTCGATGGCGAGGTGGTCGGCGACATCGAGGGCGAGGGACTGCTGGCCCTGGTGGGCGTGACCCACGAGGACGGCCCGGACCAGGTCGCCACCATCGCCCGCAAGATCTGCGAGCTGCGGATCCTCGACGGCGAGCGCTCGGTGCTCGACGCCGGCGCACAGGTGCTCGTCGTCTCCCAGTTCACGCTCTACGGCGATGCGCGCAAGGGGCGGCGGCCGTCATGGAGCGCCGCCGCCCCCGGCCCCCTCGCCGAGCCCCTGGTGGATCAGCTGGTGGAGGCGATCCGTGAGCGCGGGGTCACGGTCGCGACCGGCCGCTTCGGCGCGATGATGCGGGTGGGGCTGACCAACGACGGCCCCTTCACGATCCTGCTCGAGGCCTGAGTCCGGAGCGTTCAGCCCCGCAGCAGCGCGGAGAGCTCCGGGACGGTCTCGGCGACGGGCAGGCCGGAGGCTCGTTCGAGCTCCCCGCCGTATCCCCAGCCCACGAGCACGGCGGGCAGGCCGTGCGCCGCCGCGCCCTCCGCGTCATGGAGCCGGTCCCCCACCATCACGGCGCCGGCCCGCACACGGTCCCCGAGCCGCAGCAGCACGTCCTCGATCACGGCGGCCTTGTCGCGCCGACCCGCGGCGGCATCGGTGCCGCCGATGAGGTCGAGCTCGTCGGCGAGACCCTGGTTCCGCAGGAGCCGGATCGCCGTGGACTCCGGCTTGTTCGTCGCCACCGCGACCGTGCGGCCCTCGGCGCGCAGGGCGGCGATGAGCTCGCGCATCCCGGGGTACGGGGCGCTGGAGAGCACGCCGTGCTCGAGATAGTGGTCGTTGTACGCCTGTCGCAGCCGTTCCGCGCGCGCGGCGCTCAGTCCGAGCACTCCGCGGAACGAGTCCGAGAGCGGCGGGCCGATGAACCCCTGGAGGACCTCATCCCCGGGGTGCTGCTCCCCGCAGACCGCGAAGGCATGGTCGAGGGCGGCGAGGATCCCGGGACCGGACTCGACGATCGTGCCGTCGAGGTCCAGCAGCACCACGGGCACCTGGCGAAGGTCCGGTGAGGTGGGCAGCGGCGGGGCGGTGTGCGCGGGGACGGCCATTCCTCGAGCCTATCCGCGCCGGCGCGGGCCCTGCTGCCCAGGATCCGCCGGCGCTGGTCCCGACGTGCACCGCCGGGACGCTCCACGTACCCTGGGGCCATGACCTACACACTCGTGCTGCTCCGCCACGGCGAGAGCGACTGGAACGCCAAGAACCTCTTCACCGGCTGGGTCGACGTGGCCCTGACGGAGAAGGGCCGCACGGAGGCCGCCGAGGGCGGCGATCTGCTCAAGGAGGCCGGCATCCTGCCGGACGTCGTGCACACCTCCCTGCAGCGCCGCGCCATCATGACCGCGAACCTCGCGCTGGACGCGGCGGACCGCCACTGGATCCCCGTCAAGCGCGACTGGCGCCTCAACGAGCGCCACTACGGCGCCCTGCAGGGCATGGACAAGGCGGAGATCCGCGAGAAGTACGGCGAGGAGCAGTTCATGGCCTGGCGCCGCTCCTACGACACCCCGCCGCCCGAGATCGAGTTCGGCTCCGAGTTCTCCCAGGATCAGGACCCGCAGTATGCGGACCTCGGTGACCAGCTGCCGAAGTCCGAGTGCCTCAAGGACGTCGTCGAGCGCTTCCTGCCGTACTGGGAGGAGGGCATCAAGCCCGACCTCGCCGCCGGGAAGACCGTGCTGATCGCCGCGCACGGCAACTCGCTGCGCGCGCTGGTGAAGTACCTCGACGGCATCTCCGACGAGGAGATCTCCGGCCTGAACATCCCCACCGGCCAGCCGCTGGTGTACGAGCTGGGCGAGGACTTCCAGCCCGTGGAGAAGGGCGGCCGCTACCTCGACCCGGTCGCCGCGAAGGCCGCCGCCGAGGCTGTCGCGAACCAGGGCAGGAAGTGAGCTGACGCTCCGCCCGCTGACGGCGCCCCCACCGCTCGGTGGGGGCGCCGTCATGTTTCGGGGCGCACCGCTCCCGCGCGGGAGATCGCCCAGGTCAGAGACTCCACGACCCACCTCGGGCCGCGTCAGGGATGTCAAGGGGGAGGACTCCCCATCCACCTCGGCACCCTCTCGTGCATAGCGTCGTGACGCCGGTCACCCCGGCCACTGCCCCCGACGCCCAGGACGAGGTATCCATGACCACCATCGCTCCCGATCGCAGGACGTTCCTCCGCGCCGTGGGGGTGAGCGCGGCGGCCGGTCTCGGCACCCTCGCGATCACCCCGCGCGCCTCCGCCGCCGGCGAGAAGGTGCTGCCGACGACCTACCGCGAGCAGCCGAACTTCTTCTACTGCGGTCCCACCGCGGTCTCCATCGCGCTGAGCGCGAAGGTGACGCCGCCCGGCCTGGACACCCTGGCCGCCGAGCTCGGCACCACCGACAACGGCACGAACTTCGGTGCCGTCTCCCCCGTGCTCACGAACCGGCTGACCGGGGCGACCTACCGAGATCAGTGGATGGGCGGCACGAGCGCCTCCCCCGCCGATGCGGACCTGCTCTGGCAGCGCGCGGTCGCCAACGTCGACACCGGCTTCGCGACCGTCTGCAACTGGTGGGTGGTGGCCGGCGAGTACCCGAACTGGGGCGGCAACACGAGCGACATCTTCCACTTCGTCACGATCGACGGCTACAACGCCGACGAGCGCTCGCTGCGCATCGCCGATCCGGCCGGCTCCACGCTGAGCAGCACCCTGCCCAGCCATCACTGGCTGAGCGTCCAGCAGGTCGCGACGTACTGCGCGGGGCGCGGCTACTTCTGGTGAGGGGCCTCGAGAGCGGCTGAGCCATCCCAGCCGGTCGCCACGGTCTGGACGCCGTCGGCCCCCGAGGATCGCTCCCCGGGGGCCGACGGTCTGCGTCGCGGATCGCTCAGCGACGGCGACGGGTGCCGAACAGGCTGCGGGTGATCTCGCGGCCCAGCGCCGTGCCCGCCGAGCGGAGGAAGGACTTCACGGCGGGCTTCTCGAAGAAGCCCTCGTCCTCCTTCGCTGAACGCTCGGAGCCGCCCTTCGCGCCGTCCTTCGGCTCGGAGGAGGACGCCTTCTCGCCGCCGGAGGCGGCCTTGGCGTCGGCCGAGCCGATCGCCTCCTGATCCTTCGCGGCGCGGGCGGCGAGGATCTCGTAGGCGGACTCGTTGTCGACGGCGGTGCCGTACTCCTGCTGCAGCGGCGACTTCGCGACCGCGGCGGTGATCGCCTCGGTGCCGGCGGGCTCCATGGAGGACTCCGGCGCGCGCACGGCGGTGATCGCGACCGGTGTCGGGGTGCCGTCCTCGCTCATCACGGTCACGATCGCCTCACCGGTGCCGAGCGCCGGGATGACCTCGACGAGGTCGTGCTCCGAAGTGGGGAAGGTGGAGGC
Organism: Brachybacterium ginsengisoli; assembly: GCF_002407065.1. Classification (NCBI taxonomy): domain Bacteria; kingdom Bacillati; phylum Actinomycetota; class Actinomycetes; order Micrococcales; family Dermabacteraceae; genus Brachybacterium; species Brachybacterium ginsengisoli. Next base: position 2,793,563 of record NZ_CP023564.1, read on the forward strand.
GGTGGCCTTGAGCGCCTTCGCGTCGTCGGGGGTGAAGGCGCGCAGCGCGTGCTGGACGCGGTTGCCGAGCTGGGCGAGGACGTCCCCGGGGATGTCCTTCGGGGTCTGGGTGATGAAGAAGATGCCCACGCCCTTGGAGCGGATCAGGCGGACCGTCTGGACCACCTGGTCCTGGAACGCCTTGGAGGCGTCCTTGAACAGCAGGTGCGCCTCGTCGAGGAAGAACACCAGCTTGGGGACCTCGCGGTCCCCCACCTCGGGCAGCTCCTGGTACAGCTCGGCGAGCATCCACATCATGAAGGTGGAGAACAGGGCCGGGCGGGAGGCGACGCCGGGCAGCTCGAGGCACGAGATCATGCCGGTGCCGTCCTCGGCGGTGCGCAGCAGCTTCGCGGTGTCGAAGGCGGGCTCGCCGAAGAACACGTCCGCCCCGGAGGACTCGAAGGCGGTGAGGCTGCGCAGGATCACGCCCGCGGTGGCGGAGGAGATCCCTCCGATGCCCTTGAGCTCGTCCTTGCCCTCGTCGGAGGTGAGGAACTGGATCAGGGCACGCAGGTCCTTGAGGTCCAGCAGGGCGAGGCCCTGGGCATCGGCGTAGTGGAAGATCAGCCCGAGCGAGGACTCCTGGGTCTCGTTCAGCTCGAGCACCTTGGACAGCAGCACCGGGCCGAAGTCGCTGACGGTGGTGCGGATCGGCACGCCCTCGCCCTGCCCGCCGAGGGCGAGGAACTCGGTCGGCGCGGCGCGGGAGACCCACTCCTGGCCGCGGGCGGCGGCCCGGGCGGTGAGCTTCTCGGAGGCGGTGCCGGGCACCGCGATGCCGGAGAGGTCGCCCTTCATGTCCGCGACGAACACCGAGGCGCCGGCGAAGGCGGCCTGCTCGGCGATGACCTGCAGGGTGCGGGTCTTGCCGGTGCCGGTCGCGCCGGCGATCAGGCCGTGCCGGTTCAGCATCCCCACCGAGAGGTTCACGGGGACCGCGGGGTTGGGCTCCTCCCCCTCGAGCATCGCGCCGAGGTGGATCCGGCTGCCCTCGAAGGCGTAGGCGTCGCGCACGGCGACGGCCGACGGGCTCAGCTCGCCGCCCGCGGGCGCGGCCGGTGCGGCGTCCTCGGCCGGTGCGGCAGGAGCGGCCTCGGCCGGTGCGTTCTCGGCAGGCGCCGCAGGAGCTGCGTCGGCCGGTGCGGCGTCAGCGGGTGCTGCGGACGCGGCGGCGGTCTCGTCGTTGTTCGTGGTCATGCTCTGGCTCCTCCTGCGTCGGCACGGGCCGACAGGTGCGGTGTCTCGACCCTGGAATCGTAGCGGCATGGATCACATCCCCGGACCGATCGGCAGTACGGTTCTCCCATGACCGTTCGCCGCAGCCCCCAGCACGAGGTCCTCGGCAATCCGCCGGTCGCCGTGCGCGCCACCTCCTCCCTCTCCCCCGCCGACGTGCGCGTCATGCTCACGGCGCCGTCGCGGCCCGCGCTGCTGGAGCGTCTCGGGATCATCGGCGAGGACGCCGCGGATCTCGGTCCGCTCGCCGATGCCGCCGCGGCCGACGAGGAGCTGCTCGCGGAGATCACCACGATCGCGAACGCCCTGCGCTCCGGGGCGGGCCTGGAGGAGACCGCGCTGGACCTCTCCGCCCAGAAGGAGCGGCACGACGCCCTCCAGCAGCGCCTCGCCCCGGGCGAGGGGCTGCTGCCGATCCTCGCCTTCCTGGTCTCCACCTCGACGGTGCGTGCCTGGCACGCCACCCGCGGCCTCGACGAGGAGCTCTCCTGGACGGTGCTCGCCGATCTGGGGCAGCAGATGCGCGTGCATCGCCGCGGCACGGACCTGCTCGGCCTCCATCAGCTCAACTGGGTCACCGGCAACTGGGCCGGGCGCCTGGTGCACCTGGGTCGCCTGCAGTTCGATCTCAGCCGCCGCCGCGTGGCCCGGCTGGAGCACGGCACGGAGCGGACGGGCCCCGACGAGCCCGTGCGCTGGGTGATCGGCACCCACATCCCCGCCATCGGCCCGCTGGATCCGGAGGCGGTCGAGGAGTCCTTCACCGCGGCCACCGCGTACTTCACCGAGCAGTACGCCGATCTGGGACAGGACCGTCCGGCCGATGCACCGGCCTTCGGCCACGAGTTCACCTGCGACTCCTGGCTGCTCAGCGGCGAGTTCGAGGAGATCACGGGCCCGGAGTCGAACCTCGCCCGCTTCGCCGCGCTCTGGGAGCGGATCGGCGGCGACCCGCAGGGCGGCGACGGCGCCCTGTTCTTCGTCTTCGGGAAGCGGCCGCCGGTGGATCCGACCACGCTCCCCCGCCGCACCCGGCTCGAGGCGGGAGTCGCCGAGCGGCTCGCCGACGGCCGCGGCTGGACCACGGGCAGCGGGCGGCTGCTGCGCTGATCCTGCGCTCCGTCACGCGCTCGGGCGCGAGGGCTGTCAGGGCTCAGAAGAGCGGATCGTCGGCGTCGTAGCGATCGAGCACCTCGTCGAAGGCGCTCGCGATGTCGATGCCGCGCGACATCGAGACGGAGAAGGCGGTGCGGGTCACCGCGAAGCCGATCTGCACGCCGAGGGTCGCACGCTCCTGCGCGTCGTCCCCGTCGTAGGCCTCGGTGAGCGCCTCGATCATCTCGGTCTGCACCGAGAGCAGGTTGCCGGAGGAGAGCGAGTGGAGCTTCGGCTCCTTGGCCATGACCTGCTTCTTGAGGTCCCGGAGGCCTGCATCGAAGGGCGCGGTGGCGACGGCCTCGCGCATCACCGCGCGGAGGGCCTGCTGGGGACCCACCTCCTCGAGCTGGTGGCGCAGCCGTTCGCCGATCTGCTCCCCGCCCGCGCTGAGCACGCCGATGATCGCGGACTCCTTCGTGGACCAGTGGTTGAAGAAGGTGCGGGTGGAGACCCCGGCACGCTGGGCGATCGCCTCCACCGTGACGCCCGAGAGCCCGTGCTCCAGGACGAGCTCGAGGGCGGCGCGGTGCATGGCGATGCGGGAGTCGCGCTTCTTCCGCTCGCGCAGGCCGAGGCTGGCCTCGGCCTCTCGGCTGTCCTCCCGCGCATCGATCGCGGGCATGTCCTCGGCGGTGGTGGTCTCGTCGCTCACGGGACCATCGTAGGTCCGACACATCACAAAATCTGCACTGAGTGAAATAGTGCATTCACTGCAGGTGTTCGTTAGTCTGTTCCGGTCGAAGCCCACTGCTGTGCTGCGGCCCGGGGAGCGCCACCGCGCACCCCCGTCCCCGTCCCGTCCGCACCCCTCCGTCTTCTGAGGAGCCCCGTGAGCTCAGCACCGCCATCCGCCTCGACCACCTCCGCACCCCCTGCCTTCACCGGCCTCGACCGCCAGGGCAAGCTCGTCTTCGTCGGCCTCATGCTCGGCATGTTCGTCGCCTCGCTCTCGCAGACGATCGTCGGCCCCGCGATGCCGCGCATCGTCGCCGAGCTCGGCGGCGTGGAGCACTACAGCTGGATCGCCACCGCCGCGATGCTGGTCTCCGCCGTCGCCGTGCCGATCGTCGGCAAGCTCTCCGACCTCTACGGACGCCGCTGGTTCTACCTCGGCGGTCTCGCCGTGTTCATGATCGGCTCGATCCTCGCCGGCCTCTCCCAGGGCTTCTGGTTCCTGGTCTTCGCCCGCGCCGTGCAGGGCCTCGGCATGGGCACGCTCATGCCGCTGTCGCAGACGATCATCGGCGACATCATCCCGCCCCGCCAGCGCGGCAAGTACCAGGGCATCATGGGCGCCGTCTTCGGCGTGACCTCCGTGGTGGGCCCGCTCATCGGCGGCACGATCACGGACAACTTCGGCTGGCGCTGGCTGTTCTACCTCACCCTGCCGCTCGGCGTGGTCGCCTTCGGCTTCATCCTGCGCTACCTGCACCTGCCGGTCTCCCGCCAGCACGGCAAGGTCGACTACCTGGGCATCGTCACCCTGACCCCCGGCCTGGTCATCGCGCTGCTCGCCACCACCTGGGGCGGCAACACCTACGACTGGGGCTCCGCGACGATCATCGGCATGTACGCCATCGCCGCGCTGTTCCTCGCCGCCTTCGTGGTCATCGAGACCCGCGTGGCCGAGCCGCTGCTGCCGATGCACCTGCTGGCCCGGCCCATCGTGGCCCTGTCCGTCGGCGCATCCTTCGCGATCGCCGTGGCCATGTTCGGCGCGATCATCTACATCCCGGTCTACGCGCAGGGCGTCATGGGCGTCTCCGCCACGAACTCCGGCGCGATCCTCATCCCGCTCTCCGTCGCCATGATCATCACGTCGATCGTGGTGGGCCTGCTCATCACCCGCACCGGGCGCTACAAGCCCTTCCTCGTGCTGGGCGGCCTCGTGCTCGTGGGCGGCTACCTGCTGCTCGCGAACCTCCAGTACGGCGACTCGCAGTGGCACCTGACCCTCGCGATGGTCGTGATCGGACTGGGCCTGGGCCTGTGCATGCAGGTCTACACGCTCGTGGTGCAGAACGCCGTGGCGCAGCGCGAGCTGGGCATCGCGACCGCCGCGATCCAGTTCTTCCGCAACATCGGCTCGACCATCGGCACCGCGGTGCTCGGCACCGTGATGACCGCGCAGATGTCCACCGCGATCCAGGGCGAGCTCGAGAAGCTGCCCGCGGAGCAGCTGGGCCAGCTGCAGCAGAACGGCGGGCTGGACGCCTCGCAGCTCGAGGGCGCCGTGCTCGACCCGGCGGCCCTGGAGAAGCTCCCCACCTTCCTGGTGGAGCCGATCCGGACCGGCATGGGCCTGGCCATGCACGACGTGTTCCTCACCGCCGTGCCCTTCGTGATCGCCGCGCTGCTGCTCTCGCTGTTCGTCAAGCAGATGCCGCTGCGCGACACCCTCCACGAGGCGGGCGAGGCGCCGACGGCGGCGGAGCAGCACGAGTTCCGCGACACCACCACGGGTGCGCTCGCCGCGGTCGGTGCGAGCGAATCGGTCACCGTGACCGGCGAGTTCCCGCACCTGGACCCGGAGACCGGGCGCTCGCATCGAGCGGACGGCTCCGTCGACCGCTGATCACCGGGACGCTCGGGACGAGCACCGCACAGGCCCGACGGCCCCTGCCGAGCGCAGGGGCCCGTCGGGCCTTCTCGATCTCGGGACGATCTCCTCGCCGGACGCCCGCACGGCGACGTGGAACGATGGGCAGGTGCTGCTCTCGGATCACTTCCCGCCCTCCCTGCCCGCCGCCCTCGCCTCCCGGCTCCCCGGGGAGGAGGACGTCGCGCCGCTCGCCGCGCTCCTCACCGCGGATCAGCGCACCCACACCCCGGGGGCGGAGGTCACCGAGGACGCCCTGCGCTCACGCCTGGTCGGCCTGCGCTCGTGGGCACGGCGACAGGTCGTCGTGGTCCCTGCCGCGACCGACGGCTCCGCGACCGACGCGCCGCCGGTCGCCTGGATCTCGATCGAGGACCGCGCCGCGGGCCGCTCCGACGTGCAGTGGGCGGTCGCCCGGGACCTGCCGGACCGGGACGCGGTCGCCGCCGCGCTGCTGGACTGGGCCGATGAGGCCGGAGGCTCCTTCGCCCGGCACCGCGGCGTTCCCACCACGCAGCTCGATGCGACCGCGAACTCCCTGGACACCGATCGTTCCCGCCTGCTCGCGGCCGCCGGCTACGAGCACGTGCGCACCTGGCTGCACATGCGCCGTCCCGTCCAGGCGGAGGAGGCGAGCTCCCTGCCCGCGCCGCGTGCGGGCACCCGGGTGCGACGCGTCCACCTCCATCCCTCGGGCCTCCCCGTCGCGCAGGACGTCACCACCGTGCACCGCATGCTCGAGGAGTCCTTCGCCGACCACTGGGGCTCCTACCGCGAGTCCTTCGCGGAGTTCGTCCAGCGCCTGGTCGAGGTCCCGCAGGAGGCCGACTGGGACCACTGGTGGATCGCGGAGGTGGAGCGCGAGGGCCGCTGGCTGCCCGCCGGTGGGCTCGTCGCGGCGCGCCAGGGCCCGCGCGACGGTCTGGGCGAGGGCACCTATCTGGAGTACCTCGGGGTGCATCGCAGCGCCCGTGGTCATGGCGTGGCGAAGTCGCTGCTGCGCGCCGCCTTCGCCGATGCCGCCCGCCGCGGTCGCACCCGGGTGGAGCTCGAGGTGGATGCCGACTCCCCCACCGGGGCCGACGGCCTCTACGAGGCGATGGGTTTCACGACCTTCGAGCAGACACAGACCTGGCATGCGCGCGCCGAGGCCCACCCCTCGCGCCTGCTCGAGCCGCCGGCCTGAGGCGCCGCGTCCCTCGGCCCTCCCGCCGCCCCGGCGCAACGTCCCGGATGTGACAGAGGTGGGGGAATCGACCCTCGATCACCCCACCTCTGTCGCTCTCGCCGGGGCCTGAGCATTCAGGCCGGGCGGGAGGTCACTCCCACTCGATGGTGCCCGGGGGCTTGCTGGTGATGTCGAGGGTGACGCGGTTGATCTCGCTGACCTCGTTGGTGATGCGGGTGGAGATCTTCGAGAGGACCTCGTAGGGCACCTTGGCCCAGTCGGCGGTCATGGCGTCGTCGCTCGTGACGGGGCGCAGCACGACCGGGTGGCCGTAGGTGCGGCCGTCGCCCTGCACGCCCACGGAGCGCACGTCGGCCAGCAGCACGACGGGGCACTGCCAGATGGTGCGGTCCAGGCCGGCGGCGGTCAGCTCGGCGCGGGCGATCGCGTCGGCCGCACGCAGGATGTCCAGGCGCTCCTTGGTGACCTCTCCGATGATGCGGATGCCGAGTCCGGGGCCGGGGAAGGGCTGGCGCCAGACGATCTCGTCGGGCAGGCCCAGCTCGGAGCCGACCGCGCGGACCTCGTCCTTGAACAGGGCGCGCAGCGGCTCGACCAGCTCGAAGGAGAGGTCCTCGGGCAGGCCGCCCACGTTGTGGTGGCTCTTGATGTTCGCCGCGCCCTCGCCGCCGCCGGACTCGACGACGTCGGGGTAGAGCGTGCCCTGGACCAGAAAAGCAGTGGCTTCCGCGTGGTCGCCCTCGACGACGCCCTGCTCGCGCAGGATGTCGGCCTGGGCCTGCTCGAAGGAGCGGATGAACTCGCGACCGATGATCTTGCGCTTCTGCTCGGGATCGGTGACCCCGGCGAGCGCGGCGAGGAACTGCTCCTCGGCGTCGACCATGACGAGCTTCGCGCCGCCGGTGGAGGCGCCGAAGGCCTGCTCGATCTGCGCCGACTCGTCCTGGCGCATGAGGCCGTGGTTCACGTACACGCAGGTGAGGCGGTCACCGATGGCGCGCTGCACGAGGGCTGCGGCCACGGCGGAGTCCACGCCGCCGGAGAGGCCGCAGATCGCGGAGCCCTCGCCCACCTGCGCGCGGATCCGCTCGAGCTGCTCCTCGATGACGTTGCCGGTGGTCCAGGTGGGCTCGATGCCCGCGCCGCGGTGCAGGAAGTTCTCGAGCACCTCCTGGCCGCGGTCGGAGTGGCCCACCTCGGGGTGCCACTGCACGCCGTAGAGGCGCTTCTCGGCGTTCTCGAAGGCGGCGACGGGGCTCGCGGCGGAGGTCGCGACGACCTCGAAGCCGGTGGGGGCGCCGGTCACGGAGTCGCCGTGGCTCATCCACACGTTCTGCTCGAGGTCCTGCGCGGCGAGCAGCTGGGAATCGCCGTCGATGCTCTCCAGGCGGGTCGCGCCGTACTCGCGCAGGCCCGTCGGCGCGACGGTGCCGTCGAGCGCCGCCGCCATGGACTGGAAGCCGTAGCAGAGCCCGAGCACGGGCACGCCGGCCTCGAGCATGGCCGGGTCCAGGCGCGGGGCGCCCTCGGCGTAGACGGAGCTGGGACCGCCGGAGAGGATGATCGCGCGAGGCTGCTTGGCGAGGATCTGCTCCACCGGCATCGAATGCGGGACGACCTCGGAGTAGACCCGGGCCTCCCGCACGCGGCGGGCGATGAGCTGTGCGTACTGGGCGCCGAAGTCGACGACGAGGACGGGGCGCTGGTCGGTGTCGTTCACCCGGCCGAGTCTACGTGGGAGGTCGCGCTCCGGGTGCTCCCGTCCGCCCCGTCGGGGGACGATCCTCGTCACCTCCGGGCCGGGCGCCCCTCCCAGGTGGATCTGCTCAGGCCCGGTCCTCGTCCTGCAGGGTGGGTCGACGGGCCAGGTCGGCCTCGACCTTCTGGTGGGTCCAGCGCTCGCCGAAGAAGGAGAGCACGGGGATGACGCCGAAGAACATCAGCAGCAGCATCCGTCCCAGGCCCCAGCGCATCTTCATCCACAGGTCGAAGCCGAGGACCACGTAGACCATGTAGATCAGGCCGTGGATCGGGGACCACACCGAGGAGACCTGCTCCCAGAACGGGGACACCGAGGTGAACGGGACGTCGCCGCCGAAGACCACATAGCGCATCAGCATGATCACGACCAGCACCAGCAGCGCGATGCCCTCCACGATGGAGGCCACGCGGAAGCGGGCGAAGGAGGTCCTGGCGGCGACTTCGTCGAGGGGGCGGGGAGCGGGCACGGGTCACACGTCCTTGTCGGAGGAGGGGGCGGTCGTCGCGGCGACGGCCGAGGAAGGGATGGTGCCGGCGGGGTCGCCGGCGTCGGGCTCGTCGTCGCCGAGCAGGTCCTGCATGGCTCGGCGGCGGTCGGCGACCTCGTCGAGGTGCGTCGCCCGCACGGAGCGCCACCACAGGTAGAGGAAGAAGCCGCCGAACAGGACCCACTGGAAGGAGTAGCCGATGTTCTGCCAGTTCAGCCCACGGGAGAAGTCGGACTCCGCCGCCGGCAGCGGTCGCAGCGGGCCGGAGGGGTCCGAGACGGAGACGTAGCCGGCGAACATGGGTGATCCCCATTCGTTGACCAGGAGCGGGGTCGCGATCTCGCTCGCCACTCCCCCTTCGACGCCGCCGGTGGCGGATTCGCTGGCCTCCAGCCGGCCGGAGATCTCGATCTCGCCCTGCGGGGCGGAGGGGGCGAGGTCCGGGTCGATCTGCCCGTCGGCGCCGGTGACGTCCGCTTCGGGCAGCCAGCCCCGGGCCACGGGCAGCCGGGCCCGGGAGCCGTCCTCCAGGTCGACCATGAGCGAGGAGACCACGAGCACCGCCGGGGTGCCGCCGATGTTCCGGCTGGGCACGAGGACCTGCTCACCCGGCGCATAGCTGCCCGTGGCGGTGACGTCCTGGCCGGAGAGCGCGTTGGTCACGGGATCGCCGACCTCCAGCACGCCGCGGATGTCGCCGAGCTGCTCGGGCCCGGCCGCATGGCTGGTGATCGCCTGATGCGCACGGTCCCACTGCCAGGTGGCGAGCAGGCCGCACACGACGGTCGCCGCCACCATCAGGGCGAGCATCCCCAGGAAGCGGGGACGGAGGGCGACGCGGAGCATGCGCCCATCGTACGAGCCGCCGCCGGGACGGATGCTGGGCGGCGAGGTCTCTCACATCACGCCCACGTCCCCGCAGCCCGGCCGCAGCTCCGAAGGTCCCGAGCCGTCGGCCCGGCACGGACCTATGCTGGGGACCGTGTCCAAGAGTGTCTACATCGCCAGCCCGGAGGGGATGACCGGCAAGTCGATGGTGGCCTTCGGCCTCCTCGAAGCCCTCGCCTCCCGATCCGACCGTGTCGGGGTGTTCCGCCCCGTGGTCCAGTCCGGCCGATCGCGCGACTACGCCGTCGACCTCCTCACCAGCCATCCGGCGGTGGAGCAGTCCTATGAGGACGCGATCGGGGTGGAGCACGAGCTGATGCTCTCCGACCCCGATGCCGCGCACGAGCGGATCCTCGCCCGCCACCGCGAGCTCGCCGAGCGCTATGGCGTGCTGGTGGTCCTCGGCTCGGACTACGACGACCTCGCCAACCCCGCCGAGCTGTCCTTCAACGCGGAGGTCGCGGCCAACATGGGCGCGCCCGTGGTGATCGTGCTCTCCGGCCTGGACCGCAGCCCGGACCAGATCGCCGCCCTCGCGGCGGTGTCGATGAGCGAGTTCGGCGGGCACCACGCCCTGCCGATCGCCGTGGTGGTCAACCGCGCCGACGCGGACTGCCTGGACGCCGTCCGCGACGCGGTCGCGGCGAGGGTCCCCGAGGCGCTCGTCGCCGCGATCCCCGAGAACCCGGTGATCCTCGCCCCCACGGTGCAGGAGCTCAAGGACGCCGTGGGAGGCACCCTCCTGCAGGGCAACCCCGAGTGGCTGGACCGCGTCGCCGTGGGCACCGTCATCGCGGCGATGAGCCTGCCCAACGTGCTCAGCCGGCTCACCGAGAACTGCACGGTGATCGCTCCCGGCGACCGCTACGACCTGCTGCCCGGGCTGGTCATGGCGCAGCAGTCCGGCACCTTCCCCGCCCTCTCCTCGATCCTGCTCACCGGCGGCTACGACGTCCCCGAGGAGGTGGGCCGCCTGATCTCCGGCGTCCGCCAGGACCTGCCGATCCTCACCACCGATCTGTCCACCTTCGACACCGCCGTGAGGGTCTCCACCTCCCGGGGGCGGCTGGACGTCGCGAGCCCGCAGAAGATGGACGCCGCCCGCCGCGCCGTCGCCGAGCACCTGCCGATCCCGGAGCTCCTGACCTCTCTCGAGGTGAGCCGCAGCGAGGTCGTCACGCCGATGATGTTCGAGTTCGAGCTGCTGGCCCGCGCACGCGGCGCGAAGAAGACGATCGTGCTCCCGGAGGGGGACGAGCCGCGGATCATCGCGGCTGCCGAGGCGATCCTCGCCCGCGGCGTCGCCGAGCTGATCCTGCTCGGTGACGAGAACGAGATCCGTGCTCTGGCCGCCCAGCTGGGCCACGACATCTCCGAGGCGCGCATCGTCTCCCCGCACCACGAGGAGCACGTCGAGCGCTACGCCGCCGAGTACGCGCGGCTGCGCGCGAAGAAGGGCGTCACCCTCGAGCAGGCCCGCGAGAAGGTCCAGGACGTCTCCTACTTCGGCACCATGATGGTGCAGATGGGCGAGGCCGACGGGATGGTCTCCGGCGCGACCCACTCCACCGCCCACACCATCCGTCCCTCCTTCGAGATCATCAAGACCAAGCCGGGGGCGAAGATCGTCTCCTCGGTGTTCCTGATGGCCCTCGAGGACCGGGTGCTGGTCTACGGCGACTGCGCCGTGAACCCGGATCCGACCGCCGAGCAGCTCGCGGACATCGCCGTGCAGTCCGCGGCCACGGCCGCACAGTTCGGGGTCGAGCCGCGCATCGCGATGCTCTCCTACTCCACCGGCACCTCCGGCAGCGGCGCAGACGTCGACAAGGTCCGCGAGGCGACGGCCCTGGTGCGCCAGGAGGATCCCGAGCTCGACGTCGAGGGACCGATCCAGTACGACGCCGCCGTGGACGCATCGGTGGCGAAGACCAAGCTGCCGGACTCCTCCGTGGCCGGCCGGGCGACGGTCTTCGTCTTCCCGGATCTGAACACCGGCAACAACACCTACAAGGCCGTCCAGCGCTCCGCCGGCGCGATCGCGATCGGTCCGGTCCTGCAGGGGCTGAACAAGCCGGTCAACGACCTCTCCCGGGGCGCCCTCGTGGACGACATCATCAACACCGTGGTGATCACGGCGATCCAGGCGCAGGCGCAGGCGCCCTCCCCCACCGTCGGCTGACCCTCGTCCGGCACCTCCAGGAGCTCTTCCATGGCTGATCCCACCGCCTCCCGCATCCTCGTCATCAACTCCGGCTCGTCCTCGTTGAAGTTCCAGCTGCTCTCCCCCGGGGACGGCGTCGTCCACGCCTCCGGGATCGTCGAGCGCGTGGGACAGGAGAACGGCACCGCCAAGATCGCGGCCGACGGGAAGGAGTCGACCTTCGAGGGTCCCGTCGCGGACCACAAGGCGGCGATGACCATCGTCGAGACGCTCTTCGGGGAGGTGGGCCTCTCGCTGACCGACGGCAGCATCCGCGCCGTCGGGCACCGGGTGGTCCAGGGCGGGGCGCGGTACTCCGAGCCGGTCCTCATCGACGAGCAGGTGCGCTGGGACATCCATGACCTGGGCAAGCTCGCCCCGCTGCACAACTATGCGGCGGTGGACGGGATCGACGGCGCGATGGCTCTGCTGCCGGACGTCCCCCACATCGCCGTCTTCGACACGGCGTTCTTCACCGGCCTGCCCGAGGCCGCGGCGACCTACGCGCTGAACCGCGAGATCGCGACCGAGTACCGGGTGCGCCGCTACGGCGCCCACGGCACCAGCCACCAGTACGTCTCCCGCACCGTCTCCGAGCTCCTGGCCGCCGAGGGCAGGGACGTGAGCGACCTGCGGCAGATCGTGATGCACCTGGGCAACGGCGCCTCCGCCTCCGCTGTGCTCGGGGACCGGGCGGTGGAGACCTCGATGGGGCTGACGCCGCTCGAGGGGCTCGTGATGGGCACCCGCACCGGGGACATCGACCCCACGATCTACCTCCACCTGCACCGACGCGCCGGTCTCGACGCCCCCGCGATCGACGACATCCTCAACAAGCGCTCGGGGATGCAGGGCATGTGCGGGATGAGCGACTTCCGCGACATCACCAAGGCCGTCGAGGCCGGCGACGAGGCCGCCATCCTCGCCACCGACGTGTACGTGCATCGGCTGCGCAAGTACCTGGGCTCCTACACCTTCGTGCTCGGCGGTCTGGACGTGCTCACCTTCACCGCCGGGATCGGCGAGAACGTTCCGATGGTCCGCGAGCGCCTGCTCACGGGCCTCGAGGATCTGGGCATCGAGATCGACCTCGCAGCGAACGCGGCCCGTGCGGAGGGACCCCGGGTCATCTCCACCCCGGCCTCGCGGACGCTCGTGATGATCGTGCCCACGAACGAGGAGCTGTCGATCGCGCAGCAGGCCGACGCCGTCGCCCGCGGCGAGGGCTGAGGCCCGCTCGACTCCGCCCTCCTGGTACGACGTCGGCGGGTGGGGACTGCTCACCACCGCGCCGAGCGCTCCCACGACGTACTCTTCGAGGGTCGAGAACGAACTCACCAGGGGGAACAGATGGCGTACCAGGCGTCCTACGGCACGTACCGGGCACCGGCGAAGAAGCGCGGCCTGAAGCGGATCATCTTCGGGATCCTGGGCATCATCGCGAACCTCATCGGCCTGATCGTGATGCCCGTCGTGGCCGGCATCGTGGTGACGGTCATCGCTCTGCTGTCCGCGAGCCCGGTCTCGATCGGCGGCCCGTCCGGCACGGTTCAGACCACGTCCTCCTCGCTCTACTTCGTCTACGTCCCGACCTCCGAGACCGGCTCGTCCTCCTGCACGGTCGAGGGCGCCTCCGACATGGTCTGGGATCCCTCCCAGGGGTCGTCACCGGCCACGATCGACGGCACCGAGTACACGGTCGTCGGCAGCATCCAGGTCACCGACGACCAGGAGGTCGCCGTGACCTGCGACGGTGCCAGCGACGTCGCGGTCGCGGACATCGGCTTCGTGGGCTCCCTGGTGGGCATGGCCGTGGGCCTCATCATCCCGATCGGACTCGGCCTGCTCGCGGTCATCCTGCTGATCTGGGGGATCGTCGCGCGCGTGCGGTCCTGAGGCGCCGGCGGCCGGTCGTCGGCGAGCCGTCGAGCCTCCTCGAGCGTGCGGGGCTCGGGGTCTGCGCGGGCTGCGGGCGGGCACGTGCGCCATCAGCCCCTGCGCCGTGCATCCGATACGTCAGCGGAGATCCGACGCGGCCCTCTCCTCCGCCGCCGCTCGGCAGGTCGAGGACCAAGCGCCCTGATCGAAGAACAGCTCGTCGCGCCACGGGATGCCGAGCGCCTCGGCCAGATCCCGACGGAACTCACCCTCGACGTCCTCCAGATTCTCGCGCGGGATCGAGAGGCGGCGTCTGCCCGCGGCGTCCCGGGTCTTCGACGGGGTCCGCCCAAGCCCGGTGCCCCCTGCTCGGGTGCGCCGACGGGCCAGCCTGCGCAGCACTCCCGGCACGGTGAAGAACAGCCAGAGCGCAGCCGTGAGCGCATAGAACCCCGAGGCGGGCTGCGCCAGGGAGAAGAGGAGGAACGGGCCGCCGAAGGAGAGCACCGTCTCCCACGGCGTCCCGAGCAGAAGGAGCACCGCGGAGAGGGCAGCCGCCGCGACGAGGCCGTTCTTCGCCCGTCCTCCCTGCGGGGAGGACTCCTCCGGCGCTGTGGTGGGGATCGGCTGGTAGTCGCTCATCGGGTCTCCCCTCCTGTCCGGTCTCCGCTGTCGGTGCTCGGCTCGTCCTCCGCGTCAGCAGTCCTCTCCAGGCGGTCCGAGGTGTAGAGATCGGTGGACGTGTACACCGATCCGGACCAGCTCGGGGTCCAGGAGGAGGGCGTGGCGCGGACATCGGAGGGGTCCTCGTCGGGCGCTCCTCCGCCGTCTGCGCCGAGGCCGGCGAGGGAGACAGTTCCCTGCGACTCCGCAGGCTCCGCGGGACCTCGACCTTCCGGTTCGGGAGGTCCGGACGGCTCCTGCTCCGTCGACGGCGTGGCTCGACCCGACCGGGACGGATCATGCCGGTCCCCCTCGAGGCGTTCCGGAGCAGGCTCCTCGGAGACGACGCGCAGGATCTCGAGGAACGCGCGAGCGCCGCCCGCGGTCTCGTACTCCGCACGCCAGGGGATCCCCGCGTCCCGGGCGATCGCCTGGAGCTCCTGGGTGCTGCGGAAGATGCGCCAGGACCCTGGATGGATCCTGTCCTCGACACCCCCGTCGTCGGTGAAGACGAGGGGCGAGCTGGACCCCTCCTGCCCGGAACGACGGGTCGGCTCCTCCGGGCCCGGCACGTCGGAGGAGGGATCGTGCTGCCGGATCATGGCCGCGCGCCACGGCAGCACCACGAGGACCAGCAGCCACAGCAGCACGAGGGTGGGGACGTATCCGTGGTGCAGCCAGAGATGCAGGAAGCCAGGACCACGCCCGTGCAGCCGCTGCACGATCTGCTCGCGCACCATCGAGGCCGCCGAGCTCGGGGCATCGAAGAAGGGGACGAACAGCAGCACCAGGCTCACCGCCGCGGCGAGCAGGCCCAGCCCCAGGATCGCCCACGCCGGGACGCCACCTCTCGACGCCGAGGATCTCCCGCGGGACGGCCTCACCACGTGCGCACCTCAGGGTCCGTCGCGGGCCCCTCCACGATCGATCGTTCCATGCTGCGCCCACTCCCCCGGCAGATGCTGCGCACCGACCCCCGGGCGCCCCGTCATTATGTCAGCCGCTCAGGGACGGACCGCAGCGGCACGATCGCGTGCGGCGGCACGGCACACGCGGGCCCATTCCTGCTGATCGACGAGCAGCTCGTCCTCCCAGGGGATCCCGAGGGCGCGAGCCATCTCCAGGCGATGCTCGAGGCCCAGCGCCTCCGGTGCGGCGGTCGGGACGGTGAGCAGCTCCTCACCCGGCTTTTCACCCGGCTCCTCGACGACGGGCGGCTCCTGCTCCGTCCGCGGCGGCGACGCCAGCGCGCGCAGCATGCCCGGTCCCTCGATCCAGATCCAGAACACCGCGACGAACGAGAGGAACCCGGTGGAGGGACGCAGCAGCCACGGCACGATGTACTCCACCAGATCGGGGCGCAGCTCCCAGTGCAGGAACGGCACCATCACCCACAACGCCAGCACGAGAGCCAGGAACAGCCGCAGCAGGGAGCGGAAGACGGTGCGCAGGGGTGATCGCCTGCCTGCCGCCCGGCCGCGCGGAGAGGACCGCCGGGTCATCGCTCGCCCTCCTCATCCGTCGCGTCCTGTCCCTCGAGCCGTTCCGAGGAGTACAGGGTGGTGGAGGTATAGACGGACCCGGAGTAGGTGGGGGTCCAGGCCGGTTCGGCCGGGGGCTGCGACGCGGGGCTCTCTGATGTCTCGAGCGCCGCGGCGGGCTCCGGCTCGGCGCCATACGGCTCGACCGCATCCGGCTCGGCGCCATCCGGTGCCACAGGGACCGGTATGACGGGTGCCGCTCCCGGCGCCAGCTCGTCCGCTCCGACGGGGCCTGCCGGCACGGCCGAGGACTCGCGCCCGGCACCCGCACCGTTGCTGTCGCTCGTCGCGTCCCCGCCCGGTTCCACCGGATCGCGGCGGAGCTCCCTGAGGATCTCGAGGAGCGCGCGCGCTCCCCCTGCGGTCTCGTACGCCGAGTCCCAGGGGATCCCGGCACGACTCGCCCGGCCGCGCAGCTCCTCGACACCGATCGTGAGCGTCGGCACGTCCGTAGTCGCGACGCTCTCGGCACCCGCCGTCCCCGCCGTGCCCCGCTCGGCACGGCGACCCGCGGCCCCGGCCTGCTCGCGACGGCGGACGGCATGCGCCCGCTTCGCGGACTGGTACGGGATCACGCCGAGCAGCAGGACGCAGAACAGCATGAGGACCATGAAGAAGTCCTCGTGGAGCAGGGACGTCGCGCCACGCGGCAGGTGATCCCCGAGCAGCATCTCCAGCCGCACCCTGAGCAGCCGGAAGGGCCTCTGGCCGTCGTCGTAGAAGGGCCCGATCAGCAGCACCAGGCACACCAGGATCACCGGCACCGCCAACGCCAGCACGGCGGTCGGCGGCACACCCCCGGACGGCTCAGACCGGCGGGACGTCTCGTTCATCGGGCATCGGTCACGGCTTCGCGACGACGTCGACCCGCTGGAACTCCTTGAGATCGAGGTAGCCCGTGGTGGCCATCGCGTGGCGCAGGGCCCCGACCAGGTTGGTGTTGCCATCGGCCGAGATCGACGGGCCGAAGAGGATCTGCTCGAGCGGTGCCACCGTGCCCACGCTGACCCGGTGCCCTCGGGTGAGCGTCGGGTGGTGGGCCTCGCTGCCCCAGTGATGGCCGTGGCCCGGGGCCTCCTCCGCGCGCGCGAGCGCCGCACCGACCATGAGCCCGTCGGCGCCGCAGGCGATGGCCTTGACCAGGTCGCCCGAGCGGCCCAGTCCGCCGTCGGCGATGACGTGCACGTAGCGGCCGCCGGACTCGTCCATGTAGTCGCGGCGGGCTGCGGCGACGTCGGCCACCGCACCGGCCAGCGGCACGGAGATGCCGAGGGTCTCCTCGGTGGTCTGCGAGGCCCCGCCGCCGAAGCCGACGAGCACGCCGGCGGCGCCGGTGCGCATCAGGTGCAGGGCCGCGGTGTAGGTCGCGCAGCCGCCCACGATCACCGGGACGTCGAGCTCGTAGATGAACCTCTTGAGGTTCAGCGGCTCACGGCTCGTCGAGACGTGCTCCGCCGAGACCGTGGTGCCGCGGATGAAGAAGAGGTCCACGCCCGCGTCGACGACGGTCTTCCAGTGCTCCTGGGTGCGCTGCGGCGAGAGCGATCCGGCGGCGGTGACGCCGGCGTCGCGCAGCTGCTGGAGGCGGTCGCGGATGAGCTCGGACTTGACCGGCTCCTCGTACGCGGTGCGCATCACCGAGACGACCTCGTCGTCGGAGGCCTGTGCGATCCGTTCGAACTGGGAGGTCGGGTCCTCGTAGCGGGTCCAGAGGCCCTCGAGGTCCAGCACGCCCAGACCGCCGAGACGGCCCAGCTCGATGGCGGTGTCCGGGGACATCAGGGAGTCCATCGGGGCCGCGAAGATCGGGATGTCGAAGTGGTAGGCGTCCACCTGCCACGAGGTGGAGACGTCCTCCGGGTCCCGGGTGCGCCGGGAGGGCACCACCGCCACGTCATCCAGGCTGTAGCTGCGGCGTCCCCGCTTGTTGCGGCCGATCTCGATCTCGCTCATCACACCGGGGAGTCTACCGTCGGCGCGACCGGTCCCGTCCCCGCGCCCGGTGCGGGCGCGTCGCGGGCTACCGTGGAGCGATGCGCTCCGACCGTGCCTCCGGCCCCGACCCCGAGCAGGGGCTCGAGCCCGTTCCGGCGGAGGGGCCGACGGAGGGGTCCGCGGACGGGCTCCCGGAGGAGCTCGCCGCCTTCCCGCGGCTGGATGCGGAGGGGATGATCGTCGGCGCCGAGCAGGACGGCCAGGCACCCGCCCCGCTGTCAGGCCCCTCTCCCCTGCTGCCGGGGCTGGTCGCCATCGCGGGCGTGGTCCTGACAGTGCTCGCCGTCCTCGCGACGGTGCGCACCGTCTCCGCCGCGGGCCAGGCGCGGCCGATGCTCGTGCCGGTACTGGTCGCGGGGCTCGCGCTCGGCGGATACTCGATGACCCGCCTGCTGCAGCTGCTGCTCCTGGCGACCTCGCGCGCTCGTCGTCGGGCGGCCGGCGCGGACCTGCCGCCGGTGCGATGGCAGCTGCTCGACGACCACTCCCTCCATGCCGTCTGGGTAAGCGGCGTCGGCGCCTCGATCGGCCTGATGGGGCTGCTCGGGGTGTGGTCCCTGCTGGACGGCCACCCCTCCGGGCTCGAACCGGGCTGGCCGTTGCTGCTCGTCGGCGGCGGGGCGGCCCTGATGGCCCATCTCGCCCGTCAGCGCGCCTCCCGCGCCTGGCAGGAGGCCGGCGAGGTGGAGTGAGCCGGGGCCGGACGGGTCAGAGCGGCCAGGTGGTGCTGACGTCCGGCGTCTTGCCCTTCTTCGTCAGCCACTCGTTCATCCCCTCGGCCCAGCGTCGGTGCCAGCCGGTCTGCTCGCGGTGGAGCTCCTCGAGGGTGGAGCCTGCGACCTTCGGGTACTTGGCCGCGATCGCCCGCACCACGTCGAGGGTCGCGGAGACGTCGACGTCCGCGGTGTGGAGACGGCCGTCCTGCTCGATGCCGAAGTGGGCGAGCACGTCGGTGAGGGTGCGCTTGCCCTTGCGGTAGCGATCCACCCCGCGATCGATCACGAGCCCGTCGATCACCGGGGCGATGTCGTGCCCGAGGCGCTGGGTGAGGGTGGGCAGGCCCAGCCGCGTCAGCTCGTTCTCGAGGATCGCGAGGTCGAAGCTGATGTTGAAGGCGACCAGCGGAATGTCCTTCGCGAGGGCGTCCGCGATCATCGAGGCGACCTCGTCGAGCGCCTCGGCGCCCTTCATGCCGTGGGCCCGCGCATGCTCGGTGCTGATGCCGTGCACGCGCTGCGCCGGCTCCGGGATGTCCATCTCCGGATCGATCAGCCAGGTCGCGACGGTCTCGTTCTCCCGGCCCGGACCCACTGAGTGCACCAGGGCGACCGTGACGATCCGGTCGCTCGCGACGTTCGTCCCGGTGGTCTCGGTGTCGAAACCGAGCAGCGGGGCATCGATCCAGGAAGAAGTGCTCATGGAACCAGCTTAGGGGCGGGTCCCGACCGACGGCGCCGGGCCGACGCCGATGTGGACGCGAGGGCCGCGGGCAGGAATGATCGCGGGACGGCCGTCCCTCCCGGCGCGTCACAGCACCACGATCCTCGAGGAGTCCGCATGACCGCTCCGTCCCTGTACCTGCACCTGCCCGGCACCGCCGCCGAGGCGCTCGACTTCTACCGAGGCGTGTTCGGCGGGGAGATCGAGCACCACACCTTCGCCCAGTTCGAGCGCACCGACGGCCCCAGCGCGGCCATCGCCCACGGAGTGCTCCGCGGCGCGGTGGAGCTGTACGTCTCCGATGCCGGCGAGCACGATGAGCCGTTCGCGGCCCGCGGTCTCATGGTCGCGCTGCTCGGCCGCGCCGAGCCGACCACCCTGCGCACCTGGTTCGTCAGCCTCTCCGAAGGGGGCGACGTGATCGACGAGCTGCAGCGTCGACCCTGGGGCGCCTCCGACGGACGGGTACGCGATCGGTACGGCGTCCAGTGGCTGATCGGCTACGAGCACGGCACCGACTCCGCGGGACAGGCGATGACCACCGCCGACGCCTGAGGGGCGCCGGTGGTCGGTTAGTGGCGCCCTGGCGATGACTGTGCCGATATCGCCGTACTCGTCGCCCAGGCGCCCGCAGCCGACCAGATCCGCGGCGCCACGGGGCTCAGCGGCACCGCGAGCGGTCTCGTCAGAGCTCGCCGCTCCCCAGTGTCATGGCACCGAGCAGCACCGGCACCGTGAGAACAGGGGCGATCGTCGCGACCCCGATCGCCACGGCGGCACGGACCGCGCCCCGACCGCGGACCAGAGCGACGATCCCCGACACGACCGCGGCGATCCCCGCCGACGTCCACAGCAGGAGCGATCCGAACGCCACGAGCACGGAGGCCTGATACCAGGCGGGGGTGTCCGTGAGGTAGTAACCGGAGGCGGACTCCATCGGAACGACCGTCAGACCCACGTACGCCATCGCCGCCGTGGCTCCGAGGAGTGCCAGGAGCGAGAGCCCCAGCGCCCACGAGGAAAGCCGTGCCCGTACAGGGCGCTCGTCTCCCTCGGCCGGGGCGGGGCCGAGTGCGGCGGCAGTCGGGGAACCGGTCACGGAAGCGCTCTGGATGCTCATGGGATCGATGCTGGAAGCGCAGCTCACCGTGTCCCACCGTGCAACCCTGACCGCGGCGCGGGGGCTATCCCCCGCCGCCGCGCCGATCAGCGCGAGCTGTAGTTCGGGGCCTCCATGATCGCGGCCATGTCGTGGGGGTGGGACTCCTTGAGCCCGGCCGGCGTGATGCGCACGAACTGCCCCTTCTCCTTGAGCTCGGGGACGGTGTTCGCGCCGACGTAGAACATCGACTGGTGCAGGCCGCCGGTCAGCTGATGCACGACGGAGCCGAGCTGGCCCTTGTAGGAGACGCGGCCCTCGATGCCCTCGGGCACGATCTTGTCGTCGCTGGGGACGTCGGCCTGGAAGTAGCGGTCCTTGGAGAAGGACTTCTTGCCGCGCGAGGACATCGCGCCGAGCGAGCCCATGCCGCGGTAGGCCTTGTACTGCTTGCCGCCCACGAGGACCACCTCGCCCGGGGACTCCTCGGTGCCCGCCAGCAGCGAGCCGACCATGACGGTGTCCGCGCCGGCGACCAGCGCCTTGGCGATGTCGCCGGAGTACTGCAGGCCGCCGTCGCCGATCAGCGGCACGCCGGCGGGGCCGCAGGCCTTGGAGGCCTCGTGGATCGCGGTGACCTGCGGGACGCCGACGCCGGCGACCACGCGGGTGGTGCAGATGGAGCCCGGACCCACGCCGACCTTGACCGCGTCGGCCCCTGCGTCCACGAGCGCCTGCGCTCCGGCGCGGGTGGCGACGTTACCGCCGATCACCTGCACGTCGCGGAACGCGGGGTCGCCCTTGATGGTGCGGATCATCTCGAGCGCCAGGCGGGCATGGCCGTTGGCGGTGTCGACGACGAGCACGTCCACGCCCGCATCGCGCAGCGCGCCCGCCCGCTCGAGGGAGTCGCCGAAGAAGCCCACGCCGGCGCCCACCAGGAGACGGCCCTGGCCGTCCTTGGAGGCGTCGGGGAACTGCTCGGACTTCACGAAGTCCTTCACGGTGATGAGCCCGGTCAGGCGGCCGTCGGCGTCGACCAGCGGGAGCCGCTCGCGCTTGTTCTTGCGCAGCATGGCGGTCGCCTCCTCGGGGGTGACGTCCTCCGGAGCGGTGAACAGCTCGGTGGTCATCACGTCGACGACCTTGGTGGTGGACCACTCGGCGACCGGGATGAAGCGCAGGTCGCGGTTGGTGCAGATGCCGATGAGGCGCTCGCCCTCATCGACGACCGGCAGGCCGGAGACGCGGAACTGGCCGCACAGCGCGTCGAAGTCCTCGAGGGTGGCGTCCGGGCCGATGGTGACCGGGTTGGTGATGCGGCCGGTCTGGGTGCGCTTGACGAGGTCCACCTGGTGGGCCTGGTCCTCGATGGAGAGGTTGCGGTGCAGGATGCCGATGCCGCCGTGGCGGGCCATCGCGATCGCCATCCGTGACTCGGTGACGGTGTCCATCGCCGCGCTCGCCAGCGGAATCTTCAAGGAGATCTCCCGGGTGAGGCGACTGCTGGTGTCCGCCTCCGAGGGGATCACATCCGTCTCCCCGGGAAGCAGGAGGACGTCGTCGTAGGTGAGTCCGATAAAACCGAAGGGATCCGCGCTCGTCATGGACCGATGGTAGCCGCGTCCGTCCCTCGCGTGCAGTCCTGCCCACCACACCGGACCTCGCAGCACCCCTCGGTGACCTGCGCTGATGGCGGGCGTGGGCGGGATCACGCAGGCAGGCGCCCCCGGATCCGCGCACGTCGGAGCACTGCGGGCCGCCGCGCAGCGGCCCCGGAAGTTCCCGCGATGTTCACCCCGGAGCGGTTGACGGCCTAGAGTGGCGGCGGCCCAGTCGGGATGGGAACGGCGCGGATGCGCTCGCCCCTCCCCCTCCTCCTCACCCCCGGGAACACGACGATGCCTGGCATGCCCCCGCAGAAGACCGCCGACGCCCCCGTGAGCTCGGGCCTCCTCGGCCCCGACCGCAACTGGCACCTCGGTGCCGGACTGATGACTCTGGCGACCGTCGTCGCCTTCACCATCTGGGCGTTCGCCCATACCGGATCGGGGGCCAACTCCTTCCTGCTGGTCCTCGGAGTCGCCTTCGGCCTCTTCATGGCCTTCAACATCGGCGGCAACGACGTCGCCAACTCCTTCGGCACGAGCGTCGGAGCAGGCACGCTGACCATGAAGCAGGCGCTCGTGGTCGCCGCGGTCTTCGAGGTCTCGGGCGCTGTCCTCGCCGGCGGCTCGGTGACCGAGACGGTGCGCAGCGGCATCGTCGACATCGACGCCATGCACGTGGATCCGCTGTCCTTCGCACTGATCATGATGGCCGCCCTGCTGGGCGCCGCGGTCTGGCTGCTGCTCGCCACCAAGATGGGATGGCCGGTCTCGACCACTCACGCGATCATCGGCGGCATCGTCGGCGCGGCGGTCACCACCGGCGCCGTCACCGGCACGGGTGGCCTCGGGATGGTCCAGTGGGGCGAGATCGGGCAGATCGCGATCTCCTGGGTCCTCTCCCCGCTCCTCGGCGGTCTCTCCGCCTACCTGCTCTTCGGGGCGATCAAGCGCCACATCCTGGCGCCGTCGGCCCGCGCCATCGCCCTCGGCTCGCGCGGGTTCGACGACGCGGAGGACGACGACGAGGACGAGGACGACGAGGACGACGACCCCCGCGGCCACGTGGCCGGCTACGAGCGCGTCACCGAGCTGCAGCAGGCGGCCTTCGCGGAGTCCGCGGCCCTGGACCTGACCCCCGGCGGACCGGGAGCGGAGCTCGCCGAGCAGGCGGCCCACCTGTCCAAGAAGGACCGCAAGGCGGCGCGCAAGATCGAGCGCAAGGCGGCGTACCACGCGCTGGAGAAGCGGGTCCCCCCGCTCGCGGCCGGTGCCGCCGTGCTGCTCGCGGCCATGCTGGTGTTCAAGGGCCTGAAGAACGTGGGCCTGGACATCTCCCTCGGCGGCGGCATCCTGATGCTGGTCATGATCGCCCTGGGCGTGTGGATGGCGACGACCGTGTTCGCGCGGGCTCTGAAGAAGCAGTCGATCTCGCGGGCCACCTTCATCATGTTCAGCTGGATGCAGGTGTTCACCGCCTGCGCCTTCGCGTTCAGCCACGGTGCGAACGACATCGCCAACGCGGTGGGTCCCTTCGCCGCGGTGCTCGATGTGCTCAGGACGGGCGCGATCTCCGAGGAGGCCGCCGTGCCCACGGCCGTGCTGGCCGCCTTCGGCATCGCCTTGGTCTCCGGTCTGTGGTTCGTGGGCCGCAAGGTGATCCACACCGTCGGCACCGGACTGACCGCGATGCACCCGTCCTCGGGCTTCGCCGCCGAGCTCGCCGCCGCCACCGTGGTCCTCCTGGCCTCGGTGCTCGGTCTCCCGGTCTCCTCCACCCACATCCTCATCGGCGCCGTGCTCGGCGTCGGCATCGTCAACCACGCCGCGAACTGGAAGCTGATGCGGCCGATCGCCCTCGCCTGGATCATCACCCTCCCGGCCGCGGCGGGCATCGGCGCCGTGGTGGTGCTGGTGCTGCGCGCGATCTTCTGAGCGGAGCGAGCACTCCCCTCGGCCCGGCGGCCCGTCCCTCAGCGGGGCGGGTCGTCCTCGCGTCCAGGCTCCTTGCCGCCCTGCACCCGTCGCACCCGGTCGAACTCGGCCTGGAAGGCCGCGTCGTCGTGCGCGTACTCCTCCCGCCACGGCATGCCGAGCCGGGCGGCGAGCTCGCGGTGGCTCCGCTCCCGGTGCGCCCGTCGGTTCTCGCGCACCAGCACGGTGCGGTGCGGGGCGGGGCGCAGGCCCACCGCGGCCTGCAGGGTGCGCAGGCCGTCGAAGCTGGCGTCGTCCCAGCCGCTCTCGGGCACCACCCACTGCCGACCTGAGTCGTCGTCCCCGTGCCCGGTCCGTGCCGGGTCCTCCAGGCCGATCACCGCCATGCCGCCGCGCTGCGCGTCGCCGGTCGCGTAGCGGACCTGCTCCAGCGGCGCCCGGTCCACGGTGCGCAGCCCGCGTCGCAGCGCCAGGGTCCCGGCCTGCTCGTCCAGCAGCACCACGCGGTGGGTGAGGATCATGGGGACCAGCGCCCACAGCGAGAACAGCACCCACAGGGCGAGCGCGCCGAGCAGCAGCTGCATCCAGGCGGGGGCGAGGAGCTGCTCGAGCGGGCCGTCGTGCCCGCCGAGCAGGCGCGAGGTCCGCCACTGCTGGATCCCGGCGGCGGCGAAGGTGCTCAGGAGCACGGCGACCATCGGCAGGCCGATCAGCGCGGCGGGCCGGTAGCGGGCGCGCAGGGAGGGGCCCACGATCACGGCCCCGGCGCGGGTGCGACGCGGCACGGGTGCCGGCGAGGCGGCGTCGGCGGGACGGGGAGCGGTCACCGGCCCAGCGTACGAGACCCCGGGACGCGTCACTCCGCCTCGAGCTCCCGCGTGCTGAGGAACTCACGGGGCTCCGCGGTGCAGGGGTCGCGGAAGGCGAGCCGCCGGGCGAGCAGCTGCAGCGGGCGCTCCGCCTCCGCCGGCACGTCAGCCGTGGTGCCGTACAGGTCCTCTCCGAGGATCGGTGCCCCGCGTGCGGCGAGCTGGGCACGCAGCTGATGGGTGCGTCCCGTGCGCGGCCGGAGCCTCACCCGCAGCGCGCCGGAGGGCTCCGCGGCGATCATCTCGAGCTCGGTCTCGGCGTTCACCGCCCCCGGCACGACCTGCGTTGCCAGCTCACCGCGCACCGTGACCAGGCGATCGAGCAGGGTGAGCCGCTCCCCCGGACTGCGCGGCAGGCTCGATCCGGGCTCGGGCATCGCGAGCGCCTCGTACTCCTTCTCCACCTCGCGGCGGGCGAAGAGCTGCTGGTAGGCGGAGCGCTCCTCGGAGCGGATGCCGAAGGCGAGCACCCCGGCGGTGCGGCGGTCCAGCCGGTGCAGCGGCACCAGCGACTCGATCCCCGTCTCCCGGCGCAGCCGCACCAGCGCGCTGGAGAGGATGTGCGCGCCGCGAGGCATGGTGGCGACGTCATGCGGCTTGTCGATCACCAGCAGGTGGTCATCGCGATGCAGCACGGGCAGCTCGATCTCGGGGACCGCCTCGGGGCGCAGCTCCCGGTGGAACCACATCTCCTCCCCCGGGGCGACCCGGTCGGCGGCCGCCCAGGGGCGCCCGTCGGCGTCGACGATCTCCCCGGTGGCGAAGCGCGTCCCCAGCTCGGTCGCAGTGGGGTCCGCGAGGGCCGGGAAGCGGGACAGGAGGAGATCCAGCGCGCGTGCACCCTCGGGCACATCCCGCGGCACCTGCCAGCGCACGGCATCGAGCCCGCCGCGCTGCGGCAGGGGCGGGGGCCGACGACGAGCGCGTCGACGGGCGGCGCGGCCGGGCCGCGCAGCGGGTGGTCCCTCGCCGCCGGCGGGCTCGCCGCTCACAGCCCCCACACGATGAAGGTGAGCAGGTTGTGGCCGATGTAGATCAGCAGCAGGGCCGCCAGCAGCAGGTTGGGGTGGCGGTCCACGAAGCTCAGCGCCTGAGGGGCCTGCCGGCTCAGCTCGAGCGGGGTGATCGCGTCGATGTGCTCGATGCGCACCCCGGCCTCCCGTGCACGGTGCAGGGTCATCTCCTGGGCGCGCGGCCCGAAGAAGCGGCTCGAGACGGCGAGGATCCGTCGGCCGTCGGCATCCATCACGTACACCCCGTCATAGGCGGTCTCGGGGGCGTCCAGCGCCTCGGCCGCCGCGGAGCCGCGGTCGATGTCCCGGGCCGCGATCACCTGGCCCACGTCCTCCCAGCGAGCGGTGCGGGTCCGACGGAACAGGCTGCGCAGCACGAAGCCCTGATCGTCGATCTGCAGCCAGGAGGTGATCACCCGCAGGCACGCCACCGTCACCGCCATCGCGATCAGCACCCAGATGATCAGCGGGAGGGTGAACAGAGCGTCGTGCATCAGCGCCGGATCGCGCCAGAGCTTCTGGCCCACGAAGGAGATGATCACGAGGAACTCGAGCACCACGAGGAAGACGGCGGCCACCACGAGGCTGCCGATCACCACGGCGGCGGGTGGCCCGAAGGTCCGGGTGGGGAGGGCCCCGTCCTCTATCGAGGAGGTCGTCTCGGGCGTGCTGATCACCACTGCTCCTCCTGTCCTCGTGCTGCGGTCGGGTGCTGGTCCCGGCCTCGGGCTCTGGTCCGTTGTGACTCAGCCCATCTTAGGCGGAGCGGCGACATGCCAGGAACGGCACGCCGCGCTGCGGTGTCGACGCCGCACCCGCCCCGACCAGCGGTGTTGGGCGGGGACGACGACGGGGCGGGCGGCACGGGTCACCCCCTGCCGCCCGCCCCGGGCGGTGCGAACCTGCTCAGCGGTGTGCCGAGCGGTTCACGACCTCATCGATCAGTTCTCGTCCTTGTCCTGCTTCTCGATGACGAGGGTCTCGGTGGTCAGCACCAGGCCCGCGATCGAGGCCGCGTTCCGCAGAGCGGAGCGCGTGACCTTGACCGGGTCGATGATGCCGGCGGCCACGAGGTCGACGTACTCGCCGGTCGCAGCGTTCAGGCCGGTGCCGACGGGAGCCTCCTTGACCTTCTCGACCACGACGTAGCCCTCGAGGCCCGCGTTCTCGGAGATCCAGCGAAGCGGCTCGACGACCGCACGGGCCACGGCGCGCACGCCCACGGCCTCGTCACCGGTGAGGCCGAGATCGTCGGCCAGCACGGAGGACGCCTGGACGATGGCGCTGCCGCCACCGGCCACGATGCCCTCCTCGATGGCAGCGCGGGTCGCGGAGACCGCGTCCTCGATGCGCATCTTCTTCTCCTTGAGCTCCACCTCGGTGTGAGCCCCGACCTTGATCACGGAGACGCCGCCGGCCAGCTTCGCGAGGCGCTCCTGGAGCTTCTCGCGATCCCAGTCGGAATCGGTGTTCTCGATCTCGGCGCGGATCTGCGCGACGCGATCGGCCACAGCCTGCTCGTCACCGGCACCGCCCACGATCGTGGTGGAGTCCTTGGTGACGACGACGCGACCGGCCTTGCCGAGCACCTCGGTGCCGACGGTCTTGAGGTCGAGACCGAGGTCCGACGTCACGACCTGGGCGCCGGTGAGCACCGCGATGTCCTGGAGCATCGCCTTGCGACGATCGCCGAAGGCGGGCGCCTTGACGGCCGCGCCCTTGAAGTTCCCGCGGATCTTGTTGACGACCAGCGTGGACAGAGCCTCGCCGTCGACGTCCTCCGCGATGATGAACAGCGGCTTGCCGCCCTCCACGACCTTCTCCAGCAGCGGCAGGATGTCGGCCACGGCCGAGATCTTGCCCTGGTGCAGCAGCACGTGGGCGTCCTCGAGGACGGTCTCCTGGCGATCCGCGTCGGTGACGAAGTGCGGGGAGATGTAGCCCTTGTCGAACTGCATGCCCTCGGTGAAGTCGAGCTCCATCGCCGTGGTGGAGGACTCCTCCACGGTGATGACGCCGTCCTTGCCGACCTTGTCGAAGGCCTCGGCGAGCAGGTCGCCGATCTCGCGGTCCTGGCTGGACACCGAGGCGACCGAGGCGATCTGCGCCTTGCCGTCGACCGGGATGGCGATCTCGCCGAGCTTCTCGGAGAGCGCGTCCACGGCCTTCTCGATGCCGCGCTTCAGGGCCGACGGAGCGGCGCCGGAGGCGACGTTGCGCAGGCCCTCGTGCACGATGGCCTGGGCGAGGACGGTGGCGGTGGTGGTTCCGTCGCCGGCCACGTCGTTGGTCTTGGTCGCGACCTCCTTCGTGAGCTGAGCGCCGAGGTTCTCGTAGGGATCCTCGAGCTCGATCTCACGGGCGATGGTCACGCCGTCGTTGGTGATCGTGGGGGCGCCCCACTTCTTGTCGAGGACGACGTTGCGGCCGCGGGGGCCGAGCGTCACCTTGACGGTGTTGGCGAGCTTGTCCACGCCGCGCTCGAGGGCGCGTCGCGCGTCCTCGTTGTACAGGATCTCCTTGGCCATGGATCAGGCCTCGATGATCGCGAGGATGTCGCGTGCGCCGAGGACGAGGAACTCCTCGTTGCCGTACTTCAGCTCGGTGCCGCCGTACTTGGAGAAGACGACCTTGTCGCCGACCTTGACGTCCATGGGCACACGGGCGCCCTTGTCGTCAAAACGACCGGCGCCGACGGCGACGACCTCGCCCTCCTGGGGCTTCTCCTTCGCGGTGTCAGGGATGACCAGGCCGGAGGCCGTGGTCTGCTCTGCCTCGAGCGGCTTGACGACGACGCGATCCTCGAGGGGCTTGATGGAGACCGACATGCGGCTCACTCCTTCATGAAGAGATGTGACTCTGCGTGAGTTCTTGGGTGGCGGGACCCGTTCCCGATCGTCGTCGCGGTGCCGACCGGGGTGGAATCCTCTGCGGCAGCCTCTGGCACTCTCGGCCGTCGACTGCCAACGGCGCAACTCTAGGACCTTCGCTGGCACTCATGCAAGGTGAGTGCTAAACCGATGGGTCGCCGGCATCCTCTTCCTGAGCTGACCAGCGTGCACGTTTCCAGCGGTCTGCCCACAGACTGCCGACGAAGGCGCCTGCGAGGGTCGATGCCCAGGGGATCCCCAGCCCGATCGCGAGGAATGCGCCGAAAGCGGTGTCGGCACCCGACCCCTGGGACACGACGACGTCGGGAAGCACCGTGTGCGCGAGGAGCAGCGCGGCCACGGGCAGCAGGATCATCAGGACCGACACGACCGAACCGGCCCTCGCCGCCCGCCGACGTGACCGACGAGGGGCCGTCGGCCCGATCGACCGGAGCGGGCCGCGCGTCGGCCGGGTGCGCGGATCGCCGATCTCGGCGTCATCCACCGCCGCGATGCCCACCCCGAGCACCGACAGCGCGAACGCCGCGGGGCCGACGAGTGCGAGCACGGGCAGGAGGGTGCGCAGCAGCGCGCCCGCCGCGGCCAGGTCCTGGGAGGAGGGCCGGTCCGGGAGACCGAGTCCGACGCCGAAGAGACCGGCGCCCAGCGCGGCGGCCTGCCATCCCACCACCATGGCGATCAGGAGCCACAGGAGGGCGCTCTGCGCGAGCAGCGAGGCGCGCACCTCGGGCCGCGCCTCCCGGGCCTCGACCTCCCGTCGGCTCTCCTCGAGGCGATGCGTACGCCGGAGATGTTCGAGCTGCCCGAGCTGGGCCTGCACTTCGACGGCCGCTCGCTCCTGCGGGGAGACCCAGCCCTCCCTGAGCTGCTTGAGCAGCGTGGCGATCGCCGTGCCGAGCACGGGCCGGGAGGAGAGGAGCCGCAGCGGGAGCAGCCGGTCCAGGGTCTCTCGCGGGATGGCGCGCACCACGGTGACCACACGCTGGATCTCTCCCGGCCGCGGCGCGACCGGGGTGACCTCGAGGTCGGCTCCGATGTCCCCCTGGCCCTCGTCGAGGACCTCGAGATGGCGGACGAGCTCGGCATGGCCCGCCGCGGCCGCCCGGTCGAGAGTCGGGTCCGCCAGGAGCCTGCGGAGATCGCCGATCATGCGGTGCGCCGCGAGATGGTCGATCCCCACCAGCTCGGTGCGGAGGCGCCGGGACCGCAGGGCCATGAGGACCTCGTCGAAGAGGTCCAGGACCACTCCTCCGGCGTCGCGCATCCAGCCCAGGGCGGTGGGGGCGGGCACGAGGCGTTCGAGCTCCTCGGGGGTGAGGTCGTCGTCGGCGAGCGCGTCCATCTGCTCCCCCAGGCGGTCGAGGTCGCCATGGGTGCGCACGCCCTCGAGGCGGGGGATCTTGATCCCGGACGCCCGCGCCTCCTCGAGCACGCGCTGGACCTCGGAGAGCCGGCGCACGCTCGTCGCGGGGAGTCCGAGGGCGAGCAGCAGCTGTCCGATCCCGACCCAGAGGAAGGTCTCGTCCAGCAGGGCGCCGAGCCATCGCGGAAGAGGGCGGTCGGGGCCCGTTCTCCGCTCGAGGAATCGGTCGATGAACCACTCGTGCACGAGCCCATCATCCCGCGCCGCGGCCTCCTCCGGGCCCAGGACGCCCCGGTTCC
Organism: Brachybacterium ginsengisoli; assembly: GCF_002407065.1. Taxonomy (NCBI): domain Bacteria; kingdom Bacillati; phylum Actinomycetota; class Actinomycetes; order Micrococcales; family Dermabacteraceae; genus Brachybacterium; species Brachybacterium ginsengisoli. Next base: position 2,823,720 of record NZ_CP023564.1, read on the forward strand.
CCCAGTGGTCTCGAACTCCGTCCCGAGAGCCCGACGAGCACCAGGTCACACCCTTTTTGTGAAGCTGGCAACTTGGACATGTCCACTCCGTGACACCGCTGAGCACGCGGAGTACCAATAGGGATATCGACTCCGCCGGCGCCCCTGCGATCCAGAGCGTCGGCGGATCACCTCGCACACCACCGAAAGGGCATCGATCATGACCTTCCTCCGTTCCCTCAGCTCCACCCTGGGCCGCCTCTCCGACCGCATGCAGGGTCAGGACATCGAGCGCGCCGACGCCGCGTCGGACCGCCGCTTCGGCAGCAACTACGCCGCGCTCGTGCGCAGCCACTCGACCCAGGGGATCAGCCCCCTCAGCATGGGTCGCTGACCGAGGCCGATACCGGCGAACAACGACGGAGCCCGTGCAGACATCGTCCGCACGGGCCCTCGCATGTCCGGGGGCGGTCAGCGCCCGGCGGCCGCGACGATCTGCGCGACCTGCTCCGGGCTGAAACGGTAGACCGGCACCTCCGCGTCCCCGAGGGTGTCGCCGGCGCTCGGGTGCACAGCGGTGATGATCCGGGGCGCCCCCTCCCCCAGCTCGACGACGCTCGCCCCGGACAGCGCCAGGGACTGCTCGAACGCCCCGGGGGCGAGAGGGTCGACCACGTTGGTGATGCCCGGCGCGACGTGCACGGGGATGCCGCCGATCGCGCCGTGCATCTCGTGGTGGTAGTGGCCCGCGAGGACGATCCGCACGTCCGATCCCGCGAGGACGGCGGCGAGCTCGTCGAGCCCGTCGAGGTCGAGCCCGCGCAGCAGCTCGGTGGCGCCGACGAGCGGCGGGTGGTGGATCGCGAGCACGGTGCCCTCGGCCGCGGGCCGGGAGAGGACCTCGCGCAGCCAGTCGAGCTGCTCCGCCTCGAGATGACCGTAGCCTGCGCCGGGCACGCTGGAGTCCAGCACCACCACGCGGCCGCCGCCGGCCAGGTCCACCACACGGTCCTGGCGTTCTGCGAGGCGCTGGCCGGGAACGATGCTCTGCCCGTAGACGGCGGAGACGTCGTGGTTGCCCATCACCACGACCAGCGGCGCCCCGAGCGAGGCGGCGAAGGGATCCAGGATCTCGTGGAGCAGGCGGTAGCTGGCGTCGGAGCCGTCCTCGGAGGCGTCGCCGGTGTGGACCACGACGTCGATGTCGGCCAGTCCCTCGAGGCGCGCCAGCAGACCCCGCAGGGCGGCGGCGGTGTCGATGCGGTCGTAGTGGCGGGCGTCCGGGTCGCCGTACAGGTGGGTGTCGGTCAGGTGGAGGATGCGCATGGGTTCACCGTAGTCAGCGCAGATGGCCGGGAGGTGTCCTCACCGGTCCGACCTCAGCCGAGCGCGCCCACCCATTCGCTCCCGCCGTCCTCGAACACCTGGTGCTTCCAGATCGGCACGCGCTGCTTGACGGTGTCCACGAGGTCGTCGCAGGCGGCGAAGGCCAGCTTGCGGTGCGGTGCGGAGACCGCGCACACCAGCGCCGAGTCCCCGATGGTCAGCGCCCCGTGGCGGTGGGCGACCGCGATCAGCGCATCCGGGTAGCGCTCGGCGATCTCGCGCGCCACCTCGGCGATGGCCTCGGGGGCGGAGGGGTGAGCGGAGTACTCCAGGTGCTGCACGCCGCGGCCGCCGTCGTGGTCGCGCACCACGCCGTCGAAGGTGACCACCGCACCGCAGCGGGGGTCGGTCACCGCGGCGATCGCCCGCTCCAGGGACAGCGGCTGCTCGCTGATCTCGGCGAGGCGGGTGCGTTCAGCCGCCGCGCCCATCGCGGGATCGTCGGCCACGCGCAGCGCCTCGCCGTCGGCTCCGAAGGGGGTGGCGCCGCGGGTCGGGTCCCCGGCCGGGGCTCCGATGCCGCTCATGCGTGGTCGCCGCCGTCGCGCTGCTCCAGGAGGTGGTCCAGGATCGGGTCGAGCACGGAGATGCCGTCCGCCACGCCGCCGCGGGATCCGGGCAGGTTGACCACGAAGGAGCGCCCGGCCATCCCGGCGAGGCCGCGGCTGAGCAGCGCCGTCGCCGTCTTCTCCGCGCCGCGGCGGCGCACCTCCTCGAGGATCCCGGGCATCTCCTGATCGATGAGGGGAGCGGTCTGCTCGGGGGTCACGTCGGTGGGGCTGATCCCGGTGCCGCCGGAGGTGATGATGATGTCGGTGCCCTCGGCGATCGCGGCGGCGAGCGCCCGGCCCACCTCGGGGCCGTCGCTGACCACCTGTCGCTCCACGGCGTCGAGGCCGCGCCCGCGCAGCCACTGCACGAGCGTGGGCCCGGTGCGGTCCTCGTAGGTGCCGTCGGCCGCGCGGGTGGAGGCGATGACCACCCTCGCGGTGCCGTGCAGGGCGGGGGCCGCGGCGGCGTCCTCGCGGGCGGAGCAGTCCGCATCGGTGCGCCGGGACGGGACCTGCTTCATGACTGCTCCTCCTCGGCGGGTTCCGACGCCCGGTCGCGGCTCCAGTCGCCGCTGCGGCCGCCGGACTTCGTCAGCACCTGCACCTGCTCGATGGTGGCCAGGTGGTCGACGGCCTTGATCATGTCGTAGAGGGTCAGCGCCGCGACGGTGGCGGCGGTCAGCGCCTCCATCTCGACGCCGGTGACGCCCTTGGTGCGCACCCGTGCGGTGATCTCCACGCGGTCCTCGCCCGGCTCGAGGTCGATCTCCACCCCGGACAGCGGCAGCGGGTGGCACAGCGGGACCAGGTCCGGGGTGCGCTTGGCCCCCATGATCCCCGCGATCCGGGCGGTGGCCAGGGCCTCGCCCTTGGGCAGGTCGCCGCTGGCGATGCGGGCGACGACGTCGGGCCGGGTGCGCAGCACGGCACGGGCGCTCGCCTCCCGGGAGGTGACGGCCTTGTCCGTCACGTCGACCATGTGGGCGGAGCCGTCGGCCCGCACGTGCGAGAGGTCGTTCATGACTCTCCTCCGGGGATCAGCAGGGTCTCGAGGGTGTCGCCGTCGTGCACCGCGGAGGTCCCGCGGGGCACGAGCACCAGGGCGTCGGCGGCGGCGTATCCGCCGAGCAGGTGCGAGGACGCCCCGCCCACCAGCCGCACCCGGCCCGAGGGGAGCACGCGGGCCCGACGGTACTGGTCCAGCGCCGGTGGCGAGGACTCCTCCGCCTCGAGCTGGATCGGCAGGTGCAGCCGCCTGCGCGCCGGGGCGCCGAGGGCTGGCCGGGCGATCAGCTCGCAGCTGAGCAGGGCGGAGACAGGGTTGCCGGGGAAGGCGAGCCAGGGGACGCGGCGTCCGTCGACCTCGAGGGTGCCGATGCCCTGCGGTCCGCCGGGCTGCATCGCGATCGTGGGGAAGGCGAGGAGAACACCGTCGCGCTCGGCCGCGTGGCGGACCACCTCGACGGCCCCCATGCTCACGCCGCCGCTGGTGACGACGAGGTCCGCGTCGTGGGCGCGTATCTGCTCGCGCAGGTGGTCGAGCAGGGCGGCGGCGTCGTCCGGGACCGCGCCGGTGCGGACCACCTCGGCGCCGGCCTCGGTGAGCGCGGCGGCGAGGCCGGGCCCGTTGGCGTCGAACAGCGCCCCCGGGTCGGGGAGGTCCGCGTCGGCGCGGCGCACCTCGGACCCGGTGGACAGCACGATGGCGCGCACCGGTGCCTGCACCTCCACGTCGAGGATCCCGCAGGCGGCGAGGTGCGCGATCCGCGCCGGGGTGAGGAGACGGCCCTCGCGCAGCACGGCGTCCCCGCGGTGCGTGTCCGATCCGCGGGTCCGCACGAAACGGCCGCGCGCGACGGAGGTCGGGGCGAGCGTCACCCGGCTTCCGAGGTCGGGGGTGAACCTGCCCGGTCCGCTCTCCTCGACGGGGACCACCAGGTCCGCACCGGCCGGGATCGGGGCGCCGGTCATGATGGGGCGGGCGGTGCCGGGCTCGAGGGTGCCCGGGGCATCGCCGGCGGCGATCATCGGCCCGAGCGGCAGGCTGACCTCCTGGTCGGCGCCCGCCAGATCGGCGGCGGCGAGCGCATAGCCGTCCATCTGCGAGTTGTCGTGGCCGGGGACGTCCACGCGCGATCGCTGCTCGGCGATCGCCACCCGGCCCGCCGCCCTCCCGTCGAGCGGCAGCACCTCGGTGCCGCGCACGGCCGCCAGCAGGGCGACCGCATCGGCCACGTGATCGGCAAGGGGGATCCGTGGGGCTCCGGACATCGCGCGCTGGTTCCTGTCGACGGGGAGGTCTGTGCAATGCGCCGGACATCGAGCCGCCGGCACCCTCCCAGTATGGCGCTCCCGCTCGTGACCGACCACGTCCGACGGTCCCGGTGACCGGCCGCCCCGCACCACCGGACCGTCGGCCCCTATCCTGGAGTCATCTCCCGGCCCGGCCGGGCCGCAGCGGAAGGAGGGAAGCAGATGACGTCCCGCCGCATCTCCCTGGGGATGCCCACGCCCCGCAGGACGGACGACACCGCCGCGGCGCTCCCCGACGTCTCCGACCGCCCCGCGACGCCCGCGCTCGCCGACCGCTTCGGACGGGAGGCGACGGATCTGCGCCTCTCCCTCACCGACTTCTGCAACCTGCGCTGCACCTACTGCATGCCCGCCTCGGGGATGGTCTTCCTGCCCAAGGACCAGCTACTGAGCGCGGAGGAGGTGGTGCGACTGGTGCGCATCGGCGTCGAGCACCTGGGCATCGAACAGGTGCGCTTCACCGGCGGGGAGCCGCTGACCCGCCCCGACCTCGAGCAGATCATCGCCGGGGTCGCCGCGCTCGAGCAGCGGCCGGACATCTCGCTGACGACGAATGCGATCGGCCTCGACCATCGGGCCGCCCGGCTGCGGGAGGCGGGCCTGGACCGGATCAACGTCTCGCTGGACTCGGTGGTCTCGGAGACCTTCGAGCGTCTCACCCGGCGTCCCCTGCTGCATCGGGTGCTGGCCGGGATCGACGGCGCCCGCGCGGCGGGGCTGTCGCCGATCAAGATCAACGCCGTGCTGCTGCCCGGGGTCAACGACCACGAGCTGCCGGACCTCCTGGACTGGTGCCTGGACCGGGACCTGCAGCTGCGGGTCATCGAGCAGATGCCGTTGGATGCGGACCATATCTGGGAGCGCGACACGATGGTCACTGCCGGGGACGTCCAGGGGATGCTCGCGGAGCGCTTCCTCCTCGCCCCGGTCTCCGAGGCCCGCGACGGCGCCCCCGCCGAGCTCTTCGAGGTCGCCGACCGTGCCACCGGGCGTCCCCGGGGCCGGGTGGGGATCATCGCCTCGGTGACCCGTCCCTTCTGCGCCGACTGCCGCCGCACCCGGCTGACGGCCGAGGGCCGGGTGCGCACCTGCCTGTTCTCGCGCGAGGAGACCGATCTGCGGGCGGCGCTGCGCTCCGGGGCCGACGACGAGCACATCGCGCAGATCTGGCGGGCCGCCCAGTGGGGCAAGAAGGCCGGCCACGGCATGGACCGCGCGGACTTCGTGCAGCCGGAGCGCCCGATGAGCGCCATCGGCGGATGAGGGAGGACGAGATGACCAGCACCGACAGCGCGCCGCTGATCGCGGTGCGCCTGTTCGCGGCGGCCGCCGCCGAGCTCGGCGCCGACTCCGCCGAGGTCCGCGCCCGGAGCCTCGGTGAGCTGACCGCCCAGCTGCGGCAGGGAGCGTCAGAGCGGGCGGAGCAGGTCATCGGCCGCTCGAGCTTCCTGGTCAACGCGGTGGCCTGCACGGACCCGCAGCAGCTCCTCGCCGAGGGCGACCGGGTGGACGTCCTGCCGCCCTTCGCCGGCGGCTGAGCCCGGCCCGCCCGCTCAACCCGGGCGCACCACCGTGATCCCCGGGCCACCGGCGCGGACGGCGTCGAAGCCGCCGCGCAGCGAGAGCACCCGGATCCCCCGCGCCGCGAGGGCGCTCTGCGCGATCGCCGAGCGCGATCCGGCGGCGCAGTAGAGCACCGCGCCCTCCAGCTCGTCCCGCACGGCCGACGGAACGCGCCCGTCGGCCGGTTCACCCTCCCCCACCTGAGCGAGCAGCTCCGCCATCGGCACGTGCTCGGCGCCACGGATCATGCCTCCGCTCAGCTCATGCGACTCGCGGAGATCGATCAGCCGCGCTCCGGCTGCGAGCAGCTCGGGCAGCTCGACGGGGGCCACCTCATCGAGAGCAGGGCCGGTCGGGCCCGGCAGACCGCAGGTGGCCGCGACGTCCTCGATCATCGTCACGGGCAGCCGCCGCGGATCGCGGGCCAGCGGCAGCTCGTCCCAGCGCGCGCGCAGCGCGTCATACAGGGCCAGGCGTCCGAACAGCGCGTCCCCCATCCCGGCGAGCACCTTCACCGCCTCCATCGCCATGGCCGAGCCGATCACCCCGCACAGCATCCCGAGCACCCCGGCCTCGGAGCAGCTGGGCACCTCGCCGGGCCGGGGTGGCACCGGGTGCAGATCGCGATAGGTCACGCCACGGCCGCTCGCGCCCCAGAACACGCTGAGCTGACCGGAGAAGGCGAGGATCGAGCCCCAGACCAGAGGAAGGTCGAGCAGCTCGCACGCGTCGGAGACCAGGTAACGGGTGGGGAAGTTGTCGCTGCCGTCCAGCACGAGGTCGTGGCCGGCCAGCAGCTCGCGCGCGGAGTCGGCGGTGGCGGCGGCGACCACGGCGCGCACCTCGACCTCCGGGTTCAGGGATCGGAGCCTCTCGGCCGCCGCCTCCGACTTCGGGCGACCCACGTCCTCCGCAGTGAACAGCAGCTGGCGGTGGAGGTTGGTGGGATCGACCGTGTCGGGGTCGATCACGGTGATCACCCCGACGCCGGCGGCCGCGAGGTAGCTGAGCACCGGGGCGCCGAGACCGCCCGCCCCGATCACCGCGACCCGGGACGCCGCGAGCCGCCGCTGCCCCTCCTCCCCCAGCTCGGGCAGGCGCACCTGTCGCGTGTAGCGCTCACCGCCTCCCTCGCCGGGTCCCGCGGGACGGACCGCACGGTCGCCGATGTCGGGCAGGGGCGCGGGCTCCGCCCGCGCCCCGTCGGCCGCCCCGTCGGACGGTCGATGCGACACCTGTCCGGCACCAGCGCCTGCGCCGGCATGCACAGGCGCTCCGAAAACTCCATCCGCTTCCACCATGTGATGTAGTCTCCCTCACGTTTCTGCGTGGCACCGGTGCATAACGATTAGGACATGGAGGTCCTTCGGGCGCACGACCTCGCTGTGACCTGATCTACAGTGCAGAAACCTACTCAGCGGTCGCGCAGTGCTGCGGACCGAGCATCGATGAAGTGAGGACCATCCGTGACGCAGTTCTGTCGCTCCGGCGTGCGCCGAGATCGAGGAGTGATCCACTCCCGGCGCACCATGACACGGTCCGCTGCCCCCTGCGCGCAGAGCGCCGGGGCGGGGGACGGCCGATGATCCTCTATGTCCTGCGGCGCTTCGTCAACTATCTGATCCTCACCTGTGTCGCCACCACGTTCTCCTACGTCGCGGCGAGCATGTTCCTGAACCCCGCCAAGAAGTACCAGGGGCAGAACCCGCCGATCCCCGAGGAGTCGATCGCGAACCTGATGCGCGGGTACGGCGTGTACCGGGGCGACCCGGTCGCGCTGCGCACCTGGCACTGGATCCAGAACATCATCACGGCCCCCTTCCAGGAGAAGCTCGGCATGAGCCTCTCGAACAAGTGGGTCATCACCGAGATGCTCGGCAACCCGGATTTCCTGCTGAAGTTCTGGCGGATCGAGTGGCTGGGCCGTGCGGGCATCAGCCTCCGGCTGCTGCTGATCGGCGCCCTCCTCGGAGCGGTCCTCGGCGTGGCCCTCGGCGTCTGGGGCGCCGTGCGCCAGTACAAGGCCTCGGACCAGATCATCTCCTACGCCTCGTTCATCCTCATCTCGACCCCCACCTTCGTGGGCGGCCTGCTGCTGATGATCGTGGCGACCCACATCAACCGGCTGCTGGGCGTCCAGGTGATCCGCTTCTCCGGGGCGTACACACCGGGCTACGAGGGAGCCGCGGCGATCTGGGATCTGGGCATCCACCTGCTGCTGCCCACGATCGCGCTCATGCTCTTCGGCGCCGCGGGCTACTCGCGCTACCAGCGCGCGGTGATGCTGGACGTGCTCGGCTCGGACTTCATCCGCACCGCCCGCGCCAAGGGCGCCACCCGCAACCACGCGCTGATCAAGCACGGCGTGCGCGTCGCCCTGATCCCGATGTCCACCTACTTCGCCTACCAGTTCGGCACGCTGATCGCGGGCTCGACGTTCCTCGAGATCATCTTCTCCTGGTCCGGCATGGGGCAGTTCGGCATCCAGGCGATCCAGCAGTCCGACATCAATTCCATGGCGGGCGTCGTGTGCTTCACCTCCGTGCTGGTCCTGTTCAGCTCGACCCTCTCGGAGATCCTCTACGCCGCCCTCGACCCGCGCGTGAGGATGTGACCTGATGACCATGCAGCCAGCGGACACCGCCGAGGACCTCCCCCAGGACCTCGAGCCCACCCAGGCCATCGCCGCGGAGAAGCCCCACAAGGCCATCTCCCGCAACCGCCTCGTCTGGAAGCGTCTGAAGAGCAAGCCGAACTTCTGGATCGGCGCGACGATCATCGCGCTCATCGTCCTGTTCGCCCTCCTCGGCAACCTCCCGAACATCTACCAGTACACCGACACCGATTCGTTCAGCCAGAACTCGCCGCCCTCGGCGCAGCATTGGTTCGGCACCGACTCGGTGGGCCGCGACCTCTACGCGGGCATCACCAGCGGCCTGAAGATGTCGCTCGTGATCGGCTTCGTCGCCGCTCCGCTCGCCACCCTGCTCGCGGCCTTCCTGGGCTCGCTGGCCGGATACCTGGGCGGCTGGGTCGAGACCATCATCAGCTGGTTCATCAACCTGTTCCTGGTGCTCCCGGTCTTCTACATCCTGCTGATCCTGTCGCCCGCCATCCAGGCTCCCGAGTCCCTCCCCGGCGGCCTCAAGCAGCTCGCGCTGATGCCCAGCTGGCTGCTGATCGTGCTGGCGATCGCCTGCTTCGGCTGGATGATCATGGCTCAGATCGTGAAGAACCAGACCAAGTCCCTCAAGGAACGGGAGTTCGTCAAGGCCGCCCGCTACATGGGGGTCGGCACCTTCACGATCCTGCGGCGCCACATCATCCCCAACGTCGCCTCCCTGCTGATCATCGACGCGACCCTCGGCGTCTCCGGCGCGATCATCGCCGAGACCTCGCTGTCCTTCTTCGGTCTCGGCATCCAGTACCCGCAGGTCTCCCTCGGATCCCTGCTCCAGAACGGACAGTCCGGCATCATCGCGCGCCCCTGGTCCTTCTACATCCCGTCCTTCTTCCTGGTGGCGCTGCTGACCGCCGTCGCCCTCCTCGGCGACGCGCTGCGCGACGCCATCGACCCCACGAGCGAGGTGAACCGTGGCTGAGCCGATCCTGCAGGTCAAGGATCTGACCGTGACCTTCCCCAATGCCACCGGCGGGGTCCGCGCCGTGCGCGGGGTGAACTACGAGGTCAACGAGGGCGAGTTCCTCGGCATCGTGGGCGAGTCCGGGTCCGGCAAGTCCGTCTCCTCCCTCGCCGTGATGGGGCTGCTGCCCTCCTCGGCGCAGATCGATGGCGAGATCCTCTATCGGGGCGAGCCGCTCCTGGGTCGCAGCGACAAGCATCTCTCGCGACTGCGGGGCAAGGACATCGCGATGATCTTCCAGGATCCGCTGTCCGCGCTGACCCCGGTGTACACCATCGGCAAGCAGATCGAGGAGGCGCTGACCCTCCATAACCGCGGGATCAGCCAGCAGGCCGCCGAGAAGCGTGCGATCGAGCTGCTGAAGATCGTGGGCATCCCCGGCGCGGAGCGTCGTGTCAAGGCGTTCCCCCACGAGTTCTCCGGCGGCATGCGCCAGCGCGCCATGATCGCGATCGCGATCGCGAACGACCCCACCCTCATCATCGCGGACGAGCCGACCACTGCCCTGGACGTCACCATCCAGGCGCAGATCCTCGAGGTCCTCCAGAAGGCCAAGGAGGTCACCGGCGCCGCCGTCGTGCTCATCACGCACGACCTCGGCGTGGTGGCCGGCAACGTGGACCGCGTGGCCGTCATGTACGCGGGCAAGCTCGTGGAGACCGGCCCGGTCGACGAGCTCTTCGAGACCCCGCGCATGCCCTACACGATGGGCCTGCTGCGCTCGGTGCCGAACATGCTGCGCGCCGGGAAGGACCGCCTCGTCCCGCTCGAGGGCCGCCCGCCGGTGCTCTCGGAGCTGCCCCAGGGCTGCCCTTTCGCTCCCCGCTGCCCCGCGGCACAGGACATCTGCCGGGAGCAGGAGCCGACGCTCGAGGTCGTGGTGGACACCGACCGCCACGTGGCCTGCCACCGTGCGGACGAGATCGCCGCCGGCACGCTGAAGTCGGCGGACATCTTCCCGAGGCCCCCGCACCAGCCGCGCGCGGTCACGGACCGCACCGGCCAGGAGCCCGTCGTCTCCGCGCAGGGCCTCGTGCGGCACTTCCCGCTCACCAAGGGCTCGGTGTTCCGTCGTCAGGTCGGCACGGTGCGGGCCGTCGACGGCGTCGACTTCGAGATCCGTCCCGGCGAGACCCTCGGCCTGGTGGGCGAGTCCGGCTCGGGCAAGTCCACCACCGCGCTCGAGATCATGGAGCTCATCAAGCCCCAGGCAGGGTCCCTCACCGTCACCGGGAAGGACGTCGGCTCGCTGTCGAAGAAGCAGCGGCTGGCGCTGCGCGAGGACGTACAGATCGTGTTCCAGGACCCGATGGCGGCGGTCGACCCGCGCCTGCCCGTCGGCGACATCATCGGCGAGCCCCTCACCCTCAAGCGGGTGCCGAAGGCGGAGCGTGACCGTCGGGTCGCGGAGAAGCTCGAGCTGGTGGGTCTGGACCCGCGGATGACCGACCGCTATCCGCACGAGTTCTCCGGCGGTCAGCGCCAGCGCATCGGCGTGGCCCGTGCGCTGATGACCGACCCGAAGCTGCTCGTGCTCGACGAGCCCGTCTCCGCGCTGGACGTCTCGGTGCAGGCCGGTGTCATCAACCTGCTCGAGGACCTCCGTGACCAGCTGGGGCTGTCCTATCTGTTCGTCGCCCATGACCTCGCCATCGTCCGGGAGATCTCGGATCTGATCGCGGTCATGTACCTCGGCCGCATCGTGGAGTACGGGCCGGTGGACGAGGTCTTCACCTCGCCGCGCCACCCGTACACCCGGGCGCTGATGTCCGCCGTGCCGGTCCCCGACCCGAAGGTCGAGCGCGAACGGAACCAGATCATCCTCAAGGGGGACCTCCCGAGCCCCACCGAGGACATCCAGGGATGCTCCTTCGCCTCCCGCTGCCCCCTGCTCCCGCTTCTCGACGAGGACAGGCAGTCCCGCTGCCGCGCCGAGGACCCGACCCCCGGTGCCCATGGCGCCTCCCGCGTGGCCTGCCACCACGTCGACCAGATCGCTCGGCTCGACACCGTCGACGCCTCCTCCACCTCGTCCGTCACCCGTGCGTGACGGCGCCCCATGAAGAAGAGGGAATACCCCATGAAGATCACCAGCACCCGTCGTCTCTTCCTCGGCGGCACCGCCGTCATCGGCTCGGCCGCCGCGCTCGCCGCCTGCGGCGGTCAGCAGTCCGCCGACGAGCAGAAGAAGCAGGCCGAGGAGGACAACGCCAAGAAGGCCGAGGAGCAGTCCGAGCTGCCCAGCACCGCCTGGGAGCGCGCCGAGTACGACGACGTCCCCGAGGGCGGCTCCCTCACCCTCTCCGTGTCCCAGCTGCCCAACAACTGGAACTCGAACCAGACCGACGGCAACCTCGCCGACCTCACGAAGATCCGTGGCTCGATGGGCGCCGGCGCCGAGATCACCTACTCGGAGACCGGTGAGAAGGCTTTCAACCCGGACTACGTCGAGAGCGCGGAGCTCAGCAGCGAGGACCCGCAGATCGTCACCTTCAAGTACAACAAGAAGGCCGTCTGGGAGACCGGCGACCCGATCGTGGTCGAGGATCTCATCGCGCAGTGGAAGGCCGTCAGCGGCAAGGACGAGAAGTTCCTCATCGTCACGTCGGTGGGCTGGGACCAGATCAAGGAGATCCGCCAGACGGACGACGAGTTCTCCGGAGAGATCGAGTTCTCCGAGCCCTTCGCCGACTGGATCACCCTCGTCCACCCCGACATCCCCGCCTCCGTCTCCAAGGACCCGAAGGAGTTCAACGAGGGCTACACCTCCGAGCCCACTCCCTCCAAGGGCCCGTTCAAGGTCGACAGCATCGACGGCAGCGGCGGCGTGGTCACCCTGAAGCCGAACGACAAGTGGTGGGGCCGGGCTCCCAAGCTCGAGACCATCGTCTTCAAGGTCACCGACCAGTCCCAGGCCCCCGCAGCCTTCGCCAACGGTGAGCTCGATGTCTATGAGATCGCCAACGGTGATGAGCTCGCCCAGGCGAAGGGCCGTTCGGACGCCACCATCCAGGTCACCAACGGCCTGACCTGGACCCACCTCACCCTGAACACCGAGGGTGCCGACGGAGTGCTCAAGGACGTCAAGGTGCGCGAGGCCATCGCCCGCGGGATCGACCGCGACGCGATCGGCAACGCGGTCGTGGGCCCGCTGGAGGCACCGATCGTCCTGGTCGACAACTTCGTGTACATGCCCGGTCAGGAAGGCTACGAGGACTCCTTCGGGGGCCTGGAGTTCGACGGCGAGGCGGCGAAGAAGCTGCTCGACGAGGCCGGCTGGACCGCCGAGGCAGAGGGCGACGTGCGCACGAAGGACGGCAAGGAGCTCGCCTTCGAGATCATCGTCCCGGCGGACACCAAGTCCAACGAGGACCGTGCGGCGCAGGTGCTCACCAACCTCAATGCCATCGGCTTCAAGGTGGCCGTGAAGACCGTCCCCTCGGACGCGTACTTCGACGAGTACGTGACCCCGAAGAACTTCGGTGCCGTGACCTTCTCGTGGGTGGGCAGCCAGTACCCGGAGTCCAGCTCCGTGAACCTGGTCTACCCCAAGGACTCGCCGCAGAACTTCACCAACTTCGAGGACGAGCGTCTCGGTGACCTCAACAATCAGCTCAAGGCCGCGTTCGACGACGCGGAGAAGAAGAAGCTGGCCAATGAGGTCTCGAAGGTCATCGCCGAGTCCTTCGCAGTCATCCCGTTCTACGCGACCCCGGAGATCTGGGGCGTCAAGAACGGCGTCGTGAACTACGGCGCCTCGCAGTTCGAGGTCTCCGACTGGACCCAGGTCGGCATCAAGGCCTGATCTCCAGCACCACGACCTGAAGGGCCCGATCACCGCGAGGTGGTCGGGCCCTCTGTCGTCCGCAGGAGCGGCGCTGTGCTCGTCGACGCCCTCAGAACGCGAGCATCAGCGCGTTGAGCGCCACCACCACCGCCAGCACGGACAGGACCACGACGTTCAGGGACCGACGGGCCGGTGCAGGGTCCGCGGCGGGGTGCTTCCCCTGCCACTCCTCCCAGCGCTCGCGCACGATCGCCGAGCGGCTCGAGTCCTGGTCGTTCCGCAACCGCTCGGCGCGCGAGAGCCGGCGCCGGGCCTGCGTGCCCGCACCGGGTCCACCGGAGCGCGCACCGGTCTCGGGCCTCCCCACCCGCGCGAGGGGGTTGTCCCGGCCCACCCCGGGTGCGTTCCATGCCGTGACACGGCGTGACCGCCCCTGCAGCTCATCGACCTCGAAGTGCACCATCGCCCCGAGCCGCACGTCCTGGATCCGCGCGAAGGGCAGGTCGTAGGTGTGCAGCAGGTTGCGCACCTCCACCCCGGCGGGTCGGAGCACCAGCCGAGGCGCCCAGAGCAGGGCCCAGACCAGGGCGGCGATCAGGGCGAGCCCGGGGTAGACCAGGAGCCCGCCGACGCCCGCGGAGAACAGTGCCTCGAGCGCCATCGCCACCGCCACGGCCCACACCACGATACTCAGGACGGTCGCTCCGTGAGGGCGCAGGACGTGCTCGGTGTCGGTGCTGCTCATGGGTCCACGATATCGGCGGTGACGACCTCAGAGCGCGATGACGAGCACCGTCGGCTCCGGGCCGTCGGCAGCATCTCCCACGGGGAGCGACCCGGCGCCCAGCAGGGCGATCGCCTCGGCCCGCCCGTACGGAGCCAGGCGACGGCCGGGAACCGGCTCGGCGATCTCACGGCCGTCCGGTGCGAGGCGGATCCGGGCGGCGAGCGCATGCGCGGTCCCCGGGGCGGCGCTCCGGCCATGCCGTGCTCCGGCGGCCTCGGCCGGCTCGCGCCACAGCACCCGGCGGAGCCCCTCCCCTGCTCCGGGGATCAGCGGGCGCACGAAGAGGTGATAGCCCACCAGGGCCCCGGCCGGAGTGCCGGGGAGATGGATCACCGGCGTCCCGTCCGCCAGTGCTCCTGCACCCTGCGGCCCTCCGGGTCGCAGCGCGAGGTGCACGAACTCCGAGGTGCGCGCCCCGCGCTCCCCGAGCAGGAGCTTGACCACGTCGTACGCGCCGTGGCCGATGCCGCCCGTGGTGATCACCAGGTCAGCCCCGGCCGAGGCGTCCTCGAGCACCGCTCGCAGCTCAGCGGGATCGTCGCCGGAGCGGAGCACGCGGGCCTGGGCACCGTCCGCCCGCAGCGCGGCGGCCAGCATGGTCCCGTTCGACTCCCGCACCACACCGGCGCTCGGATCTGCGCCGGGGAGCGCCTCCTCCAGCTCGTCCCCGGTCACCACCACGGAGACCTGCAGGGCGCGGTGGACGGGCAGGGTGCTCAGGCCGAGGGCGGAGGCCAGGCCGATCAGCCCCGCTCCGACCCGATCTCCCGCCTCGGCGAGCAGCGCGCCGCGCGCGACCTCCTCCCCCGCAGCGCGGACGTGACGTCCCGCGGCTGGGGGGTGCGACAGTCGCAGGGTCACCTCGTCGGGCGCCTCGCCGAAGGGGTCGGCGTCCGTGGATTCGACCTCCACGACGACGTCGGCGCCGTCCGGCATCGGGGCACCGGTCATGATGCGGGCCGCAGTGCCGGGGCGAAGAGCGGCCACCTCGCCCGGCCGGGCGGGGAGATCGGCCGCGACCGGCAGGACGGTGGTCCCCTCGGCGAGGTCGGCGCGGCGCACCGCGAAGCCGTCCATCGCCGCGACCGGCTGGGCCGGGACGTCCTCGGGGCTGTGCACGGAGTCCGCGAGGAGCCCGTCGCGGGCCTCGGCGAGCGGAGCCGTCCGGACCTCGGGCCGCAGCACGATCTCGCGCCGCAGCCGCGCGCGCCAGAGCAGCGGGTCCAGGGGTGGGACGGTCATGCTCCTCCTCGGGGCGGCGGCGGGCGTCCCCCATGGTCCCACCCCGACTCGATGTCCGTGCATGACGACGCAGATCGCGCCCCTGGCCACGCCCTCGCCGCACGGTGCATCATGGAGGAATGCGCGAGATCCGATACGACCGCTTCGGCGGCCCCGAGGTCCTGACCCTGCACACCGACGCCCCGACCCCCGACCCCGAGGCCGAGGAGGTCCTCGTGGAGGTCTCCTTCGTGGGCCTGAATCCGCTGGACTACAAGATCCGCGACGGCTCCTCCGGGCGGTCGAAGGGTCTCGAGCTGCCGGCCGGCACGGGCCGGGAGATGGCAGGCGTGGTGATCGGTGCGGGCTCCGGCCTCGATGCGGCCGAGCTCGGCTCCCGCGGTCTCACCCCCGGCACCCGCGTGTTCGGGATGCGCGGCCCGGAGGATGCTCGCGGAGTGGCCGCCGAGGTCATCGCGATCTCCGCGGACGATCTCGCGCCGATCCCCGGGGAGATCCCCGACGAGGACCTCGCCCGCTGGGCCGGCCTCTCCCTCGTGGGACTCACCGCGATCGCCACCGTGCAGGACACCGCCCGGATCTCCGAGGGCGAGAGCGTGCTGGTCCACGGCGGCACCGGCGGGGTGGGCCAGCTGCTGATCCCGATGGCCCTGGAGGACGGGGCCTCGAGCGTCCTGGCCACCGGGCGGGCGGCGAACGCCGAGCGGATCCGAGAGCTGGGCGCCACCCCCATCGCCTACGACACCACCGATTGGGCCGAGGAGGTCCAGCGCCTCACGGACGGCCACGGAGTCGACGTCGTGCTGGACACCCACTACCACTCGACCTTCCTGCCCAGCCTCGACCAGCTCGCCCCGGGCGGGCGGATCGTCGCCCTCCCCTCCCTCGCCGACCTCTCCCCCGCCCTCGAGCGCGGCGTCGAGGCGCGGATCCCGGCGATCGTCCCGGGGCGCGACCGACTGGACCAGCTCGCCCAGGGCATCCGGGCGGGCCGGTACCCGCTGGAGGTCTCCGAGGTGCTGCCGCTGGCCGAGATCGCCCAGGCGCACCGACGCCTCGAGGAGGGCCACACGCGCGGCAAGCTCGTGCTGGACGTGCGGGGCTGACCGGGACCGGATCGCACTCCGGCCTCCGGGCCGGGCCCCGGGCCGATAGGCTCCCCTCATGCCCTCCCCCTCCGTCGACGACGCCGAGACGGCGCTGCGCGCCCTCGAGCCGGTGCTGCAGCCCGACGGCTGGGCGCTGCTGAACTCCCTGCCCCCGTACCGCGAGCAGGACGCCCTGCGCCAGGCCGCGCATCTGCGGGAGGCGGGGCACGCGCCGGAGCTGGTCTCCGCGGTGCTCACCCAGTCCCGGCTGCGCACGCGGGGCGAGGAGAAGTTCGGCGAGTTCGCGCAGTCGATGCTGTTCACCCCGCACGGGCTCGAGCAGGCCACCCGCCTCCCCGTCGCGGCGATGCACGCCGAGCGCTTCCAGCGCGCCCGGGTGGCCAGCGTCGCGGACCTCGGCTGCGGCATCGGCGGGGACTCGATGGCGCTGGCCGGTCTCGGGATGGACGTGAAGGCCGTGGATCGCGATCCGGTGACCGTCGCCGTGGCCACCGTGAACCTGCGCCCGTTCCCGAACGCCCAGGCGCATCTCGGCCGGGCCGAGGGCCACGACCCCCGGGACACCGAGGGCATCTGGTTGGATCCCGCCCGCCGGGCCCCTGCCCGCGGAGGCAGCCGACGGCTGCACGATCCCGAGGAGTACGAGCCGCCGCTGTCGACCGTCGTCGAGCTCGCCGGCCGCCTCGGCCGGAACGGCGAGCTGGGCCCGCTCGGCGCGAAGCTCGGCCCGGGCATCGCCCGCGACGCCCTGCCCGACGAGGTCGAGATGCAGTGGCTGTCCTTCCACGGCCAGGTGCTCGAGGCCACCGCCTGGTTCGGGCCCCTGGCCCGCGAGGGGGTCCTCTCCTCCGCCGTGCTCGTGGACCGCACCGGTGCGCACCGCCTGGACCGCCGGGCGGATGCCGAGGCGGATCCGGAGCCCGGCCCGCTCGGCGACCACCTGTATGAGCCCGACGGCGCCGTGATCCGGGCCGGGCTGATCGGCGACCTCGCCGCCCGGCTCGAGGCCCGCACCCTGGACCCCACCATCGCCTACCTCAGCGGCGACCGACGCGCGAGCACCCCTTTCGCCAAGGGCTACGCGGTGCGGGACGTCATGCCGTTCGGCCTCAAGCGCCTCACCGCCTACCTGCGCGAGCACCGCCTGGGCGTGCTCGAGATCAAGAAGCGCGGCACCGCGGTGGAGCCCGACGAGCTGCGGCGCAAGCTGCGGCCGCGCCGCTTCGGCGACGAGTCCGCGACGCTGATCCTCACCCGTCTGGACGGCGAGCAGGTCGTCATCGTCGCCTCCCCGCACGCCGGGCCCGACCCGCAGGGATCGGGGACGTCCGCCGCATGAGCCAGCCCGATCCCGGCACCGACGCCGCGACCCGCACCGCGCCGCCCCGCGACGCCGTGACGGGCTCGGCCGCGCGTCGACGTCTGGTGGCCGTGCTGCTGCTGGTGGTCTCCCTCGCAGCGATCGGGCTGGTGGGCCTCGGGTCCTCCGCCGACCGCGGCCCCGGGACCCAGTTCGTCGGCGGGGGCGAGGTGGAGCGGCGGGACCCGCCGGAGCGCAACGACTACAGCGAGCCGGACTGGGCCACCGGCGAGGCCCCGTCCACACCGCCGCGGGCGGAGGGCTCGAGGTCCTCGCTCCTCGTAGCGCTGATCGTGCTGAGCGTGCTGCTGCTCGCCGTGGCCGTCTGGGTGGTGCTGCGGATGCGGTCGCTCGCCCGCCCCGCCCCGGCGCTGGCCGGGATCGCGGACGAGGACGAGCTCACCGCCGCCCAGGCCCGGGCCGCGCTCGAGGACGCCCGTGCCCGGCTCTCCACCGAGGTCGACGCCCACGACGCGGTGATCGCGGCGTGGCTCGCCCTGGAACGGGCGATCGCCGAGGCCGGGGTGCGCCGCGATCCCTCGCAGACCACGCTCGAGTTCGTCGTCGCCGTGCTCGGCTCCCTGAACCTGGACCGCGCGGCGCTGGACCGGCTCGCCCATCTGTACCGTCGGGCGCTGTTCGATCCCCAGCCGCTTTTCGAGGCCGATCGCGAGGAGGCCGTGGAGCTGCTGGACGACCTGACGGCCGGTCTCGAGCAGTCGGCCGACGGGGGGCGGTCACGATGATCCGTCCCTGGTTGGGCCTGCCGGTGAAGCTGGCGCTCGGCGCACTGGTCGCCGTGGGGCTGCAGCTGGCCTGCCTCCTCGTCGGCCTGATCCTCCCCCTGCCGATGATGATCGCGCTCGGGCTGCTCGGCGGCGCCGTGTGGTGGGTGCTCGGATCCGGCGCGGAGCGCGCCGACCAGCTGCACGCCCCCGCCCTCGACCTCGACGTCGACTACGCGCTGCCCCACGCCCAGGACACCCGGGTGCGCCGCCTCGAGGACCTCGCCCACGGCGCCCAGCCCAGCCGCCGCATGACCAGTCGCGGGCTCGTGCGCACCCTCGGCGAGATCGCCGACGAGCGCGCCCGCGACCCCGACGCCCCGCCGCTGAGCGCGGGACTGACCCAGCTGATCGAGACCGCCCGCCACCCCGATGCCGAAGGGCATCCCGTCGGCCCGCTGGACCGACGCGCCCTGCACCGCTGTCTGCACGAGCTCGCCCCGCGCGAGGAGAGGGACCGATGACGACCCCTGAGAACCACACCCCCCAGGACCCCGCCCCGGCCACGCCGAGGCCGATGACCGCCGAAGAGGCCACCCGTGCCGCCGCGGCCGTGCTCGACGCCGTCGAGACCGCCGTGGTCGGCAAGCGCGAGGCGCTCGAGCTGGTGCTCACCGGCATCCTCGCCGGCGGCCACGTGCTGCTCGAGGACCTGCCGGGCCTCGGCAAGACCCTCGCCGCACGCTCCTTCGCCCAGGCGCTCGGCCTGCCCTTCACCCGCGCCCAGTTCACCCCGGACCTGCTCCCGGCGGATCTGACCGGCGCCGAGGTGTTCGACCAGCGCACCGGCGAGTTCGAGTTCCGTCCCGGCCCCGTGTTCACCGGGCTGCTGCTGGCCGACGAGATCAACCGCACCCCTCCGAAGACCCAGTCCGCGCTGCTCGAGGCGATGCAGGAGCGGCAGGTCTCCGTCGAGGGCACCACCCGTCGCCTGCCCGAGCCCTTCCACGTGCTCGCCACCGCGAACCCGATCGAGCACGAGGGCACCTACCCTCTGCCCGAGGCCCAGCTCGACCGCTTCCTGCTGCGGCTCTCCTTCGGCTACCCCACCGCCGAGCAGGAGTGGGACGTGGTCTCCCGCCGGATCGACCGACGCCGGGAGGAGCAGGTGGTCCCCGAGGTGCTCGACGCGGCCGGGCTGCTCGGCGTGCAGCAGGCCGTCGAGGATGTCCACGTGGAGGACGCCGTGGGCCACTACGCCGTCGAGCTGGTCGCCGCGACCCGCTCCCATCAGCACGCGCTGGTGGGCGCCTCGCCGCGAGGCACCCTCGCGCTGATCACCTGCGCCCGCGCGCTCGCGGTGATCCGCGGTCGCTCCTACGTGGTCCCCGAGGACGTCAAGGCTCTCGCCCATCCGGCGCTGGACCACCGCGTCACCGTCAAGCCCGAGCTGTGGCTGCAGAATGCGACCGGTGCCGGCGTGGTCGAGGCGGTCCTCGGGCAGGTGCCCGTGCCCGCGGCGGCCCAGCCCTACCAGCCCGCCGGTTCCGATCAGACCACCGCCGCGGCGGCAGGCTCGCGGACCTCGGCGTGACCTCGGAGTCCCCGCAGCGGGCGGAGCTGCGGACCCGGCCGACGGCGGCGCTGCTGCGCGCCGCCGTGGTGGGCGGTGCCGCGCTCGTGATGGCCCTGCTGACGGGGCGGCCCGAGATCATCCTGGCCGGGGCGCCGCTGCTGCTGTGGGCGATGGTGGCGATCGCCCGTCGGCAGCTGCGCGGCGAGGCGCAGGCGCCGGTGAACCCGACGCTGCACGTGAACCGCCGCAGCATCGAGGAGGGCGGCACCGCGGCGGTCACGGTGCGCACCTCCCCCGGCGTGCTCACCACCGCGACCCTGCCGATGCCCCCGCACGCCGACGTCGCGCCCCGCCACGGCTCCGTCGCGGGAGACGGGGCGGTGGGGATGAGGATCAGCGCCCAGCGCTGGGGCCGGGTCCGCGTGGGGCCGATGCACGTGCTGGTCGCGGACGCCCTGGGCGCCTACCGCGCCCAGCGGACCCTGCCGCTGGCCGAGGTGCAGGTGGTCCCGGCCTCCACCGTGCTCGACGCCCCGGTGGAGGTGCCCACCCCGATCGGCGTGAGCGGCGTGCACCTCTCGCGCCGCCGCGGCGACGGCACCGCGCTCTCGGAGGTGCGCGCCTTCCGACCCGGCGACCGTCTGCACCGCATCAACTGGCGCGTCACCAGTCGCACCCGCGAGCTGCACACCAACGCGACGTTCACCGAGCAGGACACCGAGGTCCTCATCGTCACCGACACCACGGCGGACATCGCTCCGGCGCCCTGGCCCGACGGCGACGCCCCCACCAGCCTGGACATGACGATCCGCGCCACCTCGGCGATCGCCCGCCACTACCTGACCGCCGGGGACCGCGTCTCGCTGTTCGACATCGGCCATCTCATCGGCCCGGTGCCCGCCGGCTCCGGCCCCCGCCAGCTGCGGGTGCTCACCACGGCGCTGTCCCGCGCCACCCGCGACGAGGGCGTGATGCGGCCGGTGCGGCGGCTGCGCACGGTGCGCCAGGGCACCCTCACGGTGGTGTGCACTCCGCTGCTGAACCGCGACACCATCGACCAGATCGGCGTGCTGGTCGCCCACGGCGCCGACGTCATCGTGGTGGACACCCTGCCGCCGAGCATCGGGGACGTCGCCCCGCTGCGCGGGAAGGCGCTGCGGGTGGACGGCAGGGTCTCGGATCGCTTTTGGCCCGAGGCCTGGGCGCTGCGCCGGCTGCTGCGGGGCCGGACCGTGCGGGAGCTGCGGGAGGCCGGGATCCCGGTGACGGCCTGGGAGGGCCCGAGCTCCCTCGCCCCCGTGCTGCTCTCGCTCTCCGCAGCCCGGACCGCGCCCCGACGGAGGAGGTCCTGATGCGCCTGGGACAGCTGGTCGATCCGATCGCGCAACAGCTGCTCGAGCTGCAGAAGGTCAGCGCCTCCCAGTGGGTGCTGCGCGGCCTGGGTGTGGCGGCGACGCTGCTCGCCCTCATGGCCGCCCTCGGCAGCATGGCGCTGTTCGGGCACATCGGCGCGGTGCTCATCACGCTGCTGGTCGCGGTGGGGCTGCTCGCCTCGTTCCGCAACCCCGACAGCGATGTGGGGCTCCTGGCGCCCGCGGCGATCGTCGTGTCCTTCCTGGGCGACGGCGAGATCTCGATGCTGCGCGCAGCGGCCGTCGGCGGGGCGCTGCTGATCGGACACAGCGCCTTCGCACTCGCGGCGACCATGCCGGTGCACGGCGAGCTCGACCGCACCGGCTGGCGCCTGGCCGGCTCGGCGCTGCTGCCTGTTCTGGGGATGAGCATCGTGGCCGGGGCGCTGGTGGCCGGGCTGTCGCTCGTGCATCTCGGGCCCTGGATGCTGGTCCTCGGCGTGATCGCGGCGATCGGTCTGTTCCTCACGGTGCTCCCCCGCGAGCGCTGAGGCCCGAGACCTCCGGGGCGGTACTCGTCCGGGCGGTGCTCTCACGCCCTGGGCGGAAGCGGGGTGAGGCACGTCGCTCCCACGCGCCGACGGTCACCGGACAGGACTACCGTGATCCGCATGTGGCAGATGATGGATCTCCTGTACGCGCACAAGAAGGAGATGGTCGCCCCGGAGGACGCCCTCCCCGGCCGCGACCAGTACCCCTACGCCCTCGCCCGGGAGCATCTGGTGCTCGGCACCGACATGCTGGGCCCGGACTCCCCGACCGATCCCCGACCCTGGCCGGAGGGCAGCGAGGAGATCATCCTCGCCGGCGGCTGCTTCTGGGGCATCGAGCGGGTCGCCTGGCAGATCCCGGGCGTGCACACCACCTCCTCGGGCTACGCCGGCGGGTACACGCCGCATCCCACCTATGAAGAGGTCTTCTCCGCCCGCACCGGGCACACGGAGGCCGTGCGGGTGATCTACACCGGCGGCGAGTCGACACTTCGCGCCCTGCTCACGCAGTTCTGGGAGCAGCACGATCCCACCACCGCGAACCGCCAGGGCAACGACGTGGGCACCGAGTACCGCAGCGCCGTCTACTGGACCTCCCCCGAGCAGGGCGAGGTGGTGCGCAGCTCGGCGCAGCGCTACCAGCAGGCGCTGGACGAGGCCGGTCGCGGCACGATCAGCACGGAGCTGCTCCCGCTCGCCGAGGCGGGCAACGGCGTGTACTACACGGCGGAGGCGGAGCACCAGCAGTACCTGGAGCGGAACCCGGGCGGCTACTGCAACCACGGGTTCAACGGGGTCGCCTGCTCGCTGTGAGCCCGCACCCTGCGAGGGTGGTGCTCAGATCTCGCGGTGGGTCGCCTCGGGGTCCCTCGGACCTTCGGTCGCCGCAGTGCGCTCGGGGATCCACGGATCCTCGTCCTCGTCGACCGGTATGTCTCCGTTGACCAGCCGGGATTCGAGGGACTTGGAGTAGAGCGGGATCGGGTCGGAGGCGACCTCGATCGTCCCGTCGATGTCCTGCCACGGGCCGCCGGCTACCGAGAACTGACCGCTGAAGGTGGTCATGAGGGTCACGTCGTACCAGCCCTCGCCGCTGTAGGTCCCGCTGATGGTCTCCGCGGGGTACGGGTCCCCTGGGTTCGTGGTCGAGATGGTGTTGCCGTCCCCGAGGTCCCATTCGTACAGGACGGGCACCGCCCTGACCTCGACCGGAGTGCCGAGCAGCTCCATCGGCAGGGTCTGTGTCTGCTGCTCGGCGTAGAGCACGTTGACCATTTTCACCGGGAGCCAGCCCCGCTCCGGACCTGCGCTCGCCACCAGCGGCTTCACCGGCATCGAGGCGAAGTCCTCACGGGTCACGGTGATGACGACGGGCTCGGCCGCATCGACGAGGACTCCCCCGCGCTGCTGGCACTCGAACCCGAGCAGCTCTTCGGACGCCGTACCGGATCTCGTGTCGACGCGCACCGTCTCCGAGGCGAGATAGCCCTCCCCATCCGCCGAGACCGCATCGGCCGCCACGCAGATCCGGTTCGCACCCCCGCAGTGGAGCAATCCGCCCAGGTCGCTGCTGCTGTCATGAAGATCGCCGCAGGTGAACTGGCTGTCGACGCCGAGCTCGCGGGAGGTCACGTAGACCGGGGGCGGTTCATCGTGGATGTGCTTCTCTGATGAACTCGGCGAGCCCTGCGGGTCGTCAACGACATCCTCTGCAGAGGAGTTCCCACCGTTGAGCGCACCATTCTTGGCATCGAAGGTTGGCGCAGCCCACGTCGGCGCCGCTGCGCACGAAAGCACGAACACCGCTCCCCAAGCAGCGATGATCCGTAGTCCGCGAGGCATCAGCCCTCAACGCCCTCCGAGTAATCGGCGCTGAAGTCGACGACCTTCCAAGCGCCGGACTCCCATACCAGTCCACCTGTGGACTCATAGGTGATCTCGTCCCATTCCGATGGTTCTGCGCCCTTGTCCGAAGGCTCTGTGTGGGCCGGGATGATGAAGGTGTACGTGACGATGTAGTCGAAGTCTCCATCGTCCGGCTTGGAGACGAGATCGACCTCCGTGGTCACCAGAGGGGACCAGTGCTCATTCCGCTCATCTAGATCCTGCATCTGCTTGATCAGCTCATCGCAGTTCTCGCAACGCTCCGCGCCCAGCACCTCAAGCTGCGCATAGTCGCCGCCCTGGAAACCTGCGATCGCTACATCCCAGAAATACGAGAATGCCTGCTCCGCCCCCTCCGGCGTCTCCTCATCCATCCCCGGATAGTCCGCCGGATCCGGTGCCGGCACGGACGACGCCGCATCGGTCGTCCCCTCGGACTCGCCGCCCCCATCGCTGGCCTCGCCCTCGCCCTCGCCACCGCCACCGCCATCGCTCGGCTCATCCCCGCTGCCATCGCTCGACCCGGCACCGATCGTCGGAGGTGGCGTCGTCACCGGTCCTTCCGACTCCTCCCCACAGGCGGCGAGAGCGAAGGTCAGGACCAGAGCGGCCGCGACGGAGAGAGTGCGCTGAGACATGCAGAGGCCCTTCGGGTGTGCAACGGATCACCGCGACTTTACCGAGCCACCGCGCCGCTCACCACCGGACTCGAGAAGTTGTGGACAACTGCCGCCGACACCGCTCCGTGCCGCGCGGACCAAGATCTACTCCGGCAGCCCGTCCCCGTGGTCCCCGCCCATCAGGTTGCGGCGACCGCCGATCTCCGGGCCTCCGGCGGGCCGGGCCGGTGCGGGGGCGACGCCCATGAGCTGCGCCGCGAAGCCTCCAGCCTCACGCGGCATCGGCGCTCCGCCGGTCGGGGTGCCGCTCGGTCCGCAGGCCGCCGCCGCGGCCGACGTCGGCACGCGGGCCTCCCCGCCAGCGCGGGCGAAGCGTGTCATCTGCTCCGTGGTCGGATAGGCCGAGGTGACCACGATGTCCAGGCCCAGCAGCGTGATGGGCAGGGCGCTCTCCCCCGCGGAGTCGAGCAGCGCACGCACCGGCTCGCACTCCTCGAAGGCCCAGGCGTCCTCGTCCTGCAGGTAGACGGTGATGGGCTGGCCCGCCATGGCGAGCTCGGCGGCCGCGTCGAGGAAGGCCTCCTGCTGGTCGTGGTCCGGCGGCGGGGAGGGCAGGAAGATGTCCAGGGCCGCCAGCGGGGCGGTCTCGTCGGCGTCGCTCATGGCACCACGGTAGTCCTGTCGCTCAGCTCAGCACGGCTCAGCTCAGCACGGCCCGCGCGGTGCGCAGCCATGCCTCACCCTCATCGCGCCACCCGAGGCGGTGGAGGTGGACGCCGGTGGTGACTCGTTCGAGGTGCGCCCAGGCCGCGACCCGTTCCTCCTCCAGCCCGAGCTGGTCGGCGGTGCTCGCCACCAGCTGGGCATGTCGGCGCCGCCCGGCACCGGGGCCGTCGCTGCGCTCGAGCACGTCGATCATCTGCTGGTGGTCGCGCAGGGCGACGCCCGCGTCGTACTCCCGCTCGCCGAGGAAGCCGTCGGGGTCGATGAGCACGTGCTCCTCACCGCGTCGCAGCGCATTGCCGGCGTGAGGATCCCCGTGCACGAGCACCAGCTCGGCCGCCGGCTCCTCGATCAGCGCGAGCGCGAGCTCCCGTGCCCGCTCGAGCACATCGCGATGACGGGTGCCGAGTCCGGGACGCTCTCCCCCCGACTCCGCGGGTTCGGACTCCACTGCGAGCGCACCGTCGACGAGGACGAGGAGCCCTCGGGCCTTCGCTCCGGGTTCCAGGATCTCGGCACATTCCGTCGGGAGAGCCCACGCCGCCGGGAGCAGCGCCGCGAGATGGGCGGCCTGTTCGACCGGGTCCGGCACGGTCCGGAACAACGTGGGCCCGAGCTTCTCGAGCAGCACCGCGTCCTGCTCCTCGTCGTGCTCGAGGACGCGCACGAATCCTCGTCCGTCGGCCGCCTGCAGCACCCTGACCTGCTGGGAGAGGTCGGCGCCGTGACCGCCGAGCTTGAGGACGGCCGGGCCCGACGCCCTCCCCACCACCTCCAGCACCGGGAGCCCCGCCCCCTCGGCGAAGGCGCGGACCACGGTGAGATCCCAGCGCTCGAGAACGGTGCGCAGCCGGTCAGGGAAGGCCCGGACCAGCTCGCGCGCCCCGGAGTGATCGGCCCAGGGCCGCGCCCGGACCAGAGCCTCCACCTCCTCGGGCCGCATCGCCTCAGGCGCCCGCGGACGTTCCGGCTCCGGCCGAGAGCACGCCGTCCGCGTCGGCATGGCCGGCCGCGTCCAGCACCCGTCCGAGCGGCCGGTAGTGCTCGACGACCGCGGCGCGATATGCCTGCGCGTCTCCGGCCTCGAGCGCGAGCAGCATCGCCCGGTGCGCCTCGACGGTGTCGAGGATGTCCTCCGCCGGCGGCAGACTGAACAGCGGCACGGCGGTGGTGTGGATCTCCCAGAACGCCTGGGCGAGCTGGCGGAGCAGGCCGTTGTCCAGCCGGGAGAACAGGGCGGTGTGGAAGGCCGCGTCGGCCTCGGGGAAGGGGCGGCCGGCGGAGGCGAGCTCGCGCATCTCCTCGACGTGCCCCTCGAGCTCGGGATTCTCGGTGTCGCGGTAGAGGTCCGCGAGCTGCTCCGCGACGGACAGGTCCAGTGCGATCCGCAGCTCGACCACCTCGCGCAGAGCGCGCAGGTCGTTGCCGTCATCGAGCCGGGCGCGGAACAGCAGGCCGTCCACCAGCGGGGACAGCGACAGCTGGCCCACGAAGGTGCCGTGGCCGTGCCGCACCTCCACGATGTCGAGCGAGGCCAGGGTGCGCATCGCCTCCCGCACGGAGGAGCGGGAGATCTCGAGCCGCTCGCACAGCGCGGTCTCGGTGGGCATCGGGTCCCCGGGGCGCAGCCCCTCGGCCAGGATCAGGTCCTGGATCCGCTCGACGGCGTCGTTCCCCCTGCGGTGGGTGCGCACCATGTCCATCCCCTCTCCCCTGCCGCAGGCTGCGGCAGGTCCATTGTCCCGTGCTCCGCGCATCGCGGTGGCGATCGCGGGGACCGTGATGTACTCTCCCAGTCATCAGACATCATACGTCTGATCTTCGCATCGTGGCGGCACCCCGTCACCATGGCGAGGACGGACCTCCTCCAGCTCGGCGGCACGGCCGTCGGGCCCCCAACGAAGGGATGGATCAACGGTGATCACCAACTCCACCGGCCCCCTCGGCCGTCGCGGCTTCCTCCGCGGCACCGCCGCCATCGCGGGCGCGGCCGGCATCGTCGCCGGCATCGGCGCCTGCGCCCCGAAGGGCTCCGGCAGCGGCGGGTCCGACGGCGGCGGCGCGCCCGCGGGCGAGGCGGACCCCGACGGTCACATCGACGCCGCCATCAGCTACGAGCTGGGCACCAACGGCTACGACCCGATGACCACCTCGGCCGCGCTCACGGTCGCGGTCAACTGGCACACGCTCGAGGGGCTCACCGAGCTGCACCCCGTGACCCGCGAGGTCTATGCGGCCCTCGCCACCGAGGTCCCCACCGCGGACTCGACCACGGTCGAGATCGCCCTGCGCGAGGGCGCCGTCTTCCACGACGGCAGCCCGGTCACCGCCGAGGACGTCGTCTTCTCCTTCGAGCGCGTCCAGGACCCGGCCAACGCCTCGCTGTACGCGCAGTTCATCCCCTTCCTCGACACCGTCGAGAAGAAGGACGACTCCACTCTCACCTTCACCCTGAAGCACCCCACCGGCGTGTTCGCCGAGCGGCTGTCCACGGTGAAGATCGTGCCGAAGGCCGCGGTGGAGGCCGATCCGAAGGCCTTCGACGCGAACCCCGTCGGCTCCGGCCCCTGGAAGATGACGGACAACTCCGCCTCCTCGAAGATCGTCGAGTTCGAGCGCCACGAGGAGTACTCGGGCCCGATGCCGGCGAAGGCGAAGACCATGAGCTGGCAGGTGATCCCCGATCCCTCGACCCGCACCAACGCCCTGCAGTCGCAGACCGTGCAGGCGATCGACTCGGTCCCCTACCTCTCCATCGACCAGCTGAAGGCCGCCTCCGACGTCGAGTCCGTGGGCGGGTTCGGACTGCTCTTCGCGATGTTCAACAACAGCGCGGACAACCCCTTCCACGACCTGAAGAACCGCCAGGCATTCCTCTACGCGATCGACATGGACAAGGTCATCGAGACCGGCCTGTCCGGCCAGGCGGAGGCGGCGAGCTGCTTCGTGCAGAAGGAGCACCCGAACTACAAGGAGGCCTCGACGGTCTACTCGCTGGACCTCGAGAAGGCGAAGTCCCTGTTCGCCGAGACGGGCCTGACCTCCTTCCGCCTGCTGTGCACCGACCACGACTGGGTCGCCCAGTGCACCCCGATCATCCAGGAGTCCCTCAGCGCCGCGGGCGTCGAGGTGAGCTTCGAGCAGAAGCAGTCCGCCGACGTCTACACGACGCTCGACGGCGGGGCCGACGTCTTCGACGTGGTGATCGCCCCCGGCGACCCGTCGGTCTTCGGCAACGACCCGGACCTGCTCATGCGCTGGTGGTACGGCGGCGACGTCTGGACCGAGAACCGGATGCACTGGAAGGGCCAGCCCTCCTACGAGGAGGTGCAGACGCTCCTCGCCGAGGGCCTGGAGTCCACCGACACCGCCGCGCAGGAGTCCACCTGGGGCGAGCTGTTCGACCTGCTCTCCAACGAGGTGCCCCTGTACCCGCTGTTCCACCGCAAGGCGCCCACCGCCTGGGACTCCTCCAGCCTGGTCGACTTCCAGCCGATCTCGCTGACGGGTCTCAGCTTCGTCGACGTCGCCTCGACGAAGGCCCCCTGATCCGGAGCGTCGGGGCCGGCCCGCCCCGCCGGCCCCGACGCCCCCTCCCCCGCATTCCCCGTCCCACCGCCAACTCACGGAGGACCTCGTGTCCCAACTCGTCCGACTGATCGGGCGGCGGCTGCTCGCGCTGCCCCTGATGATCCTCGGCGTCACGCTGCTGGTGTTCGTCATCATGTCGTTCTCGAAGGCAGACCCCGCACGCCTCGCCCTCGGCGAATCCGCCTCCGCGGAGGCGCTCGCGAACTATCGCGAGGCCAATCACCTGAACGACTCGCTCCTGCAGCGGTACCTCGGCTTCCTCGGCGGCCTGGTGCGCGGAGACCTCGGCACCAGCAGCGGCGGCGTCCCGGTCACCGAGATGGTCTCCAAGGCCTTCCCGATCACCCTGCAGCTCACCTTCCTGGGCCTCGCCATCGCCATCGTGCTCGCCGCGGTGCTCGGCGTGCTCGCCGCCCTGTACCGCGACCGCTGGGTCGACCAGGTGATCCGCGTGCTCACCATCGCGGCGCTCGCCACGCCGTCCTTCTGGCTCGCGATCCTCATGATCCAGTGGCTCGGCGAGATCCCCGGCGGCTGGGGGATCTTCCCCGCGCTGGTCTCCCGCTGGGTCGGCTTCTTCGACGACCCCGCCACCTACCTGCGCAACGTCGCCCTGCCGGCCCTGGCGCTCGCGATCCCCGTCGCCGGATCGCTCACCCGCGTGGTGCGCACCGCGATGGTCGAGGAGCTGGACCGCGACTACGTGCGCACCGCCGTCGGCGCCGGGATCCCCTACCCCGTGGTGGTCAGCCGCAACGTGCTGCGCAACGCCCTGATCACCCCGATCACCGTGCTCGGTCTCCGCGTCGGCTACCTGATGGGCGGCGCGGTGATCATCGAGATCATCTTCAACATCCAGGCCATGGGCCAGCTCATCCTCGACGGCGTGACCCGCAACGACGTCTTCCTCGTGCAGGGCGTGACCCTCGTGGTCGCGATCGCCTTCATCGTCGTCAACATCGCCGTGGACGTCCTCTACGTCGTCGTCAACCCCCGGATCAGGAGCATCTGACATGCGACCGAAGCTCGGATCCCGCCTGCAGTCCGTCAGCGGCAGGCCGCTGGCGCCCTTCACCGCCCTCCCCTGGACCAGCCGCCTGGCAGTCCTGTTCCTGGCCCTGCTCGCCGTGTTGGCCGTCTTCGCGCCGCTGGTCAGCCCGCACGGCCCCCTCACCACCGGCACCCCGGTGCAGCCGCCCAGCGGCGAGCACTGGATGGGCACCGATGCGATCGGCCGCGACATCTTCTCCCGCGTCGCGCACGGCGCCCGCTCCTCGCTGCTGATCGGTCTGGCCGCCACCATCGGCGCCCTGCTGGCCGCCGCGGTGATCGGCTCGATCGCCGCGACCGGCGCGAAGATCGTCTCCGAGATCGTGATGCGCGTGCTGGACGTGGTGATGTCCTTCCCCGGCATCGCGCTGGCCGCGGTGTTCGTCGCCGTCTGGGGCACCTCGCTGCCCGTGCTCATCTTCGCAATCGGATTCCTCTACGTGCCGCAGCTGGCCCGCGTGGTGCGCGCCAATGTGCTCTCCCAGTTCGGCGAGGACTACGTCGCCGCCTCGCAGGTCATGGGGGCCTCCACTCCGTGGATCCTGATCAAGCACGTGGCGCGCAACTGCATCGCCCCGATCATGGTCTTCGCGACCGTGCTGGTGGCCGATGCGATCGTGCTCGAGGCCTCTCTGTCCTTCATCAACGCGGGAGTGCAGCCGCCGAGCCCCTCCTGGGGCAACATCCTGGCCGACGGCAAGCAGCTGCTGCTGTCCGGCTACTGGTGGCCCACCTTCTTCCCGGGCCTGATGATCCTGCTGACCACCCTCGCACTGAACATCCTCTCCGAGGGGCTCACGGACGCGATGGCCAGCCCGCGGGTGCGGGTCGACGTGGACGTCGAGGCCGACGAGCAGGCCCTCGCGGCCTCCGAGGGCGAAGCCACCGCCGACGAGAACTCCCCCGCCCCGAGCACCGAGGTGCTCGGCGCGACCGACGAGGAGACCTCGCGCCGCCTGCTGCACGACTCGCTGGCCGCCCTGCGCGCCGCCGAGCTCGCCCACCCCGCGCGAGAGGCGACCACCGACTCGGTCCCGCCGCTGCTGGACGTGCAGGACCTCCGGGTCTCCTTCCCCGAGGCGCACGGCGCGGTGGACATCCTCGACGGCATCTCCTTCCAGGTCCGTCCCGGCGAGACCATGGGCCTGGTCGGCGAGTCCGGCTCGGGCAAGTCCGTGGCGAGCCTCGCGGTCATGGGCCTGCTGCCCCGCACCGCACGGATCAGCGGGAGGGTGCTGCTGAACGGCAAGGATCTGCTGTCCCTGCCCGCGAAGCAGATGAACGCCCTGCGCGGCCACGAGATCGCGATGATCTACCAGGATGCGCTCAGCTCGCTGAACCCCTCGATGCTGATCCGCTCCCAGATGGCGCAGCTGACCCGTCGCGGCGGCACCCGCAGCGCCGAGGACCTGCTGGAGCTGGTGGGACTGGAGCCGAAGCGCACCCTGAGCTCGTACCCGCACGAGCTCTCCGGCGGCCAGCGCCAGCGGGTGCTGATCGCCATGGCCCTGACCCGTGATCCGAAGCTCGTGATCGCCGACGAGCCCACCACCGCGCTCGACGTCACCGTGCAGAAGCAGGTCGTGGACCTGTTGAACCGGCTGCGGGAGGAGCTCGGCTTCGCCATGGTGTTCGTCAGCCATGACCTGGCGCTCGTCTCCCAGCTGGCCGACCGCATCACCGTGATGTACGCCGGGCAGGTCATGGAGCAGGCCACCACCCACGAGCTGCTCATCGACCCCCGCCACGAGTACACCCGCGGGCTGCTCGGCTCGGTGCTGTCGATCGAAGCGGGCGCCGAGCGCCTGCATCAGGTCCCCGGCACCGTCCCCTCCCCGCGCGACTTCGCCCGCGGTGACCGGTTCGCCCCGCGCTCGTTGGATCCGTCGGCCGATCCGACGGCCCGTCCCCGGCTGCTCGAGGTCGGTGCCCCCGGGCACCGCGTCGCGAGCACCTCCGACGTCCCCGCCGCGCTCGAAGGAGATCCGCGATGACCCCCACCACCGAACCGCTGTTCTCCTCGGACCCCTCCGAGGGCCCCACGCCCACGATCGAGCTGCGCGACGTGCACGTCGTCCACCGACTGCGCAGCGGCGGACTGCTGCGCCCCGACACGATCCGCGCCGTGGACGGCGTGAGCCTCTCGGTGCGCCGCGGGGAGGTGCTCGGCGTGGTCGGCGAATCCGGCTCCGGGAAGTCGACCCTGGCGCGGGTCATGACGGGCCTCCAGCCGGTCACCCGCGGCCAGGTGCTCTTCGAGGGAGAGTTCCTGGATCGTGGTCGGAGAGGGCGCCGCGAGCTGGGCCGGAAGGTCTCCGTCGTCTTCCAGGACCCCTCCACCGCGCTGAACCCGCGCCTGCCCGTGCGGGAGACGCTGATGGACCCGCTGCGGGTGCACGGCATCGGCACGGAGGCCGAGCGCCTGGCCCGGGTGAAGGACCTGCTGCACCTGGTGGGCCTTCCGCAGTCGGCGATAGCCGTGCTCCCCCGCCAGCTCTCCGGCGGGCAGCGTCAGCGCGTGGCGATAGCCCGCGCCCTGGCGCTCGAGCCGCAGATCATCGTGGCCGATGAGCCCACCAGCGCCCTGGACGTGTCCGTCCGCGCCCAGGTGCTGAACCTGCTCACCGACCTCAAGCGCGAGCTCGGGCTGGGGCTGGTGTTCATCTCCCATGACATGAGCACGGTCCGCTTCATCTCCGACACCATCGCCGTGATGAACCACGGGAAGGTCATCGAGCACGGCACCGTCGATCAGATCTTCACCGACCCCCAGGACGAGTACACCCGGTCCCTGCTGGCCGCCGCCCCGGCGCTGCTGTGACGTCACCCCACGAGCGCCCACACCCTTCCAGAACTTCGAGGAGCAAAGACATGACCACCCCCGCCACCGCCCTGACCGGCGTCGTCCCGCCGCTGCTGACCCCCCTGACCGCCGACGGCGAGATCGATCTGCCCTCGCTCGAGCGCCTGGTCGGCCATCTCCTGGAGGGCGGGGTCGACGGGATCTTCGCCCTGGGCTCCTCCGGCGAGGTCGCCTTCTGGGACGACGCCCGCCGCGCCGCCGTGCTCGAGGCCGTCACCGGCACCGTCGCCGGGCAGGTCCCGGTGATCGCCGGGGTCATCGACATGCAGACCGACCGGGTGATCCAGCACGTGCGGGCCGCAGAGCGCTTCGACCTGGCCGGCTACGTGGTCACCGCGCCGTTCTACGCGATCACCGGCCCCGAGGAGATCGACACCCACTTCCGGGAGGTCGCCGCGGTGACCGAGCGCCCGATCTGGGCGTACGACATCCCCGTGTGCGTCCACACGAAGCTCCCGGCCCCGCTCCTGCTGCGGCTCGGAGCGGACGGCGTGATCACCGGCGTGAAGGACTCCAGCGGCGATGACGTGGGCTTCCGCCGACTCGCCGCCGGCAACCGCGCCGCCGGCTCGCCGATGACACTGCTGACCGGCCACGAGGTGGTCGTGGACGGCGCCTACCTCGCCGGGGCCGACGGCTCCGTGCCGGGGCTCGGCAACGTGGATCCTGCCGGCTATGTGCGCATGCACCGGGCCGCACAGGCCGGGGACTGGGAGCAGGTGCGCACCGAGCAGGACCGCCTCGCCCAGCTGTTCGAGATCGTCTTCCAGCCCACCGGCAAGGTGGGGCCGGCCGCTGGCGTCGGCGCCTTCAAGACCGCGCTGCGCGAGCTCGGTATCTTCTCCACCAACACCATGGCCCGCCCGATGTCCCCGATCGAGGGGGACGCCGTGGGCCGTATCCGCGAGATCCTCGGGCAGACGGGGCTTCTCGCCGCCTCGCAGGGGGCCGGCGCGCATGCCTGATCCGGTCCTCGCCCTCGACCTCGGGGGCACGAAGATCCGTGCCGCCCTGGTCCACGGGATCGGCGCCGGTGAGAGCAGTGCCGATGACAGCACGGAGGAGCCTCCGCGGCTCGAGCGGATCGCCGAGACGGCGACGCCCGCCACGGCCGGGCCCGCCGCGATCCTCGGGGCCGCCCTGGAGCTCGCCGAGCAGGTCCGCTCGGGTACCGCAGTGCGCGCGGTGGGGCTCTCCTCGGCCGGGGTGATCGACAGCGCCCGGGGCCGGGTCACCCACGCCACGGACTCGCTGACCGGCTGGGCGGGCACCGACCTCCTCACCCCCTTCCGGGAGCGCTTCGGCGTGGGGGTCAGCGCCCTGAACGACGTCCACGCCCACGGCCTGGGCGAGGCCCGCTTCGGTGCGGGCCGCCATCACGGCTCCCTGCTGCTGGTCGCGGTCGGCACCGGGATCGGGGGCTGTCACGTGCTGGGCGGCTCCGTGGTCGCCGGAGGTCGCGGAGCCGCCGGCCACATCGGCCACGTCCCGGTGCCCGAGGCCGCCGGGATCCCCTGCCCCTGCGGGAGGACCGGTCATCTCGAGGGCCTCGCGTCCGGCCCCGGGATCGTGCGGCTCGCGCACCGTCTGGGCGCCGGGACCGCGCTGCGGGACGGCCGGGCGCTCGCGGCGGCCGCGCAGGCCGGCGAGAGCGGGGCGCGCGAGGCCTACCGGATCGCGGGTGCGGTGACCGGACGGGTCCTCGGTGCGCTGCTGAACGTGCTGGATCCCGAGATCGTGACCGTGACCGGAGGGGTCGCCGAGGCGCCCGGGCCCTGGCGCGAGGCCCTGGCAGACGGGATCCGGCAGGAGGCGATGGACGTCGTCGCGGACACTCCGGTGCTGTCGGCGACCGCGGGGTCCCACGCCGCCCTGCTCGGGGCCGCCGCCCGCTGTCTCGACGACCTCGCCGCGCCCGTCGCCGCTCGGCCGTGAACGCTCCGTCCCTTCCCACCCCCTGCACCGCTGAGAGGACCCCCATGCATCCCCTGGTCTCCGCCCTCGAGGGCTCTCTGATCGTCTCCTGCCAGGCCTACCCCGGGGAGGCCATGCGCGATCCGCGGACGATGGCGCAGGTCGCCGCCGCCGTCGTGGAGGGCGGCGCGGCGGCGGTGCGCGCGCAGGGCCTCGAGGACATCCGTCAGGTCGCAGCCGCGGTCGAGGTCCCGGTGATCGGCATCTGGAAGGACGGGACCGAGGGAGTGTTCATCACCCCCACCCTCGAGCACTGCCTCGCGGTGATCGAGGCCGGGGCGGACATCCTCGCACTGGACGGCACCGCCCGTCCCCGCCCCGACGGGCGCAGCTTCGCCGAGACCGTCGCCGCCGTCCGGGAGCATTTCGACGGTCCCCTGATGGCGGACTGCGACAGCGTCGAGTCCGCGCTGCTCGCGGGCGAGCTCGGCGTCGAGATCATCGGCACCACGCTCGCCGGCTACACCGACGCCCGCCCGCGGACCGTCGGCCCGGACCTGGAGCTGCTCGAGGCGCTCGCCGGTCGCCTGCCCGCCACCAGCGCACTGGTGGCCGAGGGCCGCATCCACAGCCCCGCCCAGGCCGCGGCGGCCCGGGCGACCGGGGCGCATGCGGTGGTCGTCGGCACCGCGATCACCCATCCCACCTCCCTCACCCGCTGGTTCCGCGAGGCGGTCACCGACCGCTGACCTCAGCGTCCCCTGAGCAGGCCCCACCGGTTCACCGTCGAACGGAGTGTCCATGTCCCGCAGTCCTCGCCCCACCGACCCCGAGCGCGCCGTCTCCGAGCGCATCCCCCGCGGCGCCGTGCTCGCGGGGCTCGGCGCCGCCGGCGTGGGCCTCGCCGCCGCCCTCTCCCCCACCGGGGCGGCCCAGGCGGCACCGCCCGCCCGCGGACTGCCGGTGCTGCGCCCGCAGGACGACATGGCCGCCGTGCTCGCCGAGACCCCGCAGGTGCAGCTCGTCCCCGGGGAGCAGTACGTGCTGGCGGCACCCGTCGCCCTGCCCAGCGGCACCCTCATCGAGGGCAACGGGGCGGTGATCGTGCCCTCCTCCACGACGCACGGAGCGTTCGTGCTCGACCGCGCCGTCGACGTCACCCTGCGCGGCGTGCGCCTGCACGGAGTGCCGGGTCTCGGCGGCGGCGCCGCCGGGTCACCGCCGCCGATCGACGTGCCGCTCGAGACGGCGCATACCGCGATCCGCGCCCACCGGGCGCGGAACCTGCGGGTCCTGGACTGCGACCTGGTCGGATGGCGCGGCGCGGGCCTGGCCGCCACCGGCGACCGGGCCGACGACTACTTCTCCTGCGGTCTCCAGATCATCGGGTGCCGCGTCGAGGCCTGCCACATCGGACTCTCCGCCGCCGACCGGTGCGAGTACTCGCTGCTGGCTTCGAGCGTGTTCACGAGCTGTCGGCTCGCGGTGTGGAACTCCTCCGGCAACTGGAACCTCTCCGGCAACGTCATCGTCGGATGCTACGGCGCCTACTATTCGATCGCGGCGACCAGCCCCTTCGGCGAGCTGGCCGGGGACAACTGGTCCCACGGGTCCATCACCGGCTGCACCCTGAACCACTCCAACGGCGGGAGCATGCGCTCCTGGACCCGGCATCTGGAGCTCCCGATCGGCGGAGCGCTCCGCGATCCGGGCCCCGGCGTGGTGCTCGAGGACGTGCTGCCGCCGACCTTCAGCGCCAACACTCTCTGGTACACCGATGTCACGGCCCGCAGGCTGCCCGCGAGCGTCTGGAACCTCACCGGCTGCGCCCTCTCCGACCTCCGCATCACGCAGGACGGCGGCGCGGCGGTGTCCCTGATCGGTCACCAGGCCAACGCCGGTGACGCCCATGCCCCGGTGCTCGACGGCCAGGTGCGAGATGCTCTCGCGCCCTGAGCCGCCGACCCCGAGGACCCCTGAAGGAACCCCCGATGAAGGAGAACACCCGATGGATGCACGACTGACCCGACGCGGCCTGCTCGGCACGGCCGCTGCGCTGACCGCCCTCGGCACCGGCACCGCCGCCGCGACCGCCGCCGGCGCAGCGGCGCTCCCCCTGATCAAGGACCAGGGCCGCCGACAGGGCAGCTACGAGGAGCAGGTCCTCGCCGCGCCCGGTGATTGGGGAGTGCTGAACTTCCGCATCCCGGCCCTGGCCGTCGCCCCGAACGGGGATCTGCTCGCGGCCTTCGACAAGCGGCCCGTGCACGGCGACTCCCCTGCTCCGAACTCGATCTGGCAGCGACGCTCCACCGACGGAGGGCTCACCTGGGGCGAGCCGACGGTGATCCGTCAGGGCCTCGAGTCCGACGTCCCCGGGGAGAAGCTCGGCTACTCCGACCCCTCCTATGTGGTCGACGTCGAGACCGGGACGATCTTCCTGTTCTGCGTGTTCTCCAAGGACGTCGGCGTGTGGGACGGCGAGTACGGCAACGACGACGCGGACCGTCGGATCATGAGCGCGAACCTCAGCATCAGCCACGACTCCGGCGCGACCTGGGAGCACCGCTCCCTCACCGAGGTCGTCAAGCCTGCGGACTGCCGCGCCATGTTCGCCTCCTCCGGCGCCGGCATCCAGCTGCGCTACGGGAAGCACAGGGGCCGACTGATCCAGCAGTACGCCGGCTGGTTCCGGAGCGGGTCCGGCGGCGAGGTCGTCTCGGCGTACTCCGTCTACTCCGACGACCACGGCGAGACCTGGACGATGGGCACCCCGGTGGGTGCCGAGATGGACGAGAACAAGGTCGTCGAGCTCTCCGACGGCACCGTCATGCTCAACTCCCGCGAGCACGTGCGCACCGGCCGGCGCTGGGTGGCGCTCAGCCATGACGGGGGTGAG
This sequence comes from Brachybacterium ginsengisoli, assembly GCF_002407065.1. Taxonomy (NCBI): domain Bacteria; kingdom Bacillati; phylum Actinomycetota; class Actinomycetes; order Micrococcales; family Dermabacteraceae; genus Brachybacterium; species Brachybacterium ginsengisoli. The sequence continues at coordinate 2,861,189 of NZ_CP023564.1, forward strand.
ACCTGGGAGGATCTCCATCGTGATCCCACCCTCGTCGACCCCGGCAACAACGCCCAGATCAGCCGCGCATACCCGGACGCGCCGCAGGGCTCCGCGGCAGCGAGGGTGCTGCTCTTCTCCCACGCCGACCACGTGCCCACCGACCGCGTGAACGGCACCGTCGAGATCTCGACCGACGATGGCGCGACCTGGGAGCGCAAGCGGGTCTTCGCCCCCGGCGCGTGCCAGTACTCGGTGATCATCCCCGTGGGCCGGGACGAATTCCTCCTCGCCTACGAGGGCGAGCAGGAGACGCTCATGATCGCGCGCCTGGACATGAACTGGATCCTCTCGCGATGATCTCCCTCGGCTCCTCCCCGGCACCGGTGCCCGAGCGCTCGGTGCCCCACACCGTGCTCGCCCGCGCCGGGGAGGGGCCGTGGCCCCGGTACCGGATCGTGGCCCTGATCTCCCTCGGCCAGGGGCAGCTGCTCGCCGCCTTCGACGGCCGGGACACCGGCCAGGACGTCCCGGACCCGACGGGGCTGGTGCAGCGACGCTCGCTCGACGGCGGTCGCACCTGGGGCCCGTTCGAGGTGCTGCGGGAAGCGGACCGCGAGCGCGGGCAGTGGTACTGCGACCCCAGCTACCTCCACGACCCGGTCTCGGGCCGGCTGATCGTCTTCCACACCCATGCCAAGGATCGAGGCGTGTGGGACGCGGTGGCCGGCGTCGACGACGCGGACCGCGACGTGATGGGCTCGGTCGTCGGGATCTCCGAGGATGCCGGGCACAGCTGGCAGTTCCGCTCCGTCACCGCGGTCGCCGCTCCCCCGGAGCAGATCCGCACCGCCTTCCCCACCTCGGGCGCCGGGATCGTGCTGCGTCGCGGACCGCATGCGGGCCGGATGCTGCAGCCGTACTGCGGATGGTTCACGGCGCCCGACGGAGAGGTGGTGCGCTCCTTCGTGCTGTTCTCCGACGACCACGGCGAGACCTGGCGACGCGGGGCTCCGGTCGGCGAGGACATGGACGAGACCACGGTCGTGGAGCTCTCCGACGGTCGGGTGCTGCTGAACTCGCGCGACCACGCCCGTGGCGGGCATCGCCGGATCGCGGTCTCCGCGGACGGCGGGGAGAGCTGGGAGGATCGCGGCATCGACCCGCAGTTCGTGGATCCCGGGAACAACGCACAGCTCGCAGCCCTGCACCCGGAGGCCCCGGCAGGGGACCCCGGAGCACAGCAGCTGCTGTTCACGGGCGCCCGTGATCGCTTCGCTCGGGTCCGGGGCACCCTGAGCGTCTCCCACGACGACGGCGAGCACTGGCACGAGGCGCTGGTGTTCGAGCCGGGTCCGCTGGACTATTCGGTGGTCCAGGCCCTGGGCGACGGAGCGATCGGGGTCCTGTGGGAGGTGGAGGCGCGCGAGATCCGCTTCGCCCGGATCGAGGAGGCCGAGCTGCCGACGGCGTGACGGCGGCACGCACGACGGCGGGGGGCGGCATCCGTGTGGATGCCGCCCCCGCCGTGCGCTGTGCCGCTCGGGCTCAGTGCGCCCCGGGCTTGCCGGGGTTCGGGTTGTCGATCGTGAACTGCGGGGAGGTGAAGGTCTCCCAGTGGTCCGGGTTCTCCGGATCTCCGAGGGGCTTCAGCACCCGCAGCTCGAGGACGTAGTCCCCGTTCTTCACGGTCTTGGTCTTCTGGTTCTTCAGCGCGTAGCTGCCGTCCCAGGCCCAGACCTCGGGCTCGGACGAACGACCCAGGTGGTCACCCGCGTCGATCAGGCCGACGGAGGGGTTGACGACCTTCTTCTTCCCGGCCGGGTTGATGGAGTAGGCCGTGATCTCGAGGCGATCCACGGGGTAGCCGAAGTAGTACGCGAGGTAGGGGACGTCGCCGTCCTGCATCGTGTACGTGTGGCCGCCCTCGGGGTCCAGCAGCACGCTGCCGGCGCCGTCGCTCACGCCAAGGGAGGGTAGGCCCATCCCCTGGTCGTCGAGCACGGGCAGGGCCTGGTAGTCGCCGGAGAGCCCGGCGAAGGGGACCACGATGTCGTCCTCCGCGCCGGTCAGGGTGATCCAGCCGCCGTAGATGATGCCGTCCTCGCCGAAGTCCTCGCCGAGGGTGACGGTGAGCTCGCTGCTGCTGCCGGCCGGCACCGTGACCGTGTCGGCGCCGAGCTCGCTCGTGGCCGGGGCGTCGTAGAACGCCGGGTCGTACGTGGGATGGCCGGTGGCGATGCCGTCACGGACGCCGACGTCGTACGTCTGCTCCGTGTCGGAGTCGTTGCGGACGGTCAGCGTGACGGTCTGCGGGCCGTTCTCGCCCTCGCCGAGGGAGATCGACGGATCGTCCACGCGGGTGGTGCTGTGCACCGCGCCGACCATGTCCAGCAGTCCGGCACCCTGGCGGTGGACCGGCTCGAGGTAGCCCGCGTCCGGGACCAGCGACCAGGTCAGCGGATCGGCGGAGTTCATCATCGCGGCCTTGACGTCGGCCGGGGCGAGATCGGGCTTCGCCTCCAGCAGCAGCGCCGCGGCGCCGGCCACGTGCGGGGCCGCCATCGAGGTGCCGGACTTGGCGCCGTATCCGCCCTGCTCGAGCGGGATGGTGGACCAGATCGACCCGCCGGGTGCGGCGATGTCGGGCTTGAGCTCCAGCTCGGCAGTCAGGCCGTAGGAGGAGAAGTCGGAGACCAGTCCTGCGGTGGGGTTCTCCGAGGTCACGGTCCCCTCCTGCCAGGCCCAGGTCACCTCCCCGGCGGCGAGCGCCTCCTGCAGGGCGAGACCGTCCTCCTGGCTGATCATCACCACGGGGACGGTGATCGCCGGATCGCCCTCGACCGTGGGGTTCACGGCGCCGGGGGCGTTGTTGTAGAGGATCACGGCGTCATAGCCGGCCTGCTGACCGGCGAGGGCCTTCTCGTAGAAGGAGCAGGTGCCGCGCTCCACGAGCAGGGCCTGGCCGGCGCCGGCGGCCGGCATGACCGCGGCCGGATCGCAGGCCTGGGCGGCGGCGCTGCCCGCGGCGCCGGCGGAGACCAGGGCGAGCTCACCGGAGGTCGGGACCTCCGGACCGCCGGTGGCGGCGGCGTACGCGATCTCCTCGTCCCCCGCCGTGGCGTAGGGCGAGCGGAGGTGTGTGTTGTCCACGGAGGCCACGGTGATCGCTCCGGCGGAGACGCCGGGCGCGCCGCTGGAGAAGGTGCCGGCGGTGCCCTCGTTGCCCGCGGAGATCACCATGGTGACGCCGTTGGCGGTGAGCGCATCGGACATCTGCGCGGTCGGGTAGTCCTGCCAGGTCACGAAGCTCGCACCGAGGGACATGTTCACCACGTCGGCGCCGTCCTCCATGGCGAGCTCCATCGCCTCGAGGATGACCTCGGTGCTGCTGGAGCCCTCGCAGCCGAAGACGCGGTACGAGAGCAGGTCCACGCCCGGGGCGACGCCGAGCACGCCGCCGGTCTCGGGGTCGCCGTTCGCGCCGATGATGCCCGCGACGTGGGAGCCATGGCCGCCGCAGTCGTCGGGGTAGTCGTCCGGGACGGGCGCCTCGCCGGTGCGGGAGTCGTAGGCGTCGCCGACGAGGTCGGTCCCGCCCACCACGCGCTCGCCCGGGAAGTCTGCGGTCTCGTCGTTGACGCCGGAGCCGCCGAAGTCGGGATGGTTGTAGTCGATGCCGGAGTCGATGACCGCGACGGTGACGCCCTCGCCGGTGAGGCCGTCGACCGACTGGAGCTGGTCGACGCCTGTCATGGCGTTGCCGTAGACGTCCTCCGGGGCGGCATCGGCCGGATCGGGCCGCTCGACCTCGAGCACGGGGTAGACACCGGTCACGCCCGGGACCTCGCGGAGCTTGGCGACGTCGGCGTCGGACATGGTCACCGACATGCCGTTCCACCCCGCCACGAAGGTCTCTGCGACCTCCATCGGGATCTGGGCCTCCGCCGCCCGCTGCTCGACCCTCTCCTGCGCGCGGGAGTTCGAGGAGCCGCTGCCGCCGCGAAGCACGGGCTGGCCCTCGACCTGGACGAGCCAGCGGCCGGGGATCGCGGCCTCGGCGGAGTCCAGCACATCGGTCGGGGTGGGCACCTCGACGCCGAGATCGGAGGCGGAGCCGAGGAACTCGGGGTCGCCGCCGTCGGCGAGCGCGGGCGGGGCGACCAGCAGGCCGGCCACGAGGGCGGCGCCGGCGCCGGCCGCGAGCACTCCGCGGGGTCTGGGCAGTGGTGGTCGGGTGAGGGGCATCGTCGCGAACCTCCGGAAAGGGATGGAGTGGGTGTGCTGCGCGTCGTCGCGCCCGGGATCACCGGCGCGCACCAGCACTGGGCATCTCATCACGAACCGGTGCCCGAGGTGAGCCCGATCACCGAAGAGCCAGGCCACGATTGTGCAACGACGAGGCGCCACGGCTGCGCCGACCGTGCAAGGGCCCGTGCAGGCCCCGGTGACAGCTCGCCGTCACGGGAGTGCGCCCGACGGCTCCTCGCTCTCGCTCTCATGGTGCAGGGTGATCGCCTGAGGCGTCGGCAGCTCGTATCCGGGACGGTCGAGGAACTCCAGGGCCTCGTCCGCACGCTCGTCCTCGTCCAGCACCATCACGCTGAGCATCCCGAGCCGGCCATCATCGATCTGCAGCTCCAGCGAGAAGCAGAAGCCGCCCTGATCGAAGCGGCCGGTGACCGGCCAGGTCTGATTCCACGGCACGGCGAGGTGCTCCGCCCGCTCGACGACGAGCATCACGTCGCTGCTCCCGCTGTCGACCTCGACGATGCGAGTGGAGTCCAGCTGCGTGCGCAGCGCAGGGGCGCCGGCGTGGTCGCCGCCGTCGACCGGAGGCTCGAGCAGCGCCGCGATCAACGCTCTGACCTGCTCGGGCATCTCCACCGTCGCCTGGCCGTCCTCGGACGGAGCAAGCTCGCCACCGCGTTCGGTCCAGGTCGGCGTCTGCACCAGGTAGAGCACCGCCGCGCCAGCCGCCCCGATCCCGGCCAGCAGCAGCCGCGGCCGCGACACTCCGAGACGATGGAGCCCGCCCACGATCCTGTGATCCAGGTGCTCGGACAGGTCCATGAGGCCCAGGGTGACGCCTCCGCCGAGGAGCCCGTCGAGCGTCGGATCCAGCAGCGCTCCCTCTTCGGTCGTGGTATCCGCGACGAGCAGACCGCTCACCGCAGCCGTGCCCACCCGGTAGGCGGCACGGGTCCAGGGTCCGAGCCGTCGGGGCTCGATGAGGCTGAGGGCCCCCACTGCGCCTGCCGCGACAGTGAGGCGGAGCAGGCGGCCGGAAGAGATCGAGGTCATGAGCCGATTCTATGGTCAGCACAGGATTCGCCGGCAGGGCGCTCACGTGACGGAGCAGAGCCCCCGCCCCCACCCCTGCGATCCGGCCGCGCGTGCGGGCCCGGTACCCTGCTCACCGTGAACCGCACCGCCGACGCTCCCTCGCCCCGGCAGGACGCCCCGCCGTCCACCGACCGAGCCGCGCGGCGGGGATGGCACCTGGTGCCCCCGTTGCTCGCCGTGCTCGCGACCGTCGCCTATGGGGTGCAGGGCACGCTGCAGTTCCGGAACCTCACGGCACGGTCCTGGGACCTGGGGATCTTCACGCAGCTCGCGCGGGCCTACGGTGAGCTGCGGGCGCCGATCGTCCCGATCAAGGGCGACGACGTGAACCTGCTCGGTGACCACTTCCATCCGATCCTGGCGCTGCTCGCCCCCGTGTGGTGGGTGTGGCCCTCGGGCGAGGCGCTGCTGTGGACCCAGGCGCTGCTGCTGGGGATCTCCGCGATCCCGTTGACCCGGATCGCGATCGATCGCCTCGGCCCCTGGCTGGGCTCCGTCGCGGGCGGGGCGTACGTGTTCTCCTTCGGGCTGCAATCCGCGGCGTCCGTGCAGTTCCACGAGATCGCGTTCGCGGTGCCGCTGCTGGCGATGGCCCTGACCGCCCTGCTGCGTGACCGGGTGCCCGCCGCTGTGCTGTGGGCGGCGCCCCTGGTGCTGGTCAAGGAGGATCTCGGTCTCACCGTCGCGCTGCTGGGAGGGATCATCGCGCTGCGGCACCGGGACGATCGCGAGCATCGCCTGCTGGGATACGCCCTCGCGTGCTGGGGCGCGGGCTGGTTCATCCTGTCGACCTTCGTGATCCTGCCGGCGCTGAACACCGCCGGGCAGTACGACTACACCGACAACCTGGGCTCGCCGCTGGAGGTGTTCTGGCCGCCGGTGAAGTGGCTGACGGTGCTCATGCTGCTGCTGGCGGCGGGCCTGATCGGCGGCCGCTCCCCGCTGATCTGGCTGATGCTCCCCACCCTCGCCTGGCGCTTCACGGGCACGGTCGAGTTCTACTGGGACTGGTACTGGCACTACAACGCCGTGCTGATGCCGATCGCGCTGGCCGCGATGCTCGACGCCCTCGGGGATCGGCGCACCGGACGGGCGACCGTCTGGTGGCGGGAGCGGTCCGAGCGGCCCGCCCGATGGATGCGCGTGAGCGCGGTCGCGCTCTCCGCGGCCGTGACCCTTGCGCTCGGTCCCGCGATGCCCGTGCTCGACGTGGTACGGCCCGAGAGGTGGGAGCCGACCTGGAGGGCGCCGATCGCCGCCGAGGCGCTGGCCGCGGTGCCGGACGACACGGTGCTCGCCGTCGACATCACCCTCATGGCCCAGGCCGTCCCCGATCACGACGTGCAGTGGCTCCACGGCCCGAACCGGCGCGTGCCCGACTGCGTGCTCAGCGACCAGTACGCCTTCTCCTGGGCCGGCACCCCGCCGCCGAGCACCGCTGTCTGGGCCGAGCAGGAGTGGAACGAGACCTACCGGGAGGTCTTCTCCGACGGCGGCTTCACCGTGGTGTGCCGTCCGGAGGTCGGCGCGCATCCGGCCCCCGCCGCGGGCTGAGTCCCGAGGCCGGGCCCCGGAGGCGGGTCGTCAGGCGTCGACCTGCCCCTGCTCCGTGCCGTCGGCCGGGGTCTCGACGGTCCCGGCGCTCCCGGGCTCCTCGCCCGTGCCCTCACCCTCGGCAGGGGCCGACGTCCCGGGCCCCGCCGGGGAGGACGGAGACGCCTCCGGCTCCGTCGGCGCTGGCCTCGTCGGCTCGGGGTCCGTGGGAGCTGGAGTGGTCGGCTCCGGGTCCGTCTGGGCCGGAGTCGTCGGTTCGGGAGTCGTCGGCTCGGGAGTCGTCGGAGCGGGCGTCGAGGGCCCGGGATCCGCGGAGCCGCCGCCGGGACGGTTCCCTCCCGACGAGCTCCCGCCGCCGCTGCCGCGACCGCCGGAGGAACCGCCCTGGGAGGAGCCTCGCTGCCCGTCCTCGGTCCCCGGCTCGGCGGTCGCGGGCTCCTGCCGCTCGGTGATCGCGGCGGTCGTCTCCTCGGGGGCGGCCGTCTCCTCCGGGGTCGTGGTCTCCTCCGGCGTCGTCGACGGCTCGGGCTCCTCCTCCGGCGTGCTCTGCACGGGCGCGATCGTCGGGCTCGGGCTCTGCGCGGGGGTCTCCTCGCCGCCGCCGTCGGAGGCCGCAGGGTCCTGTGCGGTCGTCCCCGCGGGATCCTCGGCCGGCCGCTCGTGCGGGTCCCCTGCGAGCGCCGCGAGAGGGCCGAGCCCGGCCGCCCCGAGGCCGGTCACCGTGCCCACGGCGAGGATGCTCGCCGCGGCCAGGCCGCGCAGCAGCCTCTGCTGCGAGACCAGCGGGACCGTGCTGCGGATCCCCGTGGCCCTCCGTCGCGTGCTGCTGCCCCTCATCTGCGCCCCTTCGGCCCGATCCCTGCCCTCATCCTCGGAGGTCAGCGTACTGTTCCGCGGGCGTCTCCCCCACCGCTCAGGAGCGGCTCACACCGGGTCGGCGCGATCGATGCCGCTGCGGCGTCCCCGATGCGGTCGCGGGTCGATCTGCGCCTTGGCGAGCTGGCTCCGCTCGCGCTCGGCCCGGGCCGAGGCGAGACGGAGCCGCCAGGGCGAGAGGCGCTCCGCGGCGAGCGCGATCTGCAGGCCGCGGGAGAGAGCGAGATCCGCCGCCGAGGCCGGCAGGGCGGCGAGCTCCTCGGCGCGTGCGGGCAGCTCGTGCGCCGTCCCGCAGGCGCTCCAGCGGGCCGCGACCTGGAGGATCCGGCTGCGGGTGTCGAGGATCGAATGGCGCGCCCCGGGGACCTCGAGCAGGCGCGCCGACGGGATCCGGGCGGCGAGCTCGCGGGCGATCCTCGGCGGCGAGACGAGGTCCTGGGTGCCGGTGATCACGAGCGTCGGCGCGGTGATCGCGGGCGCGACCGAGCGCAGATCGACCGGTTCGCCCCGGAAGGGCGGCACCGCGCGGGCCTGGTCCGCGGCATGCAGCAGCGGATCCAGCGGACCGCCGTCGCCGTGATGGCCGCCCCCGAGCTCGGTGTGGGTGATCCGGGCGGTGAGGTCGTGCTCGACCACATAGGGCGTGGACTGCAGCCAGGCCTGGTTCAGCACCTGGCGCACGCTGGTCCAGGTCAGTCGCCCGCGGCCCACGGCCAGCAGGTCCACGAGCTCCCGTACGGCGTGCGGGCCGCCGTGCTCGTGGACCGCGAGCACCACGGGACCGGCCCGCCGCGCGTCCACCACGCCCTCCTCCGCCAGGCGGCGGAGGGTGCGGGCGGTGGTGGCGGTCGCCGGATCCGTCCCCTCCCAGTACGCCTCCCGCAGGGCCTGCTGGGCCACGGCCTCGTCGGCCGCGCCGGTCAGCGGGGAGTCCAGCACCAGGGAGTGCACCCGCTCGGGATGGAGGACGGCGAGCAGCTGGGCGAGATACGCGCCGTAGCCGGTGCCCACCACCGCCGCCTGCTCGACCCGGGCGTGGTCGAGCACGGCGACCAGGTCGCCGATCACCTCGCGCACGCCCATCGCCTGCGCCGGCAGGTCCTCCCCCGTGGAGTCGAGCCGGGAGAGCCCCACCCCGCGGTGCTCCATCATGAGCACGTCCAGGCCGCGCCCCGCCAGGCTGCGCCGCAGCACGTCGTAGGGCAGCACGGAGGCGCGCGCCGGGCCGTCGGGCACGATCAGCACCGGGACCTGCGGCTCGGCGATCCCCGACGGCTGGGTGGCCGTCGCCGGGCGGCCGGTGGAGCGACCGCCGGGCCGCGGCCGCGGATCCCGGATCGAGGACGGCCGACGCGGGAGGGTGCGCGCATAGCGCAGCGGGAACAGCCGGGGGTCCTCGGCGGAGAACTCCCGGTAGACCGTCATCAGGTCGTTGCGCAGCTGGAGCAGGTCGTCCTGGGACGAGCGGTCGAACAGCTCGGAGGTCAACGACCGTGCGGCGACGGGCGGCACGACGGCGGGCGGCACGGCGGAGGGGCTCACACGCCCCTCCGGCCGTCCGGCCGCCCGTCGGGCCGCTGCCGCCAGGTCACGTGCGGTCTCCGATGGTGGCCCAGAGGAAGGTGTAGAGCAGGGCGTTCATGCGGGCGGCCTGCTCGTTGGTGGCCGCCCCGCCGTGGCCGCCCTCGATGTTCTCCCAGGAGCGCACGTCGGCCCCCAGCGACTCCATCGCGGCGGTGAACTTCCGGGCGTGCCCCGGGTGGACCCGGTCGTCGCGGGTGGAGGTCAGCACGAAGGTCGGCGGGTACTCCACGCCCTCGGCGAGCAGGTGGTACGGGCTGAAGGTGCGCACGAACTCCCAGTCCTCGGTGTCCGGGTCGCCGTACTCGGCCATCCAGGACGCCCCGGCCAGCAGGTGGCTGTAGCGCTTCATGTCCAGCAGCGGCACCTGGATGATCACGGCGCCGAACAGCTCGGGGTGCTGGGTGACCATGTTGCCGGTGAGCAGACCGCCGTTGGAGCCGCCGCGGACGGCGAGGTGGTCGCGATCGGTGACCCCGCGCTCGAGGAGGTCCTTCGCGACCGAGGAGAAGTCCTCGTAGGCGCGGTGGCGCTGGTCCCGGAGCGCGGCCTGGTGCCAGCGGGGACCGTACTCGCCGCCGCCGCGGATGTTGGCCAGCACGTAGGTGCCCCCGCGCTCGAGCCAGGCCTTGCCGATCCCGCCGAGGTAGGACGGGGTCAGGGAGATCTCGAAGCCGCCGTAGCCGTAGAGGAGGGTGGGCCGCGGCCCCGCCTCGCCGTCCTCGCCCTCGCCGAGCCGGGAGATCTCGAAGTAGGGGATGCGGGTGCCGTCGTCGCTGATCGCGAAGTGCTGGCTGACGTCGAGGCCCTCGACGTCGAAGCGGGCGGGGGCGGACTTCACCAGCACCGGCTCCCCGGCCTCTCCGTCCTCCGCGACCTCCGAGAGGTCGCCCAGGAGCAGGCGGGTGGGCTCGATGAAGTCGGTGACCGTCACCCAGACCTCGTCGCTCTCGTCGGCGTCCACCGCGGCGACCCCGATCGCACCGCGGAGCTCGGGGTAGAGGTCGCGCCGCACCCACCGGCCCTCCGCGTCGCGGGTGTGGACCTCGAGGCGGTGCACGACGTCCTCGAGGATCGACAGCACCACGGTGGTGCGGGTGATGGTCATGTCGGCCAGCGAGGTGGTCTCGGTGGGCTCGAAGAGCATGTGCAGCTCGGGCTCGCCGGCCTGGAAGCGCTCGAAGTCGCCGACCACCAGGGAGCCGGCCGGGTAGACGTCCTCCCCCACCTCCCAGTCGCTGCGCGGGGAGAAGATGCCGAGGTCACGGTGCGCGGTGGCCTCCAGGTCCCGGGGGACCTCCACCGTCCGCAGCTCCGGCGGCTGCTGCGTGCGGTCCACGACATGGACCGTCTGGTCGTAGAACGCATGCGCCTCGATCACCCAGTCCCGCTCCCACCCGGGGGTCGAGTCATGGGCGGCGAAGACCGCCATGTCCGACTCGGTGACCTCGTGGACCAGCTCCGCCTCGGCGAGCGGCGTGCCGCGATGCCAGATCCTCGCCTGGCGGGCGTAGCCCGAGCTGGTCATGGTGCCCTCGCCGAAGTCGGTGGAGACCCAGACGGTGTCGGCATCGATCCAGCTCAACGAGCCCTTGGCCTCGGGGCGCTCGAAGCCGCCCTCGGCGGCGGGCACGAACTGCCGCGTCTCGAGGTCGAACTCCCGGGTGACGTCCGCATCGGAGCCGCCGTGGGAGAGGTCCACCAGGGCGTGGCGGTGGACCTCTCCCTCCGCGGGGCGCAGCAGGCGCGCACCGTGCCACACCCAGTCCTCCCCCTCGGCCTCGTTCAGCGCGTCGACGTCCAGCAGCACGTCCCACTCGGGCTCCTCCGTGCGGTAGGAGTCCAGGGTGGTGCGCCGCCACAGCCCGCGCTCGTGCTCGGCGTCGGTCCAGAAGTTGTAGAGCAGGTCGCCGCGCTTGGTGACGCCGGGGATGCGGTCCTTCGCATCGAGGATCTCGAGGAGCTCCGCCTGCAGGGTCCGGGCGAGCGGGGCCCCTTCCGGGTCCGCCGGATCGACGACCGCGTCGAGCTCCGACTCCGCCGCACGGTTGCGCTCGCGCACCCAGGCCAGGGCGTCCTCGCCGGTGACCTCCTCGAGCCACAGGTGGGGATCGGAGCTGCCGTCCGGGGCGGGCAGCTGCGGGGTGAGCGGGGTGGCGGCGTCGGTCATCGGGTCTCCTGGTCGCTGGCGGCGGATGCGGTGAAATCTGTCAGGGTGCGCTTCCAGGCGGTCTTCCAGACCTCCCGGCCCTCGGCGGTCTCGATGCCCTTGTGATCGATCCCGAGGGTGCTGCGTCCCTCGTCCTTGGCGGTGATGTTCACGGAGAGCCGGGTCCCGTCCTGGACCGCCGCGCGCCAGTAGCGCCAGGCGGTGGTGTCGGTCAGGCGCGGCTCCTCGAGGCCGAGCTCCTCACGGCGCTCCGGCGTCATGAAGGCGTCCCAGCTCTCGCGCACGGCGTCGGGATCACCGGGCACGGTGCGGGAGGCGGAGGCGGAGAAGTCCCCCTCGCAGCTCTGCCCCACGACGCGACGACCGATGACCTGCTCGTAGGCCACGGTCACGCCCTGCGCCCACCAGCCGGAGACCTCCCACCGCTCTCCCAGCAGGCGGGCGATCGCCGTGTGGTCGAGCTCGCGGGCACCGGCCTCGTCCAGCCGACGGGTCCACTCCTCGAGGGGCACGGAGGTGCCCGCCTCGATCCGCGCGGCGTGGCGGTGCTCCTGCGGAGGGATGCTCATGGCCCCACCCTACGGTGGCGGCGAGGCGCGGATCACCCTCGCGCCCACGTCGCCCCACCCCGCCCCGCCGTGGAAGACTCGGAGCATGAGACGTCGTCACCTGCTGGCCCTGGCCCCGGTCGCGGCGCTCGCCGCCTGCACGGCCGATGATCCGAGCACGGGGACTCCCGACGGCGGCTCGAGCGACGGCGGCAGCGACGGCGGGAGCTCCGGCCCCTCCGCGGAGCCGACGAGCGAGGACCCCACGACGGAGCCCACCCCCGACCCGCCCACCGCCGCGGAGCTGCTGCTCGAGGACCTCACCCCGCGCGAGCTCGCCGGCCAGCTGGTGCTGGTCGGGATCCCGGCGGGCGGCGAGATCCCCGAGGAGGTGCTCGGCGACCACCATGCCGGCGGGATCTTCCTGCTGCAGGTCTGGGAGAGCGCCGAGGCGGTCGAGTCCACCGTCGCCACCGCCCGCGAGCGCTCCCGCGCCGATCTCCCGCCGCTGATCGCGGTCGACCAGGAGGGCGGCCAGGTGCGGATGCTCCGCGGGGACGCCGCCCGACGCACCCCGTCGGCCGAGACGCTCGGCGCCGAGGGCCCCGACGCGGTGACCGAGGCCTACACCAGCATCGGCGAGGACCTCGCCGCCCGCGGCATCCAGGTGGCCCTCGCCCCGGTGGCCGATGTGGTCGACCCCGATCTCGGCGACGCCAACGGCCCCGTCGGCGCCCTGGGCCGCGGCTTCGGCACCGAGCCGGAGGCCGTGGGCGAGTGCGTCGCCGCGGCCACGGAGGCGCTCGCCGCGCAGGGGGTCGGGGCGAGCCTGAAGCACTTCCCGGGCCTCGGTCGGGTCGAGGAGAACACGGACTTCTCCGCCGAGGGCATCGAGGACCCGGTCACCGGATCCGGCGACCCGTTCCTGGAGTCCTTCCGGGCGGGGATCGAGGCGGGCGCGGGCATGGTCATGATGTCCTCGGCGATCTACCCTCGCCTCGAGCCCGAGGTGCCCGCGATGTTCTCCTCCGCCGCGATCGAGGACCTGCTGCGCGGCGAGCTGGGCTTCACCGGGCTGGTGATCACCGATGACATCGGCGCCGCGAAGGCCGTCGCCGCGGTGCCCGTGCCCGATCGCGCCACCCGGCTGCTCGCCGCCGGCGGCGACGTGGTCCTCACCGCCGACGCCTCGCTCACCGGCGAACTGGTCGACGCGATCGAGGCCTGGGCCGAGGAGAGCGAGGAGCAGGCGCGGAGGGTGGAGGAGTCCGCCGGACGCATGCTCGCGCTCAAGGAGCAGCTGGGGCTGCTCGAGGGGTGACGACCCCGACCCTGCCGCCCGAGGAGCTCAGGTGTCCAGGGTGATCAGGTGGTTCAGCGGACCGTGACCGCCGTCCGTCCGCGAGAGCGCCCAGTCCTGGGCGTTCTCGGTGGCGCTCGCGACGAACTCGCGGGCCGAGGCGACGATGGTGACCATGTCGTCGTCGGTCCCGGCCTCGCCGATCTCCCCCAGCTCCCCCGCCCGATCGAAGCCGGCGATGCGGGCCAGCTGCGCCGCGATCGCGGCGGAGAGCGTGGTGCCCGCGCCGCGGACCCGTCGGCCCGCCACCCGGCGACCGCGCAGCAGGTCCGTGCCACCCTCGTGGACCAGCACGTCCACGACGTCCTCGCCCTCGAGGCCGCCGCCGGTGATCAGCACCGAGCCCGGCCCCCGTGCCTGCAGGGCCAGGGCCTGGTCCCGCATCTCCTCGATCGAGGTGGCCAGCGGGCGTCCCAGCAGCTGCGCCGCCTCCGCCATCGTCGGGGTGAGCACGTCCACGAGCGGCAGCAGCGCCGTGCCGAGCGCGGCCGCCCCCTCGGCAGAGATCAGCGGGGTGCCGTGGGCGCTGACCATGACCGGGTCCAGGACGATCCGCCCCAGCCGGTCGCGATGGGCCCGCACCGCACCGGCGACCGCCTCGACCACGGCCGCGCTGCCGAGCGCACCGATCTTGGTGACGTCCAGTCGGAGATCCTCCGCGACGGCATCGATCTGCCCGCGCACGACCTCCGCGGGCAGCGGATGGGTGCCGTGGACCTTCTGGGCGGTGACGGTGGTGACCATGGTGACGGCGCTGGCGCCATAGGCACCCAGCGCCGTGAACGTCTTCAGATCCGCCTGGACGCCACCGGCCCCGTCGGACTCCGAGGCGGCGATCGTCAGGACGAGGGGCGGGCGCATGCAGTCTCCATTTCTCGGGCGGGTCGCGGCGCCGAGCCGGCTCCGTCTGCGGAGGGTACCAAGGGGGTCTGGCCGATTCCGGTGGTCGCAGCGCATCCCTTCCCCTCGTCCGCACTATCCTGACCCTCGATGTACGGGCCGGGCATGCGAGAATCTCCCGGGGCGCAGGCACGGGTGGTGCCGGAGCACGACGCTCCGGGTCGGGGAGGTGAGGATGAGTCAGGACGCAGGCAGCGGGCAGCAGCCGGGAGGCGACGGCCTGCCCGATTTCTCCACCTCCGCCACGCCGTCCCAGGCGGGACTCGACGCTGGCCACGGCCCGTCCACCCTCGGCGCGCCGAGCGAGCGCGCCCTGCGCCGCTCCCGCACCACCATGCTGTCCGTCATCGGCGGCACGGTCGTGCTGCTGGCCGTCCTCGCCCTGGTGCTCTCCCAGACCGTCTTCCGCTCCGTCCTGGACGATCCGGACGAGACCGCCTACCCGACCGCCGGGCGCTCGGCGGAGGGGCAGTCCGAGTACGTGCCCGATCCGGAGGACCCGGACATCGCCCCTCCCCCGCCGATCTTCACCCAGTCACCGACGACCGACTGCACCATCCCCGAGTACACGCAGCCGGGGCCGACGACCGCCCCCGGCACCGTTCGCGGCGGCGGCCTGCAGTACACCTCCCCGGACAGCTGGGGCAGCGGATGGGCCTCCGACTCCCTGCCGTACATGACGGAGATCGGGGCCGACGCCCGCCTGGTCGAGGGCAACTGGTACAGCGTGGTGAACCTGGGCAGGGTCTCCTTCCCGGAGGACGAGGGCGGTTACCCCGGGCTCGAGAAGTCCGCCGTCGCGATCTTCCAGTGCTACGCCACCACGGCCGGCGTCGTCTCCTTCTTCGGGGAGGCTCCGGAGGTGACCGACTACCGCTCCGAGGCGACCACCGTGGACGGCACGGCAGCCTGGATCGTGCAGGCCACCTATCACTTCGAGGACCCCGATGTGCTGGAGTCCTCGAGCGCCTCGATCGTCACCTCGATCGTCGTGGACACCCCGGAGGGCCCCAGCGCGCTCGCGAGCGATGTCGCCGCCGATCAGCCCGAGCATGCCCAGGATCTCGAAGACATCATCGCCAGCCTCGACGTCGTCGAGTGAGCGCCGGACGAGACCCCGCCGAAGGAGCCCCCGTGCACACCGGACCGCAGTTCCCCACCTCCCCCCAGCAGGCGCCCGGCCCCGGCGGCCGCGGATCCACCCTGCTCATCGGAGGGATCGCCTTCGCCGTCGTGTTCCTGCTGGTGGTCGGCGTGACCGTGGGGTACCTGGTGTTCCGGCCCACCGGCGACCCGATCGCCGACCCTCCCACCTCCGCGAGCACCGAGTCCGGGGCCTCCGACGGGTCGGCCTCCGCGACACCCACCGAGGTCGAGGAGGAGCGCTGCTGGATCCCGGAGGCGGAGCGGGAGTCCCAGAACCCCTCGGGCAAGCTGCGCGGCGGCGGGTTGCAGTACATCCCGCCGTCGAGCTTCAAGGAGCGCGGCGCACCGTACTGGATCGCCTATGCGAACGATCTCCAGGGGGCGCAGGCCCTGGTCGAGGCGACGTGGTACTCCACCTCCTTCGTGGGCAAGATCGAGTGGCAGCCGGGCATCGAGTACCCCGGGGCGGAGGTTGCCTCCCAGAAGATCGTGGACTGCTTCTTCTACAAGGCGAACTGGGGAGACACCACGGGCAGGACCCTGGATGACAAGGTCACCGTCCCGGTGACGATCGCCGGGATGTCGGGCTATCGGACCACCGCCACCGTCAACTTCGCCACCGACCCCCTCGAGAAGACCGACGCCACCGCCCTGGACATCGTCGTGCTGGACACACCCGAGGGCCCGAGCCTCTTCGGCACCGAGACGGCCGTGGGCGTCACGGAGCACGAGAAGGCGGCCGAGGAGGCCTACGAGTCCCTCACCGGGATCGGCTGAGCGGCTCCGCAGCCCTCAGACGACGGCGCAGCCCTCAGACGACGGCGGAGGCCAGCCGGCAGAGGTTGTCGATGATCTGCATCCCGCGGGGCCGCTGCCGCCACTCCTCGAGGGTGAGCTCGCGGCTGCGGGAGCGATAGGTCGCCTCCACCTCGCGGATCTTCTCCATCGCATCGGTGCCCCCGATCATCAGCGAGCACTCCATCTGCAGCACGAACGAGCGGATGTCCATGTTCGAGGATCCGATGACGCTCACCGAGTCGTCGATGCTCACGTGCTTGGCATGGAGGATGGTCGGAGCCCGGTAGAGCCAGATCTTCACCCCCGCCTCCAGCAGCACGGAGTAGTAGGAGCGCTGGGCGTGGAAGACCAGGAACTGGTCCCCGATCTCGGAGACGAACAGCTCCACCGCCACTCCGCGCCGGGCGGCGGTGACCAGCGCCTCGAGCATCGACTCATCCGGCACGAAGTACGGCGAGACCGCGACGATGCGCTCGGTGGCCGAGTAGAAGAGCTGGTTGAACAGCGCCAGGTTGTTCTCCGCGACGAAGCCCGGGCCGCTGGGCACCAGCTGGCACTCGTAGGTGCCCGAGGTGTCCGGGGAGTGCCGCACCACGGTCTCCTCGGGGAGTGTCTGGTCGGACTCGTAGTACCAGTCGGTGGCGAACAGCAGGTTCAGCTCCGAGACGATCGGGCCGCGGAAGCGCGCCATCGTCTCCTGCCAGTGCAGACCGCGCCGGATGTTCGAGGGCTTGTCGTAGTGGGCGGCGATCATGTTCTGGCTGCCCATCCAGCCCACCTCGCCGTCGACGATCACCATCTTGCGGTGGTTGCGCAGGTCGGGTCGCTGGAAGGCGCCGTCGCGGATCGGCTGGATCGGGTTCATCGGGAAGTGTTCGATGCCGTGGTCGTCGAGCCGGCGCCGCATCGCCCGGTACTGCGCGCCGTGGCTGAGCGCGCCCCAGTGGTCGTAGAGGACGCGCACGGCGATGCCGGCGTCGGCCCGGTCGCAGAGGGCGGCGAAGAACTCCTCGGTGACCTCGTCGAGGCCCATGATGTAGAAGAGCACGTGCACGCTCTCCTGCGCGGCGCGCACGTCGGCGGCCATCGCCGAGATCGAGGTGTCGTAGTCGATCTCGAGATCCGCGGAGTTGTTGCCGGTCAGCGGGAAAGCGCCGAGCTCACGATTGAGCCGCACCGCGGACTGCAGCCAGCTGGGGGCGTCCTCGTCGAGCTCGCTGTCGGGGATGTCGTGGGCCCGCACGCGCATCAGGCGGTTGATGGCCTGCTGCTTCTCCCGGCGGCGGCGCGGGAGCTGGGCCTTGCCGAGCATCAGATACAGCGGGAACCCGACCAGCGGGAGAACCATGATCGCGAGCAGCCAGGCGATCGCGGACCCGGGCCGACGGTTGCGCGGCACCACCACGAGGCTCACCAGACGCAGCAGGACGTCGAGCGTCCAGTACACGTAGGGCAGCACGACCAGCCCCTCGTGCGTCACCCACTGCCACACCTCGGCCATCGACGGTCCTCTCACAGGGGGAAAGCAGAACGGCGGGCCCCGGAAGGGGCCCGCCGTCGAGCATACGGTCGCCGGCTGTGCCGGCGTCGGGATCAGTCGTTGCCGCGCAGGATCGCGAGGATTCGCAGGATCTCGACGTACAGCCACACCATGGTGACCGTGACCCCGAAGGCGAGGCGCCAGGCGTACTTGCGCGGCATCCCGGACTCGGCGGCGTGCTGGACGTCCTCGAAGTCCATCACCAGCGAGTAGGAGGCCATCACCACGGCGAGGCCGCCGATGGCCAGGCCCAGCACGCCGTCACGGAGGTTCTGGCCCGTGGCGAGCATGAGGCCGATGTTGACGAGGCCGAACAGCATGTACGCGATCATCGCGACCATGAAGATCTTGTTCAGCCGGGGCGAGGTGCGCAGGACGCCCACCCGGAAGAGCACCAGCACGGTGCCGGCCACGGCGAGGGTTCCCACCACGGCCTGCAGGGCGATGCCGGGGAAGTAGAACTCCATCGAACCGCTGATGCCGCCGAGGAACAGACCCTCGAAGAGGGCGTAGGCCAGCACGGCGATCGGCGAGGGCTGCTTCTTGAAGATGTTGACCAGCGCGGCGACGAGCCCGCCGAGGACGCCGATGATCGTCGCGGCACCGGCGATCAGCAGGCCCGCCTGGGCACCGGCGTCGCCGGCCACGAGCGCCAGGGCGTAGGGCAGGATCGCGATGGCGAAGCCCACCACGACGACCAGCCCGAGGGTCGCGGTGATGGCGTTCAGCGCGTCCTTGATGGTCATCCTGCCGGTGTCGTGACCGGTCGCGGAGGGACGGGCGTACATCGCCTCGAGCGAGTCCGCTCCCTGGGCGCTCCGGGCGCCCTGCTGGGCGAAGCCGGAGGACCACTGGGTGTCCTGGGCGGGGGCGGCCTGCGCGGAGCGGCCGAACTGGGGGGCGCTGTAGTTCGCATCGCCGCGGACGGCCTGGTCGCGGCCGAACACGATGTTGTGGCGTGCCATGAGACTCCTCAGATGGGATCGGGGGTCCGTGCCGGACGCCGTGGCGCTCCGCAGGACCGACCCGTTCATCGTACCGGCGGAGTCCGGGAACCCGCTGTGTGCCCTCTGCGCTCCGAGCGAACCCCGTCGCGACCGCGGTCGGAGATCAGCGCGCGGCCGCGGCAAGCGCCTGGTCGAGATCCTCGAGGAGGTCCGAGAGGTCCTCGATGCCCACGCTCAGGCGCAGCAGCTCCTCGGAGATCCCGGCGCTGCGCCGCGCCTCGTCGGTCATCGCCTCGTGCGTCATCGTCGCCGGACGGCAGATGAGGGACTCGACCCCGCCCAGGCTCACCGCATAGGCGGGGTAGCGCAGCGCCCGGAGGAAGGCGACCCGGTCCAGTCCCTCGGCCAGCTCGAAGGAGAGCACGGCCCCGGTGCCGGTGGCCTGCGAGGCGTGGATGCGGGCCTCCTCCTCGCTGTGGGAGCCGGGGTACCAGACCTGGGCGATGTCCTCGCGGCTCCGCAGATGCGCCACGATCGCCTCGGCGTTGGCCTGCTGGCGCTCGATCCGCAGCGGCAGGGTCTTGATGGCCTGGATGAGCCGGAAGCTGTCCTGCGGGGAGAGCACCCCGCCCTGCGCCTTCTGGGCGAGGGCGAAGGCCGCGGCGAGAGAATCGTCGTTCGTGGTCACGGCCCCGGCGAGCAGGTCCGAGTGCCCGGCGAGGTACTTGGTCGCGGACTGCACGACGATGTCGACGCCCAGCTCGAGGGGCCGCTGCAGCACCGGCGACATGAAGGTGTTGTCCACGATCACGAGGGCGTCATGGCGGTGTGCGAGCTCGACGATGCGTCGCAGGTCGGTGATGCGCAGCGTGGGGTTCGCCGGGGTCTCGACGAAGACCGCCCGGGTGCTCGGGGTGAAGTCCTCATCGCTCAGCGCGCCGAGGTCGTCCACGAAGCGACCGGTGATCCCGCGGCCGGGGAGGACCAGGTCCACGAAGCGGTAGGTGCCGCCGTAGACGCTCGCGGGCAGCAGCACCTCGTCGCCCACCACCAGGGTGGACAGGGACGCGGCGGTGGCCGCCATGCCGGAGGCGAAGGCGAAGCCGTGGGCGGCGCCGTCGAGCGCGGCCAGGACCGTCTCGAGCTGGGCGCGGGTGGGGTTCGCGCCGCGCTGGTAGGCGTACTCGCCGTCCTCGTCGGCCCGGTCGAGCTCGAAGGTCGAGGAGAGGTGCACCGGCGGGACCACGGCTCCGTGCTCGAAGTCCTTCAGGGTGTGGACGGCGGCGGTCTGGATGTGCACGGCAGCTCCTGGATCCTCGGTTCTCGGCTCGTGATCACCGTAGGACCGCACCTCGCCGCCGCACGGCTTCCGTGACCGACTGTGACGGCGGAGCGCTCAGGAGCCGCAGGTCGCCGGAACGGCCTCGTCGTCCGCCTCCAGCACCTCGGCCTCCAGCACCTCGGCCTCCTGCTCCCCGATCTCGATGACGGGCAGGGATCCGGTGTAGGTGTCCTCGTGCTCGCGCAGCACCGCCAGGGTGCGCCGCGAGCGCAGCTTCAGCGCCACCAGGGTGGCGGTGACCATCGCGAAGCCGATGCTCGCCAGCACGATCGCGACCACCATCGGGGCGCGGAAGCCCAGGCCGCCGGCGATCACGGCGCCGCCGAGGGCGGCACCGAGCGCGTTGGCGACGTTGAACGCGGCGTGGTTCAGGGAGGCGCCGAGCACCTCGGAGCGGTGCGCCACCCGGATCAGCCAGGTCTGCAGCGCCGGACCCAGGGCGGAGTTGGCGGCGTTGACCGCGAAGAACAGGACCAGCAGGCCCCACGGCGATCCCGGGGCCGCGAAGAACAGCCCCACCAGCGCGGCGATGTAGACGGGGAATCCCAGCAGCAGGGTGCCGCGCAGGGAGCGGTCGGTGGTGATCCCGCCGATGATGTTGCCGAGGGTCATGCCCAGTCCGGCCGCGGCGAGCACCCAGGGCACCATGGCGGTCGAGGCGCCGGAGACCTGCGTGGCGATGTCCGCGACGTAGCTGAAGACCGCGAACCCGCCGGCGAAGCCCACGGCCGCGATGCCCATGACGATCCACAGCTGCACGCGGCGCAGGGCCAGCAGCTCGTCCAGCGCCCGACGGCCCGGCACGGCGGGCTGCGCGGGCACGGCCGCCCGCAGGGCGAGCACGGTCGCGACGAAGATCCCGGTGATCACGAGGTAGACCACGCGCCAGCCCACGGCCTGGCCGAGGGCGGTCATGAGCGGAACGCCCACGAGGTTCGCGACCGTCAGCCCGGACAGCGCCACGGCCACGCCCTTGCCCTGGCTGCCCGGCCCCATCAGGGAGGCGGCGAGCAGGGAGGCCACGCCGAAGTAGGCGCCGTGCGGCAGCCCGGCGAGGAAGCGGGCGGCGAGGGTGAGCTCGTAGGTGGGCATCAGCGCGGAGAGCACGGTGCCGACGGCCAGCGCGACGGCCAGCGCGGTGATCATCGTGGTGCGGCTCCAGCGCACGGACAGCAGGGCGAGCACGGGCGCTCCGACGACCACGCCGAGGGCGTAGGCGGTGATCAGGTGACCGGCGCGGGCGATGCCGGCCGCGGGGTCCGCGGCCATGTGTGGCCCGAGCAGGCCGTGCGCGATCCCGGGGAGCAGGCCCATGGTGGCGAACTCGGAGGCCCCGATGCCGACGCCGCCGAGGGCGAGGGCGAGCAGGGCGAAGGTGCGGCGGCGGGCGGAGAGCTCGTGGGGCGCTGGGGTGACGGTGGGGGCCGGGGCGGGCCGCGTGTCGGCGGTGAGCGTCATGGGAGGTCCTCGACGATCGGAGGTGCAGGGTCAGGAGGGGCGTCGTCGACCGAGGACCCACCTTAAGCCAACGCTGTTGCGTTAAGTCAAGGGGGCGACGGACCGGATCCGCATCACACGGGATCCGCGCCGGCCGCCGTGCGAGGATGAGCGCCGTGAGACCGACCGGACCGCTGGACCGCGTGGCAGGCGCCCATGACGCCGCCGTGCTCGCCGTCGCGCGCCGCGGGGAGCCGGTCGCTCGGGCCGGTCTCGCCGACGCCCTGCAGGTCACACCCCAGGCGATCTCGAAGATCCTCACCCGGCTGATGGACCGCGGGCTGATGACGGAGAGCGGCTCCTACTCCTCCGGCCCCGGCAAGCCCACCACGCTGTACCGGATCGTGCCCGGGTCCCGCCGGGCGATCGGACTCCACCTGACGCGCTCGCGCCTGCACGGCGTCGTGGCGGACCTCACCGGGCAGGTCCTCGAGCGCCACGACGCCGGCATCGACCCCGATCTCGGCGCCGCCGCCCTGGTCGACGTCCTCGCCCGCGCCACCCGGGAGCTGGCGGGGAAGGGCGACGGCGAGCTGCTCGGCGTGGGCGTGGGGATGCCGGGGCCGGTGGACCCCGTCAGCGGCACCCACCTCGGATCCACCAGCTCCACCGAGGGTTGGCGCGGGGCCTCGATCCGGGACCTGCTGCTGGCCGAGCTCGGCATGCCCGTTCTCGTGGACCACGACTCCCGCGCCGCCCTGGTGGGCGAGAGCTGGTCACAGCCCGGGCTGCTCGACAACTCCGTGCTGGTGCTCGCCGAGGAGGGCCTCGGAGCGGCGCTGCGCCTGGACGGGACCATCGTGCACGGCGCCCACTCCCGCGCCGGCGAGGCGGGCCACATGGTGGTGCAGATGGGCGGGGAGCCCTGCCCGTGCGGCCGCCGCGGCTGCGCCCAGGTCGAGTACCTCTCCGCCCTGCAGGACGGCGACCCGGGGCGGGCCGCCGAGGTGCTCGCGACCGTGGTACTGAACCTGGTGCGCCTGGTGGACGTGGACCGGGTGGTCCTCGGCGGCCGCTCCGTCCACGAGCACCACCGGGCCACCATGGAGGCGATCCGGGGCGCGCTGGAGCAGGGACTGCACGAGGGCGAGGCCCTGCACGTGGAGGTGCTGCTCTCCACCCGCGGGGCGGATCTCATCGCGGCCGGCGCCGCGTGCCAGGTGCTCGAGCACGAGTACGGCCTGCCGACGACGCTCGTCGGCCCCGACTCCCGCTGACCGGCCGCCTTCCGCTGACCGGCTCCCGCCTCAGGCGGGGCGGGCCCCGAAGATCGCCGAGCCGACGCGGACGATCGTCGCGCCCTCCTCGACCGCGATCTCGAGATCGCCGCTCATGCCCATCGACAGCTCGACGAGCTCCTCGGCGCCGAGCTGCTCGCGCAGCTCGTCGCGCAGGGTGCGCAGCCGATGCAGCGAGGCGCGGACGTCCTCGTCGTCGCTGGTGTTCGCCCCGATCGTCATGAGCCCCACCGGGCGCAGGGCGCGGCTGGCTCGCAGGCGCTCCACCATCGGCGCGATCGCCTCCACAGTGGGCTCGAACCCGCCCTTGGAATCCTCGCCCGAGGTGTTGACCTGCACCAGCACATCGCGCCGCACGCCCGCGGCCTCGGCGCGCCGCTCGAGCGCCTCGGCGATGCCCTCGCGGTCCACGCTGTGGATCATCTCGGCGAAGGCCACCACGTCCCGGGCCTTGTTGGTCTGCAGTCGGCCGATGAAGTGGCGGGTCACGCCGTTGTCCGCGAGCAGCGGGTCGGCGTGCTTGGCGATCTCCTGGGCCCGGTTCTCCCCCACCGCGATCCGTCGGCCCCGCTCCCGCAGCAGGTCCACCGCGGCGGCGATCTCCGCCGGGGTGCGGGTCTTGGTGGCCAGCAGCACGGTGATCTCCGTGCTGTCGCGGCCGGCTCGCTCGGCGGCGGCGTCGAGCCGCGCGAGCACCTCGTCCAGGCGCGCGGCGAGCAGCTCGCGATGATCGGCGGGCAGGGAGGGGTCGGCGGAGGCGGTCATGACTCCATTGTGGCCGAGTTCGCCGCGCAGTGCCCCCACCGGGACTCGAACCCGGACTGTGCCGCTTTTAAGGCGGCCGCCTCTGCCGATTGGGCTATGGGGGCGCACCCCGCGGTGCGCGCGGAGCCGCCGTCACCCTATGCTGGAACGCATCATGACCGCTGTGATCCGGTCCCTCGCGGACTCCCTGCGACGGTTCGGCGACGAGCGCCTCGAGGCGCTGCTCGTGGCCCGACCGGATCTCGCCTCGCCCCTTCCGCGCGGGATCGGTCCGCTCGCCGCCCGAGCCGGCGGAGCCACCTCCGCCCGCCGCGCCCTGGATGCGCTGACGCTTCCGGAGCTGCATCTCGTGGAGGCCCTGGCCGTGCTCGAGGACGGCAGCTCCCCCGCAGATCTCGCCGCCGCCGTCTCCTCGGACCCGGCCACCATCGCCCCGGCGCTCGAACGGCTGATCACCCTCGCCGTGGTCTGGGGCGAGGACGAGCTCTCCCTGATCCGGCCGCTGCGAGACGGGCTGCGGACCCCGGCAGGGCTCGCGGCGCCCGCACCGGAGGACCCGTCGGCCGAGGACTCCGCACGCCGGGTGGCCCGCGCCCGCGAGGCGCACCCCGAGGCGCTCGAGGCCCTGGCCTGGGGTCCCAGCGCCGTCACCGGGCACGGCCGGCTCGCCCGGGACCTGCTGGCCGCCGGGATCGTGGTCGCCGACGGCGAGGAGCTCCACATCCCGCGCCCCGTCCATCTCGCCCTGCGCGACGGGCGGGTGCGCCGCACCCACACCGCTCAGCGACCTGCACCCTCCGGCCCCGAGCGCACCGAGCGGATCCCCGGCTCCCGCGCCGCCCAGGCCGTCGAGCGAGCCTTCGAGTCCCTGCGCCTGCTGGGCATCGTCCGCGGCTTCGACGAGGACCCGCCCGGGGTCCTGCGCCGCGGCGGGCTGCCGCAGCGCGATCTGCGCCGCCTCGCCGACCGCGCCGGGACCAGCGTCGCGGCGCTCGCGACCGTGCTGCAGACCGCCTGGCAGGCCGGGCTGATCGGGCACGACGGGCAGGAGTGGCACCCCACGCAGGACTGGGACGCCCACCGGATGCTCGGCGCCGAGCAGCGCTGGGCCGAGCTGGTGCTGGCCTGGGCCCGCGGCCACCACCTCGCGGCGGTCGTGGGCACCCCGGACTCCTCCGGCACCGGGCGCTCCCTGCTCTCGGACCTGACCCGTCGGGACGGGGTGCGCACCCGGCGCGGCAGCCTGCTGCGCGTGCTGCGCACGTCCCCCGCCGTCGAGGCGAGCGAGGAATCCCTGGCCGCCGCTCTCGCCTGGGCCTTCCCCCTGGTCCCCGCCGAGGTGATCCAGGAGGAGACCGCGGCGCTGCTGGTGGAGGGCGAGGTGCTCGGCGTGCTCGACGGCGGCGCCCTCACCGATCTCGGCCAGGAGCTCGTCCTCGCCCTGGACGAGGAGATCTCCAGTGCCGACGAGCGGCTCGCCGCCGCCCTCCGACAGGCCGCCCCGCCGCCGGTCGACGAGGTGCTGCTGGACGCCGATCTCACCGCAGTGGTGCCCGGGCGGCCCGCGGAGAGACTGCTGCCGCTGCTGGACTGGACGGAGATGGTCTCCCGCGGCGGGGCCCTGACCCTGCGCTTCACCACCGCCTCCGTGCGCCGCGCCCTCGCCGACGGCCGCGACGGCGAGGCGCTGCTGGCGCTGCTCGCGGAGGTCTCCCGCTCCCCCGTGCCGCAGGCGCTGACCTACCTGCTGCGTGACGAGCAGCGACGGCACGGCCGGGTCCAGGTCTCTCGGGCCAGCACCGTCCTGACCGCGGAGGCCGAGGTGCTCGACCTGCTGCAGGCAGCCCCCGAGTCCGCCGCGCTCGGACTGCACCGACTGGCCCCCACCGTCGCAGTGACGCTCTCGGACCCCGGCTTCGCGCTGCAGGTGGCCCGGAAGGCGGGACTGTCCCCGCAGGCCGTCGGGCCCGACGGCCGACCAGTGGCCGAGGAGCTCGCGCACTCGCTCCGCGGCGGACCGGTCGAACCGGACCTCGTCACCATCGAGGGCCCCGAGCTGACGGTCCCCGCCGCCGAGGCCGTCGCCCGGCTGCGGGCCGCGGAGGACGGCGAAGCCGATCTCTCGGTCACCGACCGGCTGCTGGACGCCATCGCCCGCGGCGACGAGATCCCGCTGGGGATCGTCGACGGCCGCGGCGGTGTGGTCGTCAAGCGCGCCCAGCCCCTGTCCCTCGAGGGCGGCAGGCTGCGGGCGCGCGAGGCCGGGCGCGACGAGGAGTTCACGGTGCTGGTCCATCGGATCACGCTGGGCTGACGCGGGATCCGCCGTCTCATGGGGAGTGCTCCCCATGGCGGGACCAGAGGTCTCTCAGGTTACGATCCTCCGTGCCAGGACCGGTCGCATGATCGGAGAGCCTGGGGCCGGTCACGACATGCCCGGTGCTCGATCATCCGGAGGAGACATCATGACGAACTACAACGCCCCTGCAGCTTCCACCACCACCGGCGCTCCGGTGTCCAAGACCAAGTGGATCGTCCAGCTCGTCGTGGGCGCCCTGGTCCTTGGCAACGTCATCACGCTGATCTTCGCGATCCTGGGCCTGGTCAAGGCGGACACCGATCTCGAGACCGCGAACAAGTACTACAAGTGGGGCTGGATCGCCTACATCATCTGCGCGGTCCTGTGGATCATCGGCATCATCGCCTACATCGTCTTCATCGCGTCGATGATGGCCAGCATGCCCACCGACTACTGAGACGCTCCCGGGCGCTCACCGCACCGCCCGAGCATCACGAAGGCCCCGGACCATCAGGTCCGGGGCCTTCGTCGTGCTCACCGCAGCACGTCGATCAGTCCTGCGTCAGTCCTGCTTCGACTCGCGACGGTCCTCGGACCACTCGACGTGGAAGGTGCCCTCGGCGTCGACGCGCTGGTAGGTGTGCGCACCGAAGTAGTCGCGCTGGGCCTGGACCAGGGCGGCCGGGAGGCGCTCGGCGCGGACCGCGTCGTAGTACGACAGGGTCGAGGAGAACACCGGGACCGGGTAGCCGGAGGCCGCGGCGAAGGCCACGATCCGACGCCAGGCCGGGATGCACTTGGCGATCTCGGTGGTGAAGTACTCGTCGGCCAGCAGCAGGGGCAGCTTCGCGTCGCGCTCGTACGCCTCGGTGATGCGGTTGAGGAAGCGGGCGCGGATGATGCAGCCGCCGCGCCAGATCCGTGCCATGGCGCCGAGGTCGATCTCCCAGCCGTACTCCTCCGCACCGGCGGCGATCTCGTCGAAGCCCTGCGAGTAGGAGACGAGCTTCGCGGCGTAGAGCGCCTTCTGCAGGTCGTCGATGAACTGGGCCGGGTCGGCGATCTCGAGGGTCTGGGCCTCGGCGGGCAGCACCTTGCGGCCGGCCTCGCGCTGCGGGGTCGAGCCGGAGGTGGAGCGGGCGAAGGTGGCCTCGGCGATGCCGGTGACCGGGACGCCGAGGTCCAGAGCGGTCTGCACGGTCCAGGCGCCGGTGCCCTTCTGGGCGGCGCGGTCGAGGATGACGTCCACGAACGGCTTGCCGGAGGTGGAGTCGGTGTGGTGGAGCACCTCGGCGGTGATCTCGATGAGGAAGGACTCGAGGTCGCCCTTGTTCCACTCGGCGAAGACGTCGCCGATCTCCGAGGCGCCCTTGCCGAGGGCCTTGGACATGAGGTCGTAGGCCTCGGAGATGACCTGCATGTCGGCGTACTCGATGCCGTTGTGGACCATCTTCACGAAGTGGCCGGCACCGTCGGCACCGACGTGGGTGCAGCAGGGGACGCCGTCGACGTGCGCGGAGATCTTCTCGAACATCGGGCCGAGGCGGTCGTAGGACTCCTTGGTGCCGCCGGGCATGATCGAGGGGCCGTTCAGGGCGCCCTCCTCACCGCCGGAGACGCCGGAGCCCACGAAGTGCAGACCCTTCTCGCGCAGCGCGGCCTCGCGGCGGCGGGTGTCGCCGAACAGGGCGTTGCCGGCGTCGACGATGATGTCGCCGGGCTCCATGAGCGCGGCGAGCTCATCGATGACGGCGTCGGTGGGCTTGCCGGCCTTGACCATGATCAGCGCGACGCGCGGCTTCTGCAGCGAGGCGACGAAGTCGGCCATCGACTCGGAGGGGTAGAACTCGCCGTCCGCACCGTGATCGGCGATGACCTTCTCGGTCTTGCCGACGGAGCGGTTGTGGATCGCGACCTTGAAGCCGTTGCGCGCGAAGTTGCGGGCCAGGTTGGAGCCCATCACCGCCATACCGGTGACACCGATGTCCGCGACATCGGCGGGGGACGGAGCGAAGCTAGCCATGGGTTCTCCTCAGATCAGGTGACTGTCGAGCCGGGCCGGACCGCTCTCGCCGAGGGCGTCGACGCGGTGCGGGGCCCGGTCCATCGCGGACCATCCTAATGAAGTGCGGCCCGGGGCGTCCGGCCGTGCCAGGGCTTGCCGAGGCGCAGGCCACACAGGGACCGTCGAACGTCGCGCCCGCCATCTCCCCGTGTCGGGTGCCGACGGCCCCGACCTCCCCGTACGGTGGGCATGCAGCCACGCCGCTACGCCCCACCTGGCCGGGCCACGACCGCGAGAGAGAACCGACACATGACCTACGCCCCACCCCCGCCGCAGCCGACCCTCCCGCAGGGCGGTCCGGCCCCGTTCCCGAAGCCTGCCCCCGGCACCGATCTCGGATCGGACCTCGGCGCGGCGCTGGGCTTCGCCTGGAACGCCCTGCTGCGCAACTGGGTCCCGTTCCTCGTCGCCGGGCTGATCTACTCCGTCATCGCCGGGGTGATCCTGTTCGGCGGGACGATCGGCGGGATGATCGCGATGTTCTCCGCGATCGACACCACCTCCACCGAGGCTCCTCCGCTCGGCACGATCGCGCTGTTCTACGGGATCATCCTCGGCGCGGGCCTGCTCAGCGCACCGTTCCTCTGGCTGTGGCAGTCGGGGACCGCTCGCGCCGCCGAGACCGTCCTCGACGGCGGCCGTCCCACGCTCGGTCAGGCGATGGCCGGCCCGTTCCGGATCATCCTCACCATGCTGCTCGTCGGCGTCATCACCGTCGTCGGCTTCCTGCTGCTGTACATCCCCGGGCTCATCGCCTCCGTGCTGCTCATGTTCGCGATCCCGGCCGCGGCCCGCGGCGCCTCGCCGGTCGAGGCGATCACACAGAGCATCTCCCTGGCCAGGAACAACCTCGGCACCACGATCGTCGCCTACCTGGTCCTCGGCGTCATCGGCTCGATCGGAGGGTCCCTGATCATCACCGTCATCGCCGTGGTCCCCTTCCTGGTCCTGTTCGAGATCGGGATGTTCGAGCGCTTGAACGGCCGCAACCTCCCGGAGCCCGCACGGTCCTGACCCCGCAGCACCACCGGCCGACGGGCCGACGGGGCGTGTCCCAGCGCACCCCTTCGGCCCGTCGGCCGTCCGCTGCCGCGGCGTAGCCTGATCCGATGACCGACGGCCCCCTCATCGTCCAGAGCGACAAGTCCCTCCTGCTCGAGGTCGACCATCCCGCCGCCCAGACCGCCCGCATCGCGATCGCGGCCTTCGCGGAGCTCGAGCGCGCCCCGGAGCACGTGCACACCTACCGGATCACCGATCTGGGGCTGTGGAACGCGCGCGCGGCCGGCTACGACGCCGAATCGGTGGTCGCCGCGCTCGTGGACCATTCCCGCTACCCCGTGCCCCATGCGCTGCTCATCGACGTCGCCGACACCATGGACCGCTACGGGCGGCTCCAGCTGCTGGCCGATCCCGTCCACGGCCTGGTGCTGCACGCCCTGGACCGACCGGTGCTCGAGGAGGTCTCCCGCGCCAAGCGCATCCAGGGCATGCTCGGGGCCCGGATCGACGAGTCCACCGTGGTGGTGCACCCCTCCGAGCGCGGCGCCCTCAAGCAGGCGCTGCTGAAGCTGGGCTGGCCGGCCGAGGACCACGCCGGCTACGTCGACGGCGAGGCGCACGCCATCACCCTCGCCGAGGACGGCTGGTCGCTGCGGCCGTACCAGCAGGAGGCGGTGGACGGCTTCCGCCACGGCGGCAGCGGCGTGGTGGTGCTGCCCTGCGGCGCAGGCAAGACGATCGTGGGCGCCGGCGCGATGGCGGCCATGCAGCGCACCACGCTGATCCTGGTCACCTCCACGGTCTCGGCCCGGCAGTGGAAGCAGGAGCTGCTGCGCCGCACCACCCTCACCGAGGAGGAGATCGGCGAGTACTCCGGCGCCTCGAAGGAGGTGCGTCCGGTGACGATCGCGACCTATCAGGTGCTCACCATGAAGCGGAAGGGCGTCCACCCGCATCTGGAGCTGATGAGCGCCCGCGACTGGGGCCTGATCATCTACGACGAGGTGCACCTGCTGCCCGCCCCCGTCTTCCGCATGACCGCGGATCTGCAGGCCCGTCGGCGCCTGGGCCTGACCGCGACGCTGGTGCGCGAGGACGGCCGCGAGGGCGAGGTCTTCTCCCTCATCGGCCCCAAGCGCTACGACGCCCCCTGGAAGGACATCGAGGCGCAGGGCTACATCGCCCCCGCGATCTGCACCGAGGTGCGGGTCGCGATGCCCGCCTCGGACCGCATGACCTACGCGATGGCGGAGGCTGCGGACCGGCCGCGGCTGGGCGCCGCCCACCCGGCGAAGATCGACGTGGTGGAGCGGATCCCGGCCCGTCATCCCGGGGAGCCGATGCTGGTCATCGGCCAGTACATCGATCAGCTCGAGGAGATCGCAGAGCGCCTCGGCGCGGATCTCATCACGGGCCAGACCCCGGTGCGGCGTCGGCAGGAGCTGTTCGACGCCTTCCGCGAGGGGCGCATCGACCGCCTGGTCGTCTCGAAGGTCGCGAACTTCTCGATCGACCTGCCCGAGGCCTCGGTCGCGGTGCAGGTCTCGGGCGCCTTCGGCTCCCGCCAGGAGGAGGCCCAGCGCCTGGGCCGCCTGCTGCGCCCCAAGGCCGACGGGCGCTCCGCGCACTTCTACACCGTGGTCATGCGCGATACGGCCGACCAGGACTACGCCGCCCACCGGCAGCGGTTCCTCGCCGAACAGGGCTACGCGTACTCGATCGTGGACTCCGAGGAGCTCGATCCCGCGGCCGACAGCCGCTGAGCGGATCCGGGCCGACACGGCGCGGCCGGGTGGACGACGGCGCCCTCCTGGCTAGAGTGAACCTGCCATCCCCATCCCACTGCCGGCCCGTGCGACCAGGCAGCACCCACCCAGGAGATCGACATGACCTCATCCGACGATCCCACCCGCAACGTCCGCCGCGACGATGCCGCACCCCTGGATCCGGCACCGTCGGAGCGCCCGGCCGCTGAGCGTCCGGCCGCTGATCATCCGGCCGACGAGCGCCGCGCCGGCTCCCCCGCCCCGACCGGGCGCCGCGCCGCGGAGCGCCCCGCCGAGGACCGCCCCGCGGAGGACCGCCGTCCCGTCGAGGAGGAGCCCGTCGCCACGGGCGGAGGCGGCAAGACCGCCGGCATGTGGATCGGCCTGATCCTCGGCGCGATCATCCTCGTGATGCTGCTGATCTTCGTGATCCAGAACAACGTCCCCGCCGGCTTCCAGTACTTCGGCGCGGAGTTCGACCTCCCGCTCGGCGTGGCGATGCTGCTCGCGGCGATCGCCGGTGCGCTGGTCATGGCCCTGGTCGGCTCGGTCCGCATGATCCAGATGAGCATGACCATCCGCCGGATGCGCAAGCAGCAGGAGAAGGTCCGCCGCGCCGCCCGCTGACCGCGCCCAGGCGACGTCCAGCCGATTCCCAAGCTCGAGGAGGACGGTGGCCCCATGACATCCCATGAGGACCAGGACTACGAGGCGAGG
The DNA here is from genome assembly GCF_002407065.1 of Brachybacterium ginsengisoli. NCBI lineage: Bacteria > Bacillati > Actinomycetota > Actinomycetes > Micrococcales > Dermabacteraceae > Brachybacterium > Brachybacterium ginsengisoli. The sequence continues at coordinate 2,892,625 of NZ_CP023564.1, forward strand.
CTCCTCGTCGTCGACGACGAGCCGAACATCCGCGACCTGCTCGCGACCTCTCTCCGCTTCGCGGGCTTCGAGGTGTTCACCGCATCGACCGGCAACGAGGCGATCCGGGAGGCCACCGAGAACCAGCCCGATCTGGTGGTCCTCGACGTGATGCTGCCCGACATGGACGGCTTCACCGTCACCCGTCGGCTGCGGGACCGGGGAGAGACCTACCCGATCCTCTTCCTCACCGCGAAGGACGAGACGCAGGACAAGGTCGCCGGGCTCACCGTCGGCGGCGACGACTACGTCACCAAGCCCTTCAGCCTGGAGGAGGTCGTGGCCCGCATCCGTGCGGTGCTGCGCCGCACCCACGGCGGGACCGAGAGCACGGTGGACAGCGCCCTGGTGGTCGCCGACCTGCGCCTGGACGAGGACTCCCACGAAGTCCATCGTGCGGACGTCAACATCGAGCTCTCCCCCACCGAGTTCAAGCTCCTGCGCTACCTGATGCTGAACTCCGGCCGGGTCGTCTCCAAGACGCAGATCCTCGATCACGTCTGGGACTACGACTGGTCCGGCGAGGTGGGCATCGTGGAGTCCTACATCTCCTACCTGCGGCGCAAGATCGATGTGATCGGCGACCCGATGATCCACACCAAGCGCGGCATCGGCTACGTGCTGCGCGCCCCCGAAGGTTCCTGAGGTTGGCCCTGCCGAGCCTGCGCACGGAACGACCCGTCTCCCTGTGGACACGGATCGTCGCCCTGATCTCGCTGCTGCTGGTGCTCGGCACCGTCGTCACCGGGAGCCTGTCGCTGTTCCTGCTGAACCGCACGCTCATCCAGTCGGTCGACAACAACCTCCAGTCCGGGATGGGCGAGATGCTGGCGCTGGCCCAGCACGAGCTCTCCGGGGACGACAAGGAGGTGCAGAACAGCGCCTATACGCCGGTGGAGTACGCGGTCGAGATCCGCGATGACGAGGGACGCTCGATCGAGCGGGCCGTGATCCACTACGGGACCGGCAAGGTCACCCTGCCCTTCCCGCGCCTCACCGACGAGCAGATCCTGCAGCGCGGCGGCCGACCCTTCACGGTGCTGGACTCCTCGGAGAACCGCTGGCGCGTGGTCGCGATGCTGAACTCCGCTCCGGAGGGCGGCAGCGTCTACGTGGCCCTGCCCCTGACCGGGGTGGATCGCACGATGCACGAGATGGCGCTGATCATCGTGCTGGTCGGGACCCTCGTGGTGCTGGTGGGCATGGGGCTCGGCGGCTACGTGACCCATCGTGCGCTCGAGCCGCTGCGCGATGTCGAGTCCACCGCCTCCCAGATCGCCGGCGGCGACCTCTCCCAGCGCGTCCCGGTGACCTCCACCAGCCTCGAGGTGCACGACCTGGCACTGTCGCTCAACGAGATGCTGGTGCGCATCGAGCAGTCCTTCGCGGCGCAGTCCGCCTCGGAGGAGCGCGCGACGATGTCCGAGGCGAAGATGCGCCGCTTCGTCGGCGACGCCTCCCATGAGCTGCGCACGCCGCTCGCCGCGATCCGCGGCTTCGGCGAGCTGTACCGGATGGGGGCGCTCCCGGGGAACGACGAGGTCGCCTCGGCGATGCGCCGCATCGAGGACGAGGCCCGACGGATGGGCTCCCTCGTGGAGAACCTGCTGCGCCTGGCGCGCCTGGACGAGAAGCCCCAGCTGGACCTCGAGCCGGTGGACTTCACCGACGCCCTCTTCGACGCCGCCCAGGACCTGCGCGCCCTGGACCCGGGCCGGCAGGTGATGGTGACCTCGCTGTCGGGGACCCCGCTCTCGGTCCAGCCGCATCTGTCGATCGGCGTGCTGGGCGACGAGGCCTCCCTCCGCCAGGTGATCCTGAACCTGGTCGGGAACGCCAACCGGCACACCCCCAAGGGCTCCCCCGTCGAGATCGCGGTGGGCTACCTCTCGCCGGAGCAGGTGCGCATCGAGGTGCGCGACCACGGGGAGGGCATCGACGACGACCAGCGCGAGAAGGTCTTCGAGCGCTTCTACCGCACCGACTCCTCGCGGGTGCGCTCGGCGACCCAGGGCGGCGGCGCGGGGCTGGGCCTGTCGATCGCCGCCTCGATCGTCCAGCAGCACCGCGGGACCATCGGGGTCACGGAGACGGCGGGCGGCGGCGCGACCTTCTGGGTCGAGCTGCAGGGCACCGAGATCGCTCCGGAGCTGCAGGTCGAGCCCGATCAGCGCCGCGCGCTCGGCGCCCCGGCGGAGTCACCGCAGTCGCCGTCGGCAGGACAGTCGCCGTCGGCTGGGCAGTCCCCGTCGGCAGGGGATCCCGGGTCCACGGCCTGATCAGATGCCCGGCGTCGGCGCGTCCATCACCTGTCCTACGAAGCCGCTCCCGGTGCGGGCGCGGGAGAGGGCGTCGAGTCGGTCGAGCATCGCCGCGGCCGCTCGGTGACCTGCGCGATCGTGCGCCTCGATCCGCGCCTCGCCCGCGGGGACGTCCCGGGTGAGGCGGAAGGCGCCGGGCTCCTCGGGCAGCGGATCCACGTGACCGCGCAGCCCGACGAGGAGATCGCGGGGCACCGGCTCGAGGCCGAGCTCGGCGGCGTGCTCGGCGCTGCGCCGTGCACGGGCCGCGGGGCGGTCCCGGAGCTTGATCCGGAGACCGGAGCCGATGAGCAGCCGCGTCAGCTCCCCGTCGCTCACGAAGTGCACGCCCGCCTGTTCCAGGGACTCCCGCGCCGCGGTGGGCCAGTCGTAGTGGTCCAGGTCGAAGGAGCGCGGCGGCAGGCCTGCGCGGGCGGCGACCTCGTGGAGCTCCTCGAGCGAGGTGTCGGAGATCAGGTGTCCCCACAGCATCCCGTGGCGAGGCCAGCGCGGGGTGTCGGCGTGGACGGTCATGGTCGTGCCTCCTTCGGGGCGGCGGAGCCGGCGAGACGGCGCAACAGGTGTTCGAGCGGCCCGCGTCGGCCGCGACGGTGCAGCGCGAGGGCGAGCGGGATCATCCCGAGCCAGCCCAGCACCACGATGCCCGCGGTGGCGGCGCTGCCGAGCCGCGCCCCGAGATCGAGGGCGTACGGCGGGAAGAGCGCCAGGTACAGCACCGACTGGGCGATGTAGGCGCTGAGGGAGACGGCGCCGAGCGCTGCGATCCCCCGCAGCATGACACCGGTGCTGCGATGCGCGACGAGCGCCGCGGCGGCGGCGAGGCCGAGCGCCCCGGCGAGCCCGGTGATCTGGTGGAGGATCCCCAGCACGCCGAGCACCACGGCGTTGTCGAGATGGGCATGGCCCGGGTCCACGAGCAGCACCGCGGTCAGCGGCATCGCGCCGAGCAGACCGACCAGCAGTCCCCAGCGCGCCATCGGCACCAGCAGGTCGCGGTTCGGCACCACGCGCTCGAGGAGGTGGATCCGGGCCGCGACGGTCCCCATCGCCATCGGCGTGAGCAGCGCGATGTCGGTGATCAGCCCGGTCGCCAGCTCGCGCACTGCTCCCTCGGCACGGATCTGCACGGAGGCGAGGTAGGTGGGCGCGGAGGCCGCGGCGTAGCCGCTCTGGCCGCTGAGCCCGATCGTGCCGTCCACCCAGCCCCACACCCCGAGGGCGGGCAGGGCGATGACCCCGGCGAGCGGCAGCGCGAACCGGTTCCGCGGGATGAGCAGCACCACGAGCATGCCGATGAGCGCGTAGGCCACCAGGATGTCCCCGGAGAACAGCAGGATCGCGTGGGCGAGACCGATGCCCAGCAGCACCAGGTGACGCCGGCCCATGCGGGCGAGGAACCGCCTCGTCCCCTCGCCGCGCTCCACGGAGCGGCGGTGCAGCACCCCGATCCCGTAGCCGAACAGCAGCGCGAACAGCGGGAAGCCGCGGTTGTCGACCAGGAGCGCGATGAGCACGTCGGCCGTGCGATCCAGCCCGGTGCCGTCCTGCTGCTTGAGCAGCACCGTCCACTCCCGCCCGTGCAGCCAGCCCACCATGTTCGCCAGCGCGATGCCCAGCAGCGAGAGTCCGCGGGCCAGGTCGGGGCCTGCTGCGCGCCGGGCGAGGGGAAGGGAGGTCATCACCGGGCCGCTCGCCGCGGGATGCTCGCGGCGCGGCCGACGGGGGTGGTCCTCATGGGGTCATGGTCGCACAGGGGGTGCGGGGTCGCGGCGGACTGGTGCACGAGCGGCCGTCAGCAGTCCGATCAGCGCGGCCGCGACATCGATGAGCCCATTCTCCTCCACCATTCCTCACCGGACTCGAAAAGGAGTGCGCAGCAGGATATCTGGTGAATTGCAGACTCTTCTCGCAAATACTCGGGCCCTGGCTTCAGGACCTCTCCTTCCAGAACCATTCCTGCCCATCGACGCCTGTCCGTGGTCGCACGACAGGACCGGCACGACACAAGGAAGATGCCATCCTTTCCTCCACAGAACCCACTCTTCCACATTTCTGTCCACACTCCCACTAGTTATCCACAGATTTCGACGCAGGGGTGGCTCCGCATTCCCTGACCAAATATCATGAGGGCATGAACAAGGCATCGACGAGCAGCGACGGGGACCGCCCCGGTGGGATCACTCCCCGCCGGGATCCCGCCGCGCCGTCGGCCGATGTCCTCGAGGACGTGCTGGGCCGGTTCGCCGAGGTCGAGGCGGGGGCGTCGGCCCGCACCCTGCTCGCGCAGGTGCTCGCGGCGACGCTGATCGCGTTCACGCGGACCAGCTCGGTGCGGGATCCGCTCACCGAGACCGCTCCGGGAAGCGCTGAGGAGGCCCTGGCCGCCCTCGCCGGCATCGGCCACCTGCGCGCCTCGCTCGCCGCCGTCGACGCGACCTGGCAGGTCGAGGCAGAGCAGCGGATCCGTCAGGACGACGCCGCCGAGGGCATGACCCCAGAGAGTCAGGGCCGGGGCGCGGGCCACGAGATCGCGCTCGCCCGCCGGATCTCCCCGGCCGCGTCCTCGTTCTCGCAGGCCAAGGCACGGCGCCTGATCCGCGACATGCCCGGGACTGTGGACCGGCTCTGGTCCGGGATGGTCACGGATCAGCAGGCCTCCACCGTCGCCGGGGCCCTCGACGGGGCAGATCCCGAGACCTGTCGGAGCATCGACGAGCGGATCCGTGAGCATCCCGAGATGCTGCACGGCAAGGGGCAGCGGCGCCTCCACGCCGAGATCCGTGACCTGGTCCAGAAGCTGGAGCCCGAGCGGTCCCGCGAGCGCGCCGACCGTGCAGCACGGGCACGGCACGTGAGCATGACGCCCCTGGACGACGGGATGGCCCGTGTGAGCGCGACCCTGCGCGCCATCGACGCCGTCGCCCTGATGTACTCCCTCCGGACCCGCGCCGAGTCCCTGCGCGCCGCCGGGGCGAAGACCTCCGTCACCGCCCTCGAGGCGGACCTGCTCGTCGAGGACGTCCAGCGGAGCACCCGTGACGCGGAGCAGGACTCCGCCGGGCAGGCACCGCGCCATCCGCGGCCGCAGCCCGGGCTCGAGGTCGGCATCGTCATCACCGACACCGCGCTCCTGGACCGTGAGGATGACGCGGGCACGGCCCGCCTCGAGGGCTACGGCACGATCCCGGCCCACATCGTGCGCGACACCCTGCTCGGGCGCCCGCCGGGGCACCTGCGCCACGACGAGGGCGATCACCCCGACCTCGAGGTCACCGCCTTCTTCCGCCGGCTCTACGCCGCCCCGAGCACAGGGGAACTGATCGCCATGGAGTCCCCCTCCCGGGCCTTCCCTGCCGGGCTCGCCCGGATGCTCCGCTGGCGCGACACCACCTGCCGCACCCCGTGGTGCAACGCGATGATCCGCCACAGCGACCACGCCATCCCCCACCATCGCGGCGGGCCGACGAGCTTCGCGAACGGCCAGGGGCTGTGCGCGCGCTGCAACCTGCTCAAGGAGCACGGTCTGTGGGTCCTGACCCCGCTGAGTCGCGGCGAGAGCGAGCCGGACACGGAGCGGGCGGCGTCACCGCCGGGAGTCTGGGTCTGGAGCAGCCCGCACGGTGCGACCGGAGCGTCCCCCACGCCACCGCTGATCATCACATGGCCGGACGGGCCCGGGGAGGACGACGAACCACCCGGCCCCTCGCCGTCGGGGTAGATCCGCCCCCGTCTCCTGCCGTCAGCGCTCGGCGCCGACCACCGTGCCCTGGTGATGACGCAGCAGCCAGCGACCGTTCTCCTGCACCCACAGGGAGCTGCGGTGAACGGTGCCCCGCCGCTCGTGCGTCGTGTACTGCAGCAGCACCGCACCGGGCGAGACCTCGTCGGCGATGAACTCCTCGGCGTCCACGTCGCCCAGCGGTGCGAGATCGGCGAGGATCTGGTCACGGTCGAAGCGGCGGCCGCTGGCCCCGATCTCCGTGAAATCCGGGTGCAGGAGCTCGGCGGCGCTCGGCGGGTCGGCGCGCAGACGGTCCCCGAGCAGCGCCTGCTCCCGGGCCGTGATCTGCTCGAAGTCGGTGGCGCCGGGAGCGTCGGCGACCAGCACCGTCTCCTCGATCGCGGTCGAGCAGCTCGCCGCCGGCTCCGCGGGAGCCTGGTCGAAGAGGCTGAAGAGATCGTCGCCCGGCCCAGCAGCGATCGGCGCAGCCGTCGTCGGGGCCGCGGTCGACGGCGCGGGACCGCTCCCCCCATACCCGGGCCCGACGTCCGGATCCTGCTTCTTCGAGAAGGCGGTCGCGGCGCCGTTCGCCCGCTTGTCCGCCGCCTCGTTCAGGGCGTGGCCGGAATGGCCCTTGACCCACTCGAACTCGACGCTGCGACCGGCGAGCGCGCGGTCGATGTCCTTCAGCAGCTCGACGTTCAGCACCGGCTTGCCGTCCTTCTTGCGCCAGCCCTTGCGCTTCCAGCCCGGCATCCACTTGGTGACCGAGTTGATGACGTACTGGCTGTCGCACAGGATGTGCAGGTGCTGGTCGGCGTCCACCGCAGTGGCCTCGAGCAGGTCCAGGACGGCCTTCAGCTCGCCCATGTTGTTGGTGCCGTGCGGCCAGCCGCCGGCACGCCACGTCTGGTCGTCGATGTACCAGGCCCAGCCGGCCGGTCCAGGATTGCCGAGGGCGGAGCCGTCGGCGGCAGCGGTGATCGTCATGCGGTCAATGCTTCCACAGCGGCGGGACACCCGAGCACAGCCTTCACACCCAGCGGGCGACCGTCATCCCCGCGCTCGTGGGCGGCTGGTCCATCGCGAGCATCGCCGCGGGCAGCTCGGTCGCGTCGAGCACGCGGCCGACGGTGCCCGCCAGGTCGAGTCGCCCCGACGCGACATCGGCCAGGAGCTCCGCGTACTCCGCGACGGCGAGGCCGTGGCTGCCGAGGATCTGCAGCTCCTGGCCGATCACGCGACCCATCGGCACCGAGGGATCCGCATCCTCGCCGAGCAGCAGCCCCACCTGCACGTGGCGGCCCCGCGGGCGCAGCGCCTCGATCGCGGAGCGGGCGGTGGCGGCGGAGCCGAGCGCGTCGAGGGTGACGTGCGCGCCTCCCCCGGTGCTCTCCCGCACCCGGTCGACGATGTCCGGCCCCACCGGGAGGGCGGTCGCCCCGAGCGCCTCGGCGGCGGCGAGAGCGGCCGGCGAGACGTCGACCGCGACCACCTCGGCCCCGGCGGCGAGCGCGATCATCACGCAGGCGAGCCCGAGCCCGCCGCAGCCGAACACGGCCACGGCCTCCCCGGGATGCACCGCGGCCTGCGCGCGGACCGCGTGATGCGCGGTGCCCACACGGCAGCCGAGCCCGGCGGCGAGGGTCATGTCGATCTCGTCAGGCAGGGCGACGAGGTTGTGATCCGCCTCGATGACCAGGACCTGCTCGGCCCAGGAGCCCTGCAGGTCGAAGCCGGGCTGCTGCTGCTCGGGGCACACCTGGGGCGCCCCGGCGAGGCACTGCTCGCAGCGCCCGCAGGAGAGGATGAACGGCGCGGTGACCCGGTCGCCCACGGCAAAGCGCGTGACCTCCTCGCCGACCTCGCGCACCACGCCCGCGAACTCGTGCCCAGGCACGTGCGGCAGGTGCACGGAGTCGTCGTGACCCTGCCAGGCGTGCCAGTCGCTGCGGCACACCCCGGTCGCGTGCACCGTGACCACGGCGCCGCGGGGCGGGCAGACGGGAGCGGGGATCTCGACGAGCGCCGGCGGGGTGCGGAAGGCGTCGAAGCGGACCGCCCTCACCGCGTCTCCCCCGCCGGCGCCACCGGCTTCTCGTACGTCGCGTACACGTGCTCCTGCTCGAAGCCGAGGGCGTCGTAGAGCCGGGTGGCGCCGGTGAGGGACTCGGCGTCGACCTCGAGCTCGGCGCTCCCGAACCCGGCCACCGCCCCGGCGGCGAGGGTGCGGGCGATGACGGCGCGGGCGAGACCACGGCCGCGGGCCTCGGGCCGGGTCCCGACCAGCGTCACATGGAGCACGCCGGGGCGGTCCTCCGTGGTGAGGGCGTAGGCGAGCACCGTGCCGTCCGCGTCGAGCGCGACGGTGGACAGCTCTCGGCGCGCGGTGTGCAGGAACCAGAAGGTGCTCCACCGGTCCTCGGGGATCGGAGCGGAGCCCCAGTGGTCGGCGAAGGCGGCGAGGTGCGCCTCGCGCGTGGGTTCGCGGAGATCGTCCGACGGGGCGATGATCCGGACCCCGCCCGGCGCCGGGACGTCGATCGGAGCTCCCGGCAGCTCGCGCACCATGATGAGCCAGCTGCGCACCCGGCGGTAGCCGCGAGCATCCAGCAGCGGGCGCACGTCGGCGCCGCCGGTCAGAGGCGCGTCCGCTGCCGCGCCGGGCTCCGGATCGCGCCCGCCGGAGATGCGGAACACGGCCTCGCCGCGCTCCGGGTGGCGCTGCGCGGCGAGCTCGGCTGCACGCTCCTCGGACCAGGCGAGGAGCTCGGCGCCCAGGCCCTGCCGACGGTGATCGGGGTCGACGCCGCCCATGAGCTGGCAGCGCACCCGTCCGTCACGATCCACGCTGTCGTGCACGTCCACGACCACCGCGCCGATCAGGTCCTCGCCGCGCCGCACCGCGAGGGAGTCCAGCGCCAGATCGAGACCTGGCATGGTGAGCCGCTCCCGGGTGCTCGGCTCCTCCACCGGATCGCCGAGCTGGTCGGCGCTGTCGATGCGGTTCAGCAGCGCGGTGAGCGCCGGGACGTCGTCGAGGGTCAGCGGGCTGCGGGTCGTCGCCATATCGGTGGTGGTCACGGCTCCAGTCTAGGGAGCCGGTACACGCTGACGTGGCTGCGGGAGTCCGCGGTGAACTCCGAGCGGTCCCAGTCCGCCCAGCGGCTCTCTAGGGTGAAGCCGGCGAGCTGCGCCATCAGGTCCAGCTCGGACGGCCAGATGTAGCGGTGCGGGGTGCGCCCGATCCGTGCCCCGCGCGCCCCGTCGACGGCCGCCTCGAAGCGCACGTGGTGGGAGACGACCCGCTGGGCGAGGGTGTCGTAGGTGTCCACGAGCAGGTACCCCGGATCGGAGACCTCGACCGTGCCGCCGTGACCGGGTGCGAGGGAGCGCAGCTGCGGCACCCACAGCTCGATCACGAAGCACCCGCCGGGCGCGAGGTGCCGGGCGGCGTTGCGGAAGCAGGCCACCTGCTCCTCCTGCGTGAGCAGGTTCGCGATCGTGTTGAAGACCAGGAAGGCGAGGGAGAACCCCTCCCCCGCGCTCGCGGTCGTCATGTCGCCCTCGGTGACAGGGATCGACCCGGCCCCGACCTTCTCCCGCAGCCGGGAGATCATCGGGGCCGACAGCTCGATCCCCGCCACCTCGACACCCGCCTCGTGCAGCGGGATCGCGACCCGACCGGTCCCGATCGCGAGCTCGAGGGCCCGGCCGCCGCCTGCGAGCTCGGCGAGGCGCTGGACCGTCGGCCCCAGCACCTCGGGCGCGAAGGCCCCCTCGCCGGGGGTGTCGTACTCGGCGGCGGCCTGGGCGTCCCAGAGGCGTGACTGATCGATCATCGGCCCATCGTGGCCCTGTCCCGGCGGGAGGTCACGCGATTTACGCTCAGCCCTCGCCCTCGTAGGCGGCCGTGCGCTGCTGCACCTCCCGCAGCCGGGCGAGATCGAGCTTGCGCCCGCGATGGAAGTCGACGACGCCGTTCTTCTCCTGGAACACGTCGGTCATCTGGGTGTAGCAGTAGGCGAACATCAGCGGATCCTCGAGCAGCACCCGGGTCAGCCCCTCGAAGCGCTCGTAGAGCTCCTCCTCGCTGCGGATCCGCTGGCCGTAGCCCCAGGACTCCGCGGCGTTGTTGCCCGCACGGTCGGCCTCCTCCGCCTTCCGCGCCTCCTCCTCGTTCCACCAGATGCCGCCGTACTCCGAGACGAAGTAGGGCTGACCCGCATACGGCAGCGAGAACGCGCCGTCGGCGAAGGGGAAGTCGTCGGGCCCCAGATCCCGGCGGTTCGCGAAGGGCTGCCCGTCGGCGAGACCGGACTGCTCCTCGCGGAAGCGCTCCGGATCCTGTTCGTAGGAGTGGGAGTCGTAGATGTCGGCGCCGCGCACGCGATGGGAGTAGCCGGAGGCGTCGAGCACCGGGCGGGTCGGATCGGCGAGCTTGGTCGCGTCGTACATCGCCTGGGTCACCGCGTCGAGCTGGGTGATGCGGTCGTGCATCAGCTGGTGGGTCTCGTTCAGCGGGCACCAGCCGATGATCGAGGGGTGGTTCAGGTCGCGCTGGACCGCCTCGACCCACTGGCCCACGAAGGTCGCCGGCGGCTGCTGGTTGTCGCCGTCCGGGCCGAAGCCGTGCACTCCCCAGTCCCCGAACTCGCCCCAGGTGAGGTAGCCGTGCAGGTCCGACCAGAAGTGCATGCGCTGCTCGAAGACCTTCTGGTGCAGGCGGGCGCCGTTGAACCCCGCCTCGAGGGACAGGCGGATGTCGTCGGTCATCGCCGAGTCGGTCGGGGAGGTCATGAACGACTCCTCCCAGTAGCCCTGGTCGAGCACCAGGCGCTGGAAGACCTTCTCGCCGTTGATCCGGAACTCGTGGTCGCGCAGCGAGGTCGAGCGCAGTCCCGCATAGGAGCGGACCTCGTCGAGCGCGCCGCCGTCCGCATCGAGCAGACGCACGACGAGCGCGTAGAGCTCGGGCGCCCCGGGGCCCCACACGCGCACCGCGTCCTCGGGGATCACCAGCTCGAGGTGCGGTGCGAGGTCGAGATCGGCGCGCACCTCGGCGCGGGCCACCTCGTCCCCGCCGGGGACGGAGGCGACGACCTCGAGGCGGGTGCCCGCGGCGGTCCGGGCCAGCGGCACGTCGAGCGCGAAGGAGCGCCCGCCGAGGGAGGGCAGGATGCGCAGCGAGCGGATCTCGTCGGCCGGGACGCCCTCGAGCCACACGCTCTGCCAGATGCCGGTGGTGCGGTGGTAGTTCGCGGCGGTGGGCCGGAACTCGTGGGACTGCTTGCCGCGCGCCTGCGGGACGCCGTGGGGGTCCCGGGCGCGGACCACGATCTCGATCTCGGCGCCGGGGCCGACGCCCTCGACCCCCGAGAGATCCGCGGAGAAACCGGTGAAGCCGCCGCGGTGACGGGCGACCTCGACCCCGTTCGCCCAGACCGTCGCGTCCTGGTCCACGGCCTCGAAGCGCAGGATCGGGCGCAGGCCCTCCCACTCGGCGGGGACGGTGACGGAGCGGCGGTACCAGACCGCCTCGAGGTAGTCGCGGTTCCCGATCCCGGAGGCCTCGGTCTCCGGGGCGAAGGGCACCAGGATCTCGGAGTCCAGGTCGCGCTCGAGCAGACCGCGGTCACGGCCGGAGTCGCCCTGATCGATCTCGAACTGCCAGGTCCCGTTGAGGGTGAGCCAGGTGGGGCGGTGCAGCTGGGGGCGGGGATGCTCGGGCCGTGGCACGTCGGTCACCGCGGAGAGCGGCGCGTCCAGCTGGGCGGCGAGCTCGTCCGCGCGGGCGAACAGGGCGGCCAGGGGCTCGGGCAGGGAGGTGGGCTGTGCGGTCACGGGGCGGCTCCAGAGAGGGATCGGCACTGATCGTTCCCGGCCATTCCATCGCATCCACACCAGGATTGCAACGTGAGAATGCAGGGTGGTCCCGCTGCGCTCCTCCCGCTGGGATCAGCCGGCGGCCCCCGTCGAGCCCCTCTCCACGAGCCGGTGACCGACCACCGTCTCGACACCGGTGCCCGTGCCGTCCCCGGGCGCGCCGAGAGCGGCGTCCAGCGCGGCGGCGACGAGTCCCTCGAGGTCCGGGGCGACCGTGGTCAGCGAGGGGCGGGACCAGGCGGCCTCCGGGATGTCGTCCCAGCCCACCACTGCGACCTCGCCCGGGACGTCCACTCCGTGCGCGACGAGGGCCGAGAGGGCGCCGAGCGCCAGCAGGTCGTTCCCGGCCACCACCGCATCCACCTCGAGTCCCTGGCGCAGCACCTCCTCCATCACGTCGCGGCCGGACTCGCGATCCCAGTCCGCCGCGGGCCGGACCAGCTCGGGATCCAGCGAGAGCCCCGCGAAGCGCAGGGCCGCGCGCATGCCGGCCAGACGGTCCGTGGCCGTCGAGCGCACCTCCGACTCGCCGCCGAGGAACATCACCCGACGCCTGCCCTGGTCGACCAGGAGGTGGGCGATGTCCGCCGCGGAGGCGACGTTGTCGATCGCGACATGGGAGACCTCGGCCGCGGCGGGCAGTCGCTCACCGAGGAGCACCACCCGATGGGAGCCGGTGTTCTGCAGATCGGCCGGGGTGAGCGCCCCCGGGGAGATGATCACCGCATCCACCGGCCGCGGGGTGTGGCCGCGCACGTGGGCGCGCTCGGTCCCGGCGTCGCCGAAGGAGACCTCGACGCTGACCGTGTACCCGCGCTCCTTGGCCGCGCCCTGCATCCGCTCGGCGAGGCGCGCGAAGTAGGGGTTCTGCAGCTCCGGCACCACGAGGGCGAGGGCGCGGGTGGGCCCGCCGCGCAGCTCCAGGCCCGCACGATTGGGCACATAGCCCAGCTCCTCGATCGCCTGCTTCACCCGGGCTCGGGTCTCCTCGCGCACGACGGGTCGTTCGTTGACCACGTTCGAGACGGTCTTCCACGACACCCCGGCGCGCTGGGCGACGTCCTTGATGCTCACGCGGCGCGCCATGCGTCCTCCTGGGGGTTCGATCCGGGAGTCAGATTCCTGCTCCTGCGCTCGAGGATAGCGAGCCGGTGGTATGTCACAACGGCGCGCCGTGCCGTCGCCACCGCGATGACCGCCGCGTACTGTGACCCGCAGTGCCGTCCTCCCGCCGCGGCACAGGTCCCGAGCGGACAGCCCCGATCCGGCACGACGCCCCGCGTCCTGCGCCGCAGGTCGGCAGGCTCCGCTGCGGTGACAGCGTCGGCCGAGGAGCACTGCCCCGTGCAGCGCGCCCGACGACGCCCCGGGTGGGATTGCACCACAGAGAACGGATCACCTCACGTGACCACCCCTGACTTCGCACGCCTCGGCGTGCCCACCGCCCTCACCGCCGCCCTGGCGCCGATGGGCATCACCACCCCCACCCCGATCCAGGCCGCGACCCTCCCGGACTCGCTCGCCGGTCGGGACGTGCTGGGCCGTGGCCGCACCGGCTCCGGCAAGACCTACGCCTTCCTGCTCCCCCTGGTCGCGCGCCTGATCGCCGAGCCGCGCAAGCGCGTGGCCCGTCGGCCGCGCTCCCTCGTGCTCGCCCCCACCCGCGAGCTGGCCTCCCAGATCGCCGACTCGCTGAAGCCGCTCGAGGCGGCCGCGGGCCTGCGCAGCGCCGTCGTCTTCGGCGGAGTGGGCCAGAACCCCCAGGTCAAGGCTCTCGCCGGCGGCATCGACGTGCTCATCGCCTGCCCGGGCCGTCTCCTGGACCTCATGGGCCAGGGCCACGCGGACATGAGCGCCATCGAGATCACGATCATCGACGAGGCCGATCACATGGCCGACATGGGCTTCCTGCCCATGGTCCGCAAGATCCTCGAGAAGACCCCGCAGCGCGGCCAGCGCATGCTCTTCTCGGCGACCCTCGACTCCGGCGTGAACAAGCTCGTCAAGCAGTTCCTGCACGAGCCGGTCACCCACTCGGCGGATCCGGCCACCAGCCCCGTCGGCACCATGGAGCACCACGTGCTCGAGGTCGACTCCGCCGCGCGCTTCGACGTGCTGCGCGACCTCGCCGCCGCCCCCGGCCGCACCATCATGTTCACCCGCACCAAGTACGGCGCGAAGAACCTCGCCCGCAAGCTCGCCGCCCGCGGCGTGGACGCGGTGGACCTCCACGGCAACCTCTCGCAGAACGCCCGCACCCGGAACCTCGAGGCCTTCGGCTCCGGCGAGGCGACCACCATGGTCTGCACCGACATCGCCGCCCGCGGCATCCACGTCGACGAGGTGGCCCTCGTGGTCCACGCCGATCCGCCCGTCGAGCACAAGGCCTACCTGCACCGCTCGGGCCGCACCGCCCGCGCCGGCGAGTCCGGCACGGTCATCACCGTGCAGACCCCGGACCAGAAGCGCGATGTCAGCGACCTGATGCGCAAGGCCGGCATCACTCCCACCCACCACGCGCGAGTGACCATCACGAGCCCCGTGCTCGCCGACCTCGCGCCCGGCGAGCGGGTCGAGACCCATGAGCCGCGCCAGCCCGAGGCCCCGCTGGACGAGGCCCGCCTGAAGGGCGAGCGCGGCGGCGGCCGCGGCCGTTCCGGCGGTCGCTCCGACGGCCAGGGCGGCGGTCGAGGACGCTCCGGCGGCGGGCAGTCCGGCCAGGGCGGTCGCGGTCGCGGCGGCGAGGGCTCCGGTCAGGGCGGATCCGGCCGTTCCGGCGGCCAGGGCCGCTCCGGTGGTCAGGGCCGCTCCGGTGGTCAGGGCCGCGGCGAGGGCGGCGGCCGTCGCGGCGGCCAGGGCCAGGGCTCGGGCGGCGGACGCCGTCAGGACCGCTCCGCCCCCAAGACCTACTCGACCAGCTCCGAGGGCTCCGGCTCCGGCAACACCGTGGGCGGCGGCCTCGCGGCCTTCTCCTCCGGGCGTCGCGGATGACCTCTTCGGCGGACTCCGCCGGTCCGACGACGAGCGGTCGTCGTCGGGCCGGCGCCCCGCGGGCCCACGGGATCGACGAGATCCTCGCCGCGGCGCGCGAGGGCGTGGACCGGGTGGAGCCCGGCGAGCTCGCGGCGCTGATGGCCGAGGGCGCCCACGTGGTGGACATCCGCCCGGCGCGGACCCGGGAGCCCGAGGGGCACCTGCCCGGCG
This sequence comes from Brachybacterium ginsengisoli, assembly GCF_002407065.1. Classification (NCBI taxonomy): domain Bacteria; kingdom Bacillati; phylum Actinomycetota; class Actinomycetes; order Micrococcales; family Dermabacteraceae; genus Brachybacterium; species Brachybacterium ginsengisoli. The sequence goes on from NZ_CP023564.1 coordinate 2,907,796, forward strand.
CGACGGTCATCGACCGGCTCGTGCTGGAGTGGCGGCTGGACCCCGCGAGCGCCCACCGCATGGAGGGCGGCCCCTCGTACGAGGACCTCGTCGTGGTGGTCTGCAACGAGGGCTACTACTCCTCGCTCGCCGCCCGCGACCTGCGCGATCTCGGCTTCTCGCGCGCCACCGACCTCGTCGGCGGCTTCCGCGCCCATGCGGCGGCGGGGCTGCCGACCCAGGCGGAGCCTGCGCGCGAGGTGCTCTGAGCGGGAGCCTCAGCTCAGCTCGCGCTTGAGGATCTTCCCGGTCGCGGTCATCGGCAGGCTGTCCAGCAGCACCACCTCGCGGGGGTACTTGTAGGAGGCCATCTGCTCCTTGGCCCAGTCGCGCAGCCCCTCGGCGGTGAGCGCGGCGCCCTGCTCGAGGATCACGAACGCCTTCACCTCCTCGCCGAGGGCCTCATGGGGCACGCCCACGACGGCGGCGAGCGAGACGTCGGGGTGGGTGATGAGAACCTCCTCGACCTCCCTCGGGTACACGTTGTAGCCGCCGCGCACGATCATGTCCTTGGAGCGGTCGACGACGAAGTAGAAGCCCTCCGCGTCCCGCCGGCCCAGGTCGCCGGTGCGGAACCAGCCGTCGCGGATCACCGCGGCGGTCGCCCCGGGGCGGTCCAGGTAGCCGGTCATCACGTTGTGCCCGCGCACCACGATCTCGCCGACCACGTCCGCCTCCTCGATCGGTGCCCAGTCCGGGTCCCCGGGATCGATGATCCCCACCTCGACGCCCCATACGGGGAAGCCGATCGAGCCGGGCCGGGGCCGGTCGGCACGGGAGAAGCACGCCACCGGCGAGGTCTCCGAGAGCCCGTAGCCCTCCATGATCGAGATGCCGAGACGTTCGCGGGCGGCGGTGAGGATCTCCACCGGCAGCGGGGCCCCGCCGGAGACACCGAGGCGGAGCGTCTCCGCGAGGGCCCCGGCCGCTGCATCGTCCTCCACCGCGTGCAGCAGTCCCCACCACATCGTGGGGACGCCCGCGAACACGGTCGCCCGGTGCTCGAGGAGCAGCGCGAGCGCCTGCTCCGCATCGAAGCGGGGCAGCAGCACGAGGGTGGCGCCCATGGAGAACCCGGCGTTCATGTCCACGGTCGCGCCGAAGGTGTGGAACAGGGGCAGCGCGACCAGGTGGGTGTCCTCCCCCGGCCTCGACCCGAACAGCCGATGGCAGGTCAGGGCGTTCATGAGCTGGTTGGAGTGGCTGAGCTCTGCGCCCTTGGGCTGCCCGGTGGTGCCCGAGGTGTACAGCACCACGGCGGTGTCGGTCTCGCGGCGCTGCACGGTCGAGAAGGTCTCCTCCATCCCCTCGAGCACCTCGGCGAGCGTGGGCACCTCCGGATCGGGGCTCGCGGCCGACGGGTCCGCGGTCATCATCACCACGCGCGGCGGGGCGGCCGCGGCGCGGGCGCCCTCGAGGCCGTAGCGGCCGATGGGCAGCTCCTCGGTGCCCTCGAAGCAGAACAGCGCGACCGCGGAGGAGTCGTCGAGGTAGTAGGCGACCTCGCGGGACTTGTTGAGCACGTTCAGCGGGACCACCACGGCGCCGACCTTGAGGATCCCGAAGTAGACGATCGGGAACTGCGGCAGGTTCGGGCAGCTCAGCGCCACCCGGTCCCCGGGACCCACGCCGTAGGTGACCAGCAGGTTCGCCACCTGGTTCGCGGCGGCGTCCACCTCCGCGTAGCTCAGGCGGGTCCCTCCCGCCACCAGGGCGGTGCGGTCGGGATCGGTGCGGGCGCTGTCCTCCAGCACCACGGAGAGGTTGTACATGGGGCGCTCCTCGGACGACGGTGTCACGAACTGCGCACACGATACGCCGGGAGCCGGCCGCTGCTGCGTCACACCTGCCACTTCGTCACTTGCGCGAATGACGAAACGTTCGGGAGGATGACCCCGTGACCACGCCACCGCAGCACTCCCCCACCGAGCCGCAGCTCGCCGCGGCGGCGGACACCTTCGCGATGCTCGCGAGCCCCGCACGGCTCCACCTCGTGCAGCTGATGAGCACCGGCCGTCACGACGTCGGCGAGCTGGCGGAGAAGGTGGGCCTGAGCCTGCCCACCACCAGCCAGCACCTGCGCAAGCTGCGCCTGACCGGGATCGTCTCCGCGACCCGCGAGGGCCGCCACAGCTACTACACCGTCGACGACCCGCACGTGGTCGAGCTCGTCGAGCAGATCTTCGAGCACATCGCCCCCGACGGCTCCCTCGCCCCCGATCCGCCCCGCAAGGACCCCCGATGACCTCCGCCGCACCCCGCCCCGAGAAGGTCGACCTGCGCAAGTTCGCGTGGCTGTCGATCGTCGCCGCCATCGTCACGATCACCCTGAAGACCGGCGCCTGGGTGATGACGGACTCCGTCGGCCTGCTCTCCGACGCCGCCGAGTCGACCGTGAACCTGGTCGCCGCGGTGGTCGCCCTCATCGCCCTCACTGTCGCCGCCCGCCCCGCCACCGAGCGGTTCCTCTACGGCCGTGCGAAGGCGGAGTACTTCTCCGCGGCGGTCGAGGGCCTGATGATCTTCGTCGCCGCCGCGGTCATCCTGGTCACCGCCGTCGAGCGGTTCCTCAACCCGCGCCCGCTCGAGAACCTCGGCATGGGTCTGGTCATCGTGGTGCTCGCCTCGCTGGTCAACGGCGGGGTCGCGCTCGTGCTGCTGCGCGCCGGGAAGGCGCACAACTCCATCACCCTGCGGGCCGACGGCAAGCACCTCATGACCGACGTGGTCACGAGCGCCGGCGTGCTGATCGGCGTCGCGCTCGTGGCCCTGACGGGCTGGGAGCGGCTGGATGCGCTGGTGGCCTTCGCCGTCGGCGTCAACATCATCGTCACCGGCATCGGGCTGCTCGGCGAGTCCGTCTCCGGCCTGCTGGACAAGGCGCTGCCGGACGAGGACCACGAGATCATCACCGACGTGCTGCGCCGCCGCACCGACGGGACCATCACCTTCCATGGCCTGCAGACCCGCGAGGCCGGCCAGCAGAAGTACATGAACGTCCACGTGCTGGTGCCCGACGAGTGGACGGTCAAGGCCGGCCACGACTACATCGAGGGCCTCGAGCAGGAGCTGCGCGACTGCCTGCCGGACCTCACCGTGCTCACCCACCTCGAGCCGATCTCGGATCCCGCCTCCTACGCGGACATCCCCGAGCAGCACGTGCCGATCCACGGCGAGGACCACGACCCGACCCGGCCACCCCAGGCCTAGGATGATCCCCAGGACCGCGCCGGGGGAACGGACCGGGCGCCGAGCAGGGGGAGCAGGACGATGACGCAGACGCCGCAGCAGGGCGGGCACGCGATCCCGGGCGAGGTGGGGGCGGTGGGACGTCACGACGGATCGGCCCGCAGCTACGACCCGCTCGCCGGACCCGGCGCAGGAGCGCCGGGCCAGGTCGTGGCGTGGCGGCCCGTCGCCCCGCCCCCGCCGAGGATGGCGCCCCTGCCGCCCGCGGCCGAGAAGAGCGTGGGCATCGCCTTCCTGCTCACCTTCCTCTTCGGCCCGCTCGGGATGCTCTATTCGACCGTCACGGGCGCGCTGGTGCTGATCGCGGTGACCGTGGTGCTGGCGATCGTCGTCGGGATCGTCGTGGGCCTCATCTCGCTGGCCACCTTCGGCTTCGGAGCCGTCCTGGTGGTGCTCGCGCCGCTCGCGGGCGCTCCGATCTGGATCGCGAGCATCATCTGGGGCTGCCTCGCGGCCTCCCGCCACAACGAGCGGGTGCGCGCCCAGCTCTCCGGGGTCGGCCGCGCCGGGTACTGACCGTTGACGGGTGGCGTCACACACCGCCCCTCAATGAACGCTTATGGCGATACCTACTTGCCATTATGGCGTCTGATGCTCCACGCTGAGCGAGGCCCACCCGCCCGCAGCGTTCAGGAGATCCGTGTGACGAGCACGCCCACCCCCGTACGATCCCGCGACCTCGCCGAGCTCGCCGCCCGGCTCGAGGCGGAGCTCGGCCCCGACGCGGTGACCTCCGCCGTCGTCGCGCAGGAGACTGGGGGCGAGGAGCGCTTCGCGGGTGACCGCTCCGGCTCCGCCGCCGCCGGGACCCGCTTCCTGGTGGTCCTCCCCCAGGACACCGCCGGCGTCCAAGCCGCCCTGCGCCTCGCCCACGCCACCGGCACCCCGGTGGTGCCGCGCGGCGCCGGCTCGGGCCTGTCGGGCGGGGCGATCCCCGTCGACGGCGGGATCGTGCTGGGCCTGGAGCGCCTCACCGCGGTGCGCGAGATCGACGTGCTCGACGAGGTCGCGGTCGTCGAGGCCGGGGTGATCACCGCGGACCTCTCCGCCGCCCTGGCACCCCACGGCTTCTTCTACGCACCGGATCCGGCCAGCGCCCGCCTCTCCACGATCGGCGGGAACATCGCCACCAACGCCGGCGGCCTGCACTGCGCGAAGTACGGCGTGACCCGCGAGTCCGTGCTCGCCCTCGAGGCCGTGCTGGCCGACGGCACGCTGCTGCGCACCGGACACCGCTCCCTCAAGGGCGTCACCGGGCTGGACCTCACCCAGCTGCTGATCGGCTCGGAGGGGACGCTCGCCGTGGTCACCGCCGCGACGGTGCGCATCCGCCCCCTGCCCGTCGCGCGCCGCACCGTGCTGGCCCGCTTCGCCTCCGTCGAGGCCGCCGCCGGCGGGGTGAACGCGATCTCCCGCAGCCCCGTCCGGCCCGCCGCGACCGAGCTGATGGACGCCGGCACCCTGACGGACATCGATGCCAGCACCGGCTCGCTCCTCGCCGAGGGCGCCAGCGCGATCCTGCTCGTCGAGCTCGACGGCTACGGGGTGGACGAGCAGGTCTGCGACCTGACCACCGCCCTCGTCGGCGCGGGCGGCACGGTGCGGGAGATCCCGGACGAGGACGAGGCGGAGCACCTGTGGGAGCTGCGCCGCAGCGGCCGCGGGTTCAGCCCCGAGGTGCTGCGCCTCGGTGAGGACATCGCCGTGCCCAAGTCGCGTCTCGCCGAGATCTTCACCGCCCTGACCGAGATCGGCGAGCGCCACGGCGTGCAGACCTCCGCCCTCGCCCACGCGGGCGACGGCAACCTCCACCCCTGCCTGGCTCTGCCGCGCGAGGAGGCCGGGGAGGGCATCGAGGACGGCGTGCTCCCCGCCCCGATCCTCGCCGCGGCCGACGAGCTGGTCCGCGCGGCCCTCGACCTCGGCGGCACCATCAGCGGCGAGCACGGCATCGGCACCGCCAAGCACCACTGGCTGGACCTCGAGCTCTCCCCCGCCTCGCGGGCGCTGCAGCAGCGCCTGAAGTCCGCCCTCGACCCCGACCACCTGCTCAACCCCGGGAAGGCCCTGTGATGACCACGACCACCCGCTCCGCTCCCCACGATCTCCTCTCCGCGCTCGGCGCCCGCGAGGACCTCTCCCGCGGCTTCGGGAAGGCGAGCACGAGCCTGCCCGGCGCGATCCCTCTGCTCGGCGGCGCCCCCAGCGCCGACCTCCTGCCCCTCGCCGAGATCCGCGACGCGGCCGCGGACCTCACCGCCGACACTGAGGCGCTCGTCGGCGCCCTGCAGTACTCCCTGCCCCGCGGGATCAGCGGGCTGCGCCGGTGGATCGCCGAGCGCGAGGGCGTGGACCCCGAGCGCGTGCTCATCACCAACGGCGCCTTCCACGGCCTGTCGCTGCTCTTCGACGCACTGCTCGAGCAGGGCGACGAGGTCGCCGTCGAGGACCCGACCTACCCCCTGATCTTCCGCTCCCTGCAGCACAAGCAGCCGCGCCTGCTGCCCCTCCCGCTCGACGCCGAGGGCATCGACGCCGGCGCCCTCGAGGCGCAGCTGAACGCGGGCGCCCGGCCCAAGCTGCTCTACACCGTGCCGGACTTCCACAACCCCACAGGGCTCGTCACCTCCGCCTGGCGCCGCGAGCAGCTGGTGGGGATCGCCGAGCGGCACGGCCTGGTCATCGTCTCGGACAACGCCTACGCCGGTCTCGGCTTCCCCGGCACGCAGGAGGTGGCCGACTACCCGCTGGACTCGGACCTCGTGGTCCACGTGCGCACCTTCTCCAAGGTGCTCGGCCCCGGACTGCGGCTGGGCTGGCTGGTGCTGCCGCCGTGGCTCGTGGGCCCCGTGACGCGGCTGCGCGCGAACCAGGACCAGCACTCCTCGGTGCCGATCCAGGCGATCGTGGAGCGGATCGTCGGCGCCGGGGAGCACAGCCCGCGCGGCGGCGGCTTCGACGCGATCGCGCAGCGCTCCGCCACCGCCTATGCGGAGCGCTTCGACCTCGTGCACGGGATCCTCGAGGAGGGCCTGCCGGACGGGATCGAGGTCACCCATCGCACCGGCGGGATCTTCCTGTGGGCCCGGCTGCGCGATGCCGGCATCGATCTCCGGGCCGCCCAGGAGCTGGCCCGCACCCGCTACGGCACCGACGCGGTGCTGGGACGCTTCTTCCACCTCGGCGACCCCACGGACGACCGCGGCAGCCTGCGCCTGGGCATCAGCCATCTCCCGCCCGAGCAGCTGCGCCGGGGCGCCGAGCGCCTGCTCGAGGCGCTCACCTCCCCGGAGGCCCGGCGATGAGCACGCTCCCCTCCCGTCGGCACCTGCTGCAGGCCACAGGCCTGGGCGCGTTGGGTCTGGCCGCCCTGCCGCTGGCCGGCTGCGCCGTCGACGGGGCCCGCGCCGAGGAGCCCGAGGACGAGCTGAGCTTCCTCATCTCGAACCTCGACGGCGGCTGGGTGCCCTCCAAGAGCGCGATCTCCAGCTACGAGGCGAACGTGTGGCAGCAGCTCACCGACAAGCTGGTCCACACCGACGCCGAGGGCGCGGTCACCCCGTGGCTCGCGACCTCCTGGGAGCAGAACCCGGAGTCCACCGAGTTCGTGCTGCATCTGCGCGAGGGCGTCACCTTCTCCGACGGCACCCCGGTGGACGCCACCGCGGTGCTCGCGAACCTCGAGGCCTGGGCCGTCGGCCGACCGGACGAGGGGCTGCCCGCGGTGGGCCTGTTCCCCGGCGGCACCTACGAGGGCGCCGAGGCGCTGGACGACCTGACCGTGCGGGTCACCTTCACCGCGCCGACCCTCTCCTTCCTGCCCACGCTCGGGTACCACGGCTGCCAGCTGATGGCTCCCTCGAGCCTCGCCGGGAGCCTCGAGGAGCAGTCCGATCTCGCGTTCCAGATCGGCTCGGGCCCCTTCGTGCTGGAGAGCTGGGCGGCGGGCGACCACGTGCGCCTGGTGCGCCGCGAGGACTACGACTGGGCGCCCGAGGCGCTCGGCGCGAGCGGCCCCGCCCGCCTCGCGGCGATCACCTTCACCGTGCTGCCGGACGACACGCTGCGCGCCTCCGCCGCCCGCGCCGGACAGACGGACATCTCCTACAACGTGAACCCGCAGGTGCTGGACGCCTTCACGGAGGCCGGATTCCACATCGAGGTCCCCCGCTACCTGGGCTTCGTGCACGGCTACAGCCTCCGCACGGACGTCGCCCCCTTCGACGACGTGCGCGTGCGCCGGGCCATCACCCGCGGCATCGACCGCGCCGAGATCCTGCGCACCGTCTTCACCGACGCCTGGGAGCCCGCGACCAGCTGGCTCCAGGCCGGGGTGCCAGAGACCACCGATCTCTCCGAGCTGTTCGACCATGACCCCGATCTGGCCGCCCAGCTCCTGGACGAGGCGGGATGGACGAGCCGCACGGCCGACGGGATCCGCACCCGGGACGGGGTCGAGCTCTCGTTCACGATCTTCCCCACCCCCTACCTCACCGGCTCCGTGCCGGAGGCGGAGCTGATCAGCCAGCAGCTGGGCCGGCTCGGGATCCGCGTGCACACCCAGAAGCTCGACATCCCCAGCTACACCGAACGGGTCACCAACGACCCCGCGCAGGGCCTGGTGGAGGTGACCCGCAGCTTCGTGGACGTGGGCACCGTGGCCGAGGTGATCACCGACCAGGGCGAGGACTGGTTCGCCGTCGGCTCCACCGACGCCGACCTGGTGCGGCTGCGGGACGAGGTCGCCGGCGCCGCCAGCCGGAAGGAGCGGGCGGGCCTGGTCGAGGAGCTCTCCCGCCACGTGCTCGAGCAGGCCTACTTCATCCCCCTCGAGCAGAACGTGCAGCGGATCTACGTGCAGTCCCCGCAGCTGCGCGGCGAGCGCTTCAACGCCGTCGCGATCCCCACGTACCACGCGGCCACCAAGGAGAAGCCATGAGCGCCGCCGTCTCCCCCACCGGTCTCGCCGGGACCGTGCCCGCCTCCGCCGCGGCCTCCGCCCGGCGCTACGGGGCCTTCGCGCTGCGCCGCACGGGGCGCGCGGTGAGCGTCGTCCTGCTCGCCTACGTCGCGGTGTTCCTGGTGCTCGCCGCGATCCCGGGCGATCCGATCTCCGCCCAGCTCGACAACCCCCAGGCCGGCTACACCGACGCGCAGAAGGAGCAGCTGCGCTCCTTCCACGGCCTGGACCGGCCGGTGCTGGTGCAGCTGCTGGTGGCGCTCGGCAACGCGGTGCGCGGTCAGTTCGGCCTCTCGCTGTCCACCTCGCAGCCGGTCACCACCGTCATCGGGGACGCGATCCCCTCCACCCTCGCCCTGGCCGGCACGGCGCTGCTGCTCGCGGTGCTGATCGCCGGGACGCTCGGCCTGCTCACCCGCCTGCTGCCGACGGGCCGGGTGAACGACCTGGTGCGCACCCTGCCCACCCTGTTCCTATCCACCCCGAACTTCCTCATCGGCCTCGTGCTGATCCAGGTCCTCGCCGTCCAGCTGGGCTTGTTCAGCCTGGTCGACGCCGACAGCCCCGCCTCCACCCTCGCCGCGGCGCTGACCCTCGCGATCCCCGTCTCCGCGCAGATCGCGCAGGTGCTCATCACGGCGCTCGACGACTCCGCCGCGCAGGACTACGCCGAGGTGGCGATCGCCCGGGGCCTGCCGCCGGGCCAGGTGGTGCTGCGGCACCTGCTGCGCCCCTCCCTGCTGCCGACGGTCACCGTGGTGGGACTCGTGATCGGGGAGGTGCTGGGCGGGTCGCTCATCACCGAGACGATCTTCGGCCGCACCGGGGTGGGCACCGTGGTGCAGAAGGCGGTCTCCTCCCAGGACGTCCCGGTGCTGCTGGTCGCGGTGGTGCTCTCCGCGACGGTGTTCGTGGTGGTGAACCTCGTGATCGACCTGCTCTACCCCCTGCTCGACCCCCGGCTGCGCACCTCGGAGGTGTCCCGATGACCACTGCCGCCCTGACCCCGCGCGCCGCCCGGATCACTCTCGAGCGCCGGGTGCCCGTGACCGTGCTGCTGGCCGGGGCGGTGCTCGCCGTGGTGCTGCTGTGGTCGCTGCTGCCGGGCCTGCTCACCACCCACGATCCCGCCGCCGGGAACCCCGACGACAAGTTCATCGCCCCCGGTGCCCAGTACTGGCTGGGCACGGACCACCTGGGCCGTGACCTGCTCACCCGGATCATCCACGGCTCCGCCTCGTCGATGACCAGCGCGCTGATCGCGGTGGGCATCGGGGTGGTGCTCGGCGGCCTGCTGGGCCTGCTGGGCGGCTATCTCGGCGGCTGGGTCGACGCGGTGATCGGCCGGGTCGTCGAGGTGCTGCTGGCGATCCCCGGGTTCCTTCTGGCCGTCGTGGTGGTGACCGCGCTCGGCTACGACACCCGCAATGCGGCGATCGCGACCGGGATCTCCGCCGTGGCGGTGTTCGCCCGGCTGATGCGGGCCGAGGTGCTGCGGGTGCGCACGAGCGTGTTCATCGAGGCCGCACGGGTCACCGGCGGCTCCGCGGCGCACGTGCTGCTGCGGCATGTGCTGCCCAATGCGCTGCGCCCGGTGCTCTCGCTCGCGATACTGCAGTTCGGGATCGCGATCCTGGTGATCGCGGGGCTCGCGTTCCTCGGCTACGGCGACCCGCCGCCCGCCTCGGACTGGGGACTGCTCGTCGCCGACGGCCGCGAGCACCTGCTGCACGCCCCCTGGCTCGTGATCGCCCCGGGCCTCGTCATCGCCGTCGTCGTGCTGTCCGTGAGCCGGATCAGCAGCTGGTTGGATCAGGAGAGGAACCGATGAGCATCGAGAAGACCCCCGCCCCCGCGGAGCCCGCCGCACCGCTCCTGCAGGTCGACGCGCTGAGCGTGGCCTACGGGCGCCACGAGGTGGTCCATGAGGTGTCCTTCGCCGTCGGCGCCGGCCGGGCGCTGGCCCTGATCGGCGAGTCCGGTTCGGGCAAGTCGACGATCGCCCGCGCCGTGCTGCGCCTGCTGGGCTCCCGCCGCGCGAGCGTCGAGGGCTCGATCGCGGTGCAGGGCCGGGAGCTGACCACGCTGCGGGAGCGGGAGTTCCTGCCGCTGCGCGGACGGGTGCTGGGCTTCGTGCCGCAGGATCCCGGCTCCTCCCTGAACCCGGTGCGGACCATCGGCGCGCAGGCGCTCGAGGCCGCGGCCCTGGTGCCCGGCGCGCGCACCCGCCAGGAGCGCGAGGCGCTCGTGGTGCGGGCGTTCGAACGGGTGGGGCTGCCGGATCCGGAGCGCCTCGGCACCGTGTTCCCCCACCAGCTCTCGGGCGGTCAGCTGCAGCGGGTGCTCATCGCGCTCGCGATCCTGCCCGGGCCGCGGCTGCTGGTCGCCGACGAGCCCACCAGCGCCCTGGACGTCACCGTCCAGAAGCAGATCCTGGACCTGCTGGACTCGCTGCGCACCGAGCTGGGCATCGGGATCCTCCTGATCACGCACGATCTCTCGATCGCCGCCGAGCGGGCCGACGAGGTGGTGGTGCTGCGCGAGGGCCGGGTGCAGGAGGCGGGTGCGACCGCCGAGGTGTTCGCCGCCCCGAAGACCGCGTACACCCGCTCCCTGCAGGCCGACGTGCCGGGGCTGAACCCGGAGCGCTGGGCGTCCGAGCGCGCCGAGCGGGACGCCCGCCACCCCATCGAGGACGCCCCCGTGCAGGTCTCGCTCGAGGGGGTCTCGCGCACCTTCCGCTCCCGCGACCGCACGGTGACGGCCCTCGCGGACATCTCCCTGTCGATCCCCCGCGGCCGCACCCATGCGCTGGTCGGCGAGTCCGGCTCCGGCAAGTCCACGGCGGCCCGGATCCTGCTGGGGCTCGAGCGGGCCGACGCCGGCACCCTGCACGTGGGCGGCCGACAGGTGGTGCCCGACGACGCCCGCTCCCTGCGGGAGCTGCGCCGCCACCTGCAGATCGTCCACCAGAACCCCTTCACCTCGCTCGACCCCCGCTTCACGGTGGAGCGCATCGTGCGGGAGCCGCTGGAGCGCTACCGGGTGGGCGACCGCGCCGAGCGCCACGAGCGCACCCGCTGGGCCCTCGCGGCGGTGGACCTCTCCGAGGAGCTGCTGGGCAGGCGCCCCGGCGCGCTCTCCGGCGGACAGCGCCAGCGGGTCGCGATCGCCCGCGCCCTCGCCCTGCGACCCAACGTGCTGGTGCTCGACGAGCCCACCAGCGCCCTGGACGTCACCGTGCAGGCCGGGATCCTCCAGGTGCTCTCCACGCTCCAGCGCGACCTGGGCCTGACCTACCTGTTCATCTCCCACGACCTGGGGGTGGTGCGGCAGTTCGCCGACACCCTCACGGTGCTGCGCCGCGGGGAGGTGGTGGAGTCCGGGCATGTCACCGAGGTGTTCGCCGCGCCCCGCGAGGAGTACACCCGCGTGCTGATGGCCGCCGTGCCGTCCCGGCGGGACCACGAGCACGGCCGGATCCTCCCGGCGGTGACCGCATGACCGAGAGCCTCACCTGGGAGCGCACGACCTGGGGCGATCCTCGCGCCGAGGTCCTGCTCGCGGCGATGGACGCCGAGATCTCCCCGCGCTACGCCGCGCTGCGCGGCACCGCCGCCCCACCCGCCCCGCCGAGCGGGGAGGACGTCGATCACGTGCTGCTGGCGCTCGTGGACGGCGTCCCGGCCGCGACCGGCACGCTACGCCGGCTGCCGGACCGCTGGGAGGTCAAGCGGCTGTTCATCGCCGCCGCCCACCGCCGTCGCGGACTCGCCGGCGCCGTGCTGGAGCGGCTCGAGGCCTCCGCCCGCGAGCTGGGCGCCCAGGAGGTGTACCTCCAGACCGGCAACCGCCAGCCCGAGGCGATCGCGCTCTACGAGCGGACGGGCTGGGAGCGCGTCGAGGTGTACTCCCCTTACGACCCGACCGACGGGATCAGCATCTGCTTCCGCAAGCCGCTCACGGCCGCGGTGCCCCGCTGAGGGCTCGGCTCCCTCAGCCCAGCAGCTTGATCAGCCGGGCGTCGGAGGCGGCGAGGGCGGAGCGGTCGTGGGTCGAGCCGGAGACGAGCAGCTCGTCGGCCGCGGTGCTCTCCTTCAGGGCGCCGACGCGCGCGCGGATCGTCGCCTCGGAGCCGGCCCACGCGGTCTCCAGTCCCTGCTCGAGCCGGGTGCGCTCGTGAGCGGAGAGGTCACGGACCTGGATCGCGGCCGGTGCCTCCAGGGGCGGGAAGGCGCCGGTGACCCGGGAGCGGACCATCGCCCAGACCTCCGGCAGGGCCAGCTCGCGGGCTTCGGCGTCGGTGTCCGCCACCAGCAGGTCCATCGACAGCATGACGTGCGGCGCGCTGCCCCGGTCAGGGCGGAAGGTGCGGCGGTACTCGTCCAGCCGTGCGGGGAGGTCCTCGGCCAGGAGCACCGGGCCGCCGAGCACCACCCCGAGCCCGAGCTGCGCCGCGGTGGCCAGCCCGGAGCCGGTGGCGAGCAGGTGGATCGGCGGCGGGAGCTCGGTCCGGGGTCGGGCGGTGACGGGAGCGGTGCCCGCGAGGTGGTCCCGCACCGCGCTCACCTCGGCCGAGAACTCCTCCTGGCTCGCCTCGAGCCGGCCCAGCGCCTCCCGCACCGGCGCCGTGTAGCCCAGCGACCTGCCGAGCCCCAGATCGATACGGCCGGGGAAGAGCGCCTGGAGCATGAGGAACTGCTCGGCGACCACGAGCGGACGATGGTTGGGGAGCATCACCCCGCCGGAGCCGAGACGGATCAGGCCGGTGCGCGAACCGATCGCGGCGAGCAGCACTGCGGGCGAGCCGCTGGCGATGCCCGGCACGGCATGGTGCTCGGCCACCCAGAACCGGTGATACCCCAGTTCCTCCGCAGCGATCGCCCGCTCGACCGAGTGCTGCAGGGCCTCGCCCTCCGAGTGCCCCTCGCGCGTGCGGGTGCGGTCGAGCAGGGAGAGCCTCATGCCGTGATCAACGCCGCCGCCGCCCGGATCCTTCCCCCGTGGGACGTCGAATGGATCTCACCGCCGGGAAGGACCATCACCCCAGGTCCGTGGATAGCCTGAGCGTCATGACCACCCCTCACGTGCCCCTGTCCCTCCTCGATCTCGTCCCGATCTCCGAGGGGATGAGCACCCGCGAGGCGATCGACGCCTCGATGGAGGGGGCCCGCGCCGCGGACCGCCTGGGCTACGAGCGGCTCTGGTACGCCGAGCACCACAACACCGCGAGCCTCGCCTCGAGTGCGACCTCGCTGCTCATCGACCGCGCCGCCTCGCTCACCGAGCGGATCCGCGTGGGCTCCGGCGGGATCATGCTCCCGAACCACTCCCCGCTCGCGGTGATCGAACAGTTCGGCACGCTCGTGCAGTTCCACGGCGAGCGCATCGACCTGGGCCTGGGCCGCGCGCCCGGCACGGATCAGCTCACCGCCCAGCTGCTGGCCCGCACCTCCGCGGAGCCGGCCGCGTTCGTGGCAGCGGTCGAGCAGATGCGCGCCTGGTCCCAGGAGGAGACCGGCGGCGGCCTGCCGATCACGGCGGAGGTCGCCCGCGGCACCGAGGTGCCGATGTGGATCCTCGGCTCGACCGCCAACGGAGCCCGACTCGCGGCCCAGCTCGGCATGCCCTTCTCCGTCGCCTCGCACTTCGCGCCCTTCCAGTACCTGCACGCACTGGACGTCTACCGCGAGGCCTTCGACCCCGACGCCGAGTCCGCCCAGATCGAGGCTCCGCGCACGATGGTGGGCGTGAACCTCGTGATCGCCGAGACCGACGCGGAGGCGCAGCGGCAGTTCAGCACGCTCCAGCAGATGTTCCTCGGCGTCGTCACCGGGCAGCGGCAGAAGCTCCAGCCGCCGCGGCCGATCGAGGAGGTCGCCGCCGGGCACCTGCTCTCCCAGGTCGAGCAGACCCTCTCGATCCGCGCCGTCGGCTCCCCCACCACCGTGGTGCGCCAGCTCGAGGAGATCGTGGCCGCCACCGGCGCCGACGAGCTGATCCTCACCGCCTACCACTACGACCCGGCGGACCGGCTGAAGGGCCTCGAGCTGCTGGCCGAGGCCTGGGGACTGTGAGGCAGGGGCCCGCGATCCGTCGCATACCGGCCCCATGCCCCCCGCGCCCCTGACCTCCTCCGTCGGCCGCGCCCGCGGCGGGCCTATGGCGACGTGAAGTGGCGATATAGCCAGCGCTCGCTGCTATCGGCCCTCCCACGACATCTCGCCGACCCGGGGGGCGACATGTGAGGTCCCTCAGCGGCGTCCGAGCCGCAGCCGGGCGGTGACCGTCGCGTGGTCGCTGGCCGCACGTCCCTCGAGGCGGTGGAGCCGGGCGGCGTACTGCTCGACCTCGAGGCCCTGGGCGAGGATCCAGTCGATCCGCACCGCGCCCACCTCGGGCTCGCCGTAGTCGGGGAAGGTGCCGATGTCCTCCCCGACGTGCTCCGCGGCGGTCTCGTGGGCGTCGCCGAGCCCGGCGTCCCGCAGCACGCTCCAGGGGGCGCTGTCCCCGCCCGCGGCGTTGAAGTCGCCCATCAGCACGATCGGTGCATCGCCCGCCGCCTCCCGCAGGCGCTCGGCGAGCAGCTCGGCGCCCTTCTCGCGCGCGACGGGACCGGCGTGGTCGAGGTGGGTCACCGCGATCACCAGCTCCGCGTCGCTGGCCCGGTCCCGCACCCGGGCCCAGACGGCGATGCGGGGGCAGTGCCCGTCCCAGCCGAGGGAGCCGATGAGGGCCGGCTGCTCCGAGAGCCAGAACTGGTCCCAGTCCAGCAGCTCGAAGCGGTCCCGGCGCAGGAACAGCAGGTTGTGCTCGCCGCGCCCGCCGCCCTCGCGGCCGATGCCGAGCCGCAGATGGGTCGCGCCGAGCGCCTCGTCGAGCACGGGGATCTGCGAGGCGAGGACCTCCTGGGTGCCCACCACGTCGGCGTCCGCCTCGCGCAGCAGGGATGCGAGCACCGGCGCCCGCTCGGCCCAGTGATCGGGCTCCCCGGGCCGGGTCTCCGTGCTGTGGTAGCGGATGTTCTGGGTGAGGATCGACAGGCTCATCCGGCCATCCTTCCGCACCGGGGTCCCGTGCGACAGGGGTCCTGCCCATCACGCGGGAAAGCACGTCGTCGGCGCGGGCCGAGGTCGCATACTTCTCCCATGAGCCCACTCGTCCTGCAGTCCGACTTCGGCCTCGACGACGGAGCCGTCAGCGCCATGTACGGCGTGGCCGTCGGCGTCTCCTCCACGCTGCGCATCCACGACGTCACCCACAACATCCCTCCCTACGACATCTGGGAGGGCTCCTACCGCCTCGCCCAGGTGCTCACGTACTGGCCGGAGGGCACGGTGTTCGTCTCCGTGGTGGATCCCGGGGTGGGCACCGAACGGCTCTCGATCGTGGCCCGCACCCGCACCGGGCACTTCGTGGTCACCCCGGACAACGGCACCCTCACGCACCTCGAGGCGATCTTCGGCATCGCGGAGATCCGGGAGATCGACGAGACCCGCAACCGCCGCCCCGGCTCCGAGGAGTCGTACACCTTCCACGGCCGGGACATCTACGCCTACACCGGGGCGCGCCTCGCCTCCGGCGCGACCACCTTCGAGGAGATCGGCCCCGGCGTCGACGTCTCCTCGATGGTGAAGCTGCCCGCGCACGCCCCCGAGCGGCAGGGCGAGAAGGTGGTCGGCATCATCGACACCCACGACGTGCGCTACGGCTCGCTGTGGACCTCGATCCCCCGCACCCTCTTCCGCGAGCTGGGCGTGGAGCACGGCGGGCGGGTCACCGTGCGGATCCAGCACCACGGCTCCGTGGTGCACGCCGCCCAGCTCACCTATGCGCACAGCTTCGCGGCGGTCGAGGTGGGCGAGTCGCTGCTGTACGTCAACTCCCTGGACCGCATGGCGATCGCCATCAACCGCGGCCACTACGCCCGCGCGTTCTCCCTGGGCAGCGGCGCCTCCTGGCACGTCAGCCTCGACGCCGCGCGCTGACCTCCCCTCCCCTCTCCCCGAAGGAACCCCCATGACCCGCACCTCCCCCGTGACCCAGGTGGTCGCGATCGGCATCGGCGCCGCGCTGTTCTTCGTGCTGGGCCGCTTCGCCGCGATCCCCTCGCCCGTCCCCAACACCTCGATCAACATCCAGTACGCGGTACTCGCCGTGTTCGCGGTGCTCTACGGCCCGCTGGTGGGCGCGCTGGCGGGCTTCATCGGCCATCTGCTCATCGACGTCACCGGCTACGGCGTCTGGATCAGCTGGGAGCTCGCCTCGGGCGTCTTCGGCCTGGTCGTGGGCGCGCTCCTGCTGCGCAACGCGATCCAGGACGGCGAGTTCAGCAAGGCCTTCGCCGTGCGTTTCTCCCTCGCGGTGGTGCTCGCCCATGCGGTCGCCTGGCTGGTGGTCGCCCCGCTCGGCGACGTGCTGTTCTACTCCGAGCCGGCGAACAAGGTGTGGGTGCAGGGCATCCTCGCGTTCTCGGTGAACACGGTGACGACCCTCGTGCTCGGCCTGCTCGTGCTGTCCGTCTACGCCCGCACCCGCACCCGCACCGGATCCCTGACGCACGAGCAGTGACCACTCCGCCGTCCCCACCGCTGATCGAGCTGCGCGGGTACTCCTTCCAGTACCGCGCGCAGTCCGAGCCGACCCTCCACGACATCGACCTGGTGATCCGTCGAGGGGAGAAGGTGCTGATCGTGGGCGCCTCCGGGTCGGGCAAGTCCACGCTGCTCAGCGCGATCAACGGCCTGATCCCCCACCACCATCGGGGCACCGCCACCGGCACCCTCCGGGTGGGCGGGACAGACCCCGCCGAGGTCCCGCTCGTGGAGACCGCGCGCGTGGTGGGGACGGTGCTGCAGGACAGCAACAGCCAGTTCGTGGGGCTCACCGTCGCCGAGGACATCGCCTTCAGCCTCGAGAACCAGCAGGTGCCGCGCAGCGAGATGCCGGAGCGGATCGCACGCGCCGCCGAGCTCGCCGGCATCGGCGACCGGCTCTCCGACTCCCCGCACGAGCTCTCCGGCGGGCAGAAGCAGCGCGTGGCCGTGGCGGGCGTGCTGGTCGACGACGTGGAGGTGCTGCTGCTCGACGAGCCGCTGGCGAACCTCGACCCGGCCAGCGGCCGCGGCGCCGTCGAGCTGATCGACGACCTCCATCGCGACAGCTCCCGCACCGTCGTGATCGTCGAGCACCGGCTCGAGGAGGTGCTGCACCGGGACGTGGACCGGATCGTGCTGATGGACGCGGGGCGCATCGTCGCCGACGACCCGCCCGCGGAGATCCTCGCCTCCGGGCTGCTGGAACGCCACGGCATCCGCCCCCCGCTGCACATCGCCGCCCTGCGCTACGCGGGGGTGCCGGTGCGCGCGGAGCAGCGGCCGGCGCGCAGCACCGACATGGAGCTCGACGAGGACCAGGTCGCGGCCGTGCGCCGCTGGGTCGCCGACGGACCGGGCCGCCGGGATCCCGTCGCAGTCGCCACCGGCGGCGCTCTGGACATGGACCAGCTGCGGTGCGAGATCCCCGTCGGCCCCGAGCGGACCCGACTCGCCCTGGCGGGGATCAACGCACGCATCACGCGCGGCGAGATGGTGGGGGTGCTCGGCTCGAACGGCGCCGGGAAGTCGACCCTGGCCCGGGTGATCTGCGGCTTCGAACGGGCGACCGGAGGGCAGCTCCGCATCGGCGGGATCGACGCCGGCGGATGGAGCCTCGCCGAGCGCGGGCGGCATGTGGGCTTCGTGCTCCAGGAGCCGGGGCAGATGATCTCCCAGCCGCTGGTCATGGAGGAGATCGGCCTGGGCCTGCGGGCGCAGGGCCTCGGCGAGGAGGAGATCACCCGCCGCACCGCCGCCGTCCTCGAGACCTGCGGGCTGCGCCCCTTCCGCTCCTGGCCGGTCTCCGCGCTCAGCCACGGGCAGAAGAAGCGCGTCACGATCGCCTCCGTGCTCGCCCTGGAGCCGGAGGTGCTGATCCTCGACGAGCCCACCGCCGGGCAGGACTTCGCCCACTACACCGAGTTCATGGACTTCCTGCGCCGCATCCACCACGCCGGGACCACGATCGTGCTGATCACGCACGACATGCACCTCGCTCTCGAGTACACCGAGCGCGTGCTGGTGCTCTCCGAGGGCCGTCTGCTGGCCGACGAGCACCCCGCCGTGGTCCTCACCGACCCCGAGCTCACCGCCCGGGCGGACCTGGTCACCACCGGGCTGCACGACCTCGCCCGACGCTGCGGGCTCGCCGACCCGGATCTGCTGGTGCGCCGCTTCGTCGCCGCGGATCGCACGGCGAGGGAGGTGGCTCCGTGAGCGCACCGCTGCTGGGCTACATCGACCGCCCCGGCCCCCTCCACGCCCTGTCCGGGGTGTCCAAGCTGATGCTGGCCCTGTCCGTGGTGATCGGGGCGATGACCGGCTTCGACCTGCGCTACCTGCTGGCCGTCTCCGCCGGGTCACTGGTGCTGTGGGGCATCTCCCGGGTGCGGCTGAAGGACCTCGCCGTGGTGCTGTGGCTGATCGCGCTGTTCATGGTCCTGAACAATATCGGGATCTTCCTGTTCGCCCCCGGCTACGGGGCCGAGCTGTTCGGGACCGAGCATGTGCTGCTGGACGGGCCCTGGCGCTGGGACGTGACCGCCGAGCAGCTGGTCTACCAGCTGGCGGTGACCGCGAAGTACTTCGCGGTGCTGCCCTCGGTGCTGCTGTTCGTGGCGACCACGCGCCCGCCGGAGTTCGCCTCGTCGCTGGCCCGGATCGGCGTGCCCGCCCGCTTCGCGTACGCCGTCTCCCTCGCCCTGCGCTACATCCCCGACGTCCAGCGGGAGTTCCGCACCATCTCCCAGGCCCAGCAGGCGCGCGGGATCGACACCTCTCGCGGGGTGGGGCTCGGCACCCGGATCCGGAACCTCTCCTCGATCCTGATGCCGCTGCTGCTGGGCACCTTCGACCGCATCGAGCAGGTCTCCGCGGCGATGGAGCTGCGCGGATTCGGTCGCAAGCGCGGCCGCACCTGGCTGGTGCGCACACCGCTGCGCGGCCGCGACGCGATGGTCATCACCGTCGCGGCGGTGCTGTTCGTGGCGCCGATCGTGCTGGTGGTGGTCGACGGCGGGCGGTTCTGGAACCCGTTCGTGTGAGCGGCCGGGGCTGACGCGTCGGCGCCACTCCGGCTCCTGATGGTCGGGAACGGGCGCTGGGGCGAGCACTGCGGCAGATATGGCATACCGGTCGCCCCTGCGCCACTTGTCGACCACAGCCTGTCGACCACAGCCTGTCGACCACGGCGCCAGCCGGCGCGGGCGTCTCCCGGGAGCGCCGGGAGCGCGTGGCGGCTCAGCCGGTCGCGAGCACGCCCCGGATCGCCTCGAGAGTGGCGGGGATGCCGGTGCGCGCGGCCTCCTGGCGCACCTGGATCTCCTCCTCCGCGCGGTCCCCGTACCGCTCGGCGAAGACCTCCTCGAAGTACGCGGTAGTGCGCGTGTACTCGGTGAGCTCGGTGCCGCCGTCGACCGCACGCATCCGGTAGCCCCACTCGGCGCGGCCGGGACCGACGGACCACCCGAAGTGCTCCCCGGGCACGTCCGCGATCACCTCGGAGACCGTCTCCCACTCCCGCTGCGGGGTGCGGTTGTGGCCCACGAAGCGCGCACCGCGCCCGCGCCGCTCGTCCTCCCACTCGCAGCGGTGGCACTGCGGGCTCCACTCCCCCGTCCGGGTGACGTCGCTGACCAGCGCGTGCACCTCCTCCGGGGTGGCGGGCACGATGATCGATTCCTGGAGCTCGTAGGTCATGGATCCATGGTGCACCGTCCGCACGCAGCGACGAGCCCCGACCCTCCGGAGAGGATCGGGGCTCGTGGCGGTCGGTGCGCTGCGCGTCAGAACGGGCAGGTGGACCGGACGTCGCTCCACGTGAGGCCCGCCTGCGGTCCCGGGCAGACGAACTGGTCGTAGCGGGTGTCGTCGTCCACGAAGCGCTTGAGCCAGGCGATGCTGGTGCTCGCGATGTCCGTGTTCGAACGGTTCGGCGCCAGGTGGGAGGCGCCGCGCAGCTCGACGTACGCCTTGTCGGTCGACTCCGGGATCCCCTCGTACAGCGGCACCGCGTGCGTGCGCACCGAGGCGACGGTGTCGTTCTGCGCGCCGATCACGAGGGTGGGCGTGGTGATCTCCGGCCAGGTCTTGTCGAGGTTCCACGGGGTCATCGCCACGGCGGCCTTCAGCTCCGGCCGATCCTTCGCGGCCTCGAGCGTCCCGCCCCCGCCCATCGAGTGCCCCATGACGGCGAGGCGCTGCGGATCGATGCGATCGCTCACGGAGCTGCTCCCGGTGAGGTGGTCCAGGGCGGCCAGCAGCTGGTCGCCGCGGGCGGCCGGCTGGTCGTAGCGGGAGTTCGTGTCGATGGTGAAGACGACGAAGCCCTGGGAGGCCAGGCGCGGCCCGAGCCAGGCGATCGACGACTCACCCGCGGTGTACCCCGGCGAGATCACGACCGCTCCGAACGTGCCCTCGGCGGTGCTGGTCGGGTAGTAGATCGTGCCGCCGCCGAAGCCGCGCACGCTCAGGGAGGAGACGCTCGTCGAGTCGACGTCGAAGCTGCCGCGCACGGCCTCGATGCTCGACTGCGTGGGATCGGGACCTCGCTGATGATCGTCGGCGGCGAAGGCGGCGGTCTGGGTCAGGGAGAGGGTGCCCAGCATGACGACCAGGGCGGCCATCAGGGTGCTGATCCTGCGGGTCTGTGCGTGCATGGATCCTCCTCGGAGGCTCGGGGAAAGGGGGTTCGGCCGGGACGCTCCGCGGTGCGACGCCGCGCCGGATTTAACTCTACCGAGTGGTAGAGCTAACCGCCAGGGGTGTCTCGGTGGTCGAGCGGGCGCTGCGGTGGTATATCGGGAGGATGACCGACAGCACCGACCGACGCCGGCTCCGCTTCGAGCATCGACGCGGGGAGATCCTCGAGGCCGCCACCTCGCACGTCCTCTCCCACGGCGTGGGGTCCCTGTCCCTGCGCCGGCTCGCCGAGGCGGTGGGCGTCAGCCATGCCACCCTGCTGCACCACTTCTCCCGCCGGGAGGTGCTGGTCGCGGAGATCGTGGACGCCGCGATCGCCGGCGCCCTGAACCAGCCGGACCTCGCGGAGAAGCAGGGAGGGGAGCCGCTGCGCGAGCTGTGGGCGAGGAGCCGATCGCCGCAGGGAGCCGCGTACGTGCGGCTGTTCATCGAGCTGACGGGCATCGCGGCGTACGGCGACGCCGTGGTCCGGGACGCGGTCTCGCGCTCGATGCGCGAGCGCGCGCAGACGATGGCGGCCGGGCTCCGCCGGGACGGCTGCCCTCCCGAGGAGGCCGAGGCGATGGCGGGCTGGCTGCTCGGCGCGATGCGCGGGCTCATGGCCCAGCTGCTCGTCACCGGTGACGAGCAGAGCGCGGATGCCGCCTTCGAGGACCTGCATCGGATGGTCCTGCTCCGGGCGTCCTCCTGGCGGGCCGACGGGAGCGCCTGAGAGCGTCGGCGCCCGCCCCGACGGCGACGAGCCCCGACCCTCCGGAGAGGATCGGGGCTCGTTCGGTGCTCGGGGGCGAGCGGCGGATGTCAGCCGTGAGGCTGAGTCGATCTGCTGGTCTCCTACCGGCTCGCTTCGCTCGCCAGCACGTCGACCAGCGAGATCACATCATGCCGCCCATGCCTCCCATGCCGCCCATTCCACCCATGTCGTCGCCGCCGCCGACCGGAGCGGGCTCCGGCTTGTCGGCCACGACGGCCTCGGTGGTGAGGAACAGGCCCGCGATGGACGCCGCGTTCAGCAGCGCCGAGCGGGTGACCTTGACCGGGTCGATGATGCCGGCGGCGAGGAGGTCCTCGTACTCGCCGGTCGCGGCGTTCAGGCCCTGACCGACGGGCAGGCCCTTGACCTTCTCCGCGACGACGCCGCCCTCGAGACCGGCGTTGACCGCGATCTGCTTGAGCGGTGCCTCGATGGCGACCTTGACGATGTTCGCACCGGTGGCCTCGTCACCCTCGAGGGTGAGCGTGCCGAAGGTGTCCGCACCGGCCTGCAGCAGCGCGACGCCGCCACCGGCGACGACGCCCTCGTCCACAGCGGCCTTGGCGTTGCGCACGGCATCCTCGATGCGGTGCTTGCGCTCCTTGAGCTCCACCTCGGTCGCCGCGCCGGCCTTGATGACGGCCACGCCGCCGGCCAGCTTCGCGAGGCGCTCCTGGAGCTTCTCACGGTCGTAGTCCGAGTCCGAGTTCTCGATCTCGGTGCGGATCTGGGAGACGCGACCGGCGATGCGCTCGGCGTCGCCGGTGCCCTCGACGATGGTGGTCTCGTCCTTGGTGACGACGATCTTGCGAGCCTGGCCGAGCTGCTCGAGACCGGCGGTCTCCAGCTTGAGGCCGACCTCCTCGGCGATGACCTGGCCGCCGGTGAGGATGGCCATGTCCTCCAGCATCGCCTTGCGGCGATCGCCGAAGCCCGGGGCCTTGACGGCCACGGACTTGAAGGAGCCCTTGAGCTTGTTGACGACCAGGACCGCGAGGGCCTCGCCCTCGACGTCCTCGGAGATGATCGCCAGCGGCTTGCCCGACTGGATGACCTTCTCCAGCAGCGGCAGCAGGTCCTTGACGGAGGAGATCTTGGAGGACAGCAGCAGGATGTACGGATCCTCGAGGACCGTCTCCTGACGATCGGCGTCGGTGACGAAGTAGGGCGAGATGAAGCCCTTGTCGAAACGCATGCCCTCGGTCAGCTCCAGCTCGAGGCCCATGGTGTTGGACTCCTCGACCGTGATGACGCCTTCCTTGCCGACCTTGTCGAGGGCCTCGGCGATGAGCTCGCCGATGGCCGGGTCGGCCGCGGAGATGGCGGCGGTGGAGGCGATCTGCTCCTTGGTCTCGATCTCCTTGGCCTGCGAGAGCAGGGTCTGGGAGACCGCGGCCACGGCCTGATCGATGCCGCGCTTGAGCGCGATCGGGTTGGCGCCGGCGGCGACGTTGCGCAGGCCCTCCTTGACCAGGGCCTGAGCGAGGACGGTGGCGGTGGTGGTGCCGTCGCCTGCGATGTCGTCGGTCTTCTTGGCGACCTCCTTCACCAGCTCGGCGCCGATCTTCTCGTAGGGATCGTCGAGCTCGATCTCCTTGGCGATCGACACGCCGTCGTTGGTGATGGTGGGTGCGCCCCAGGACTTCTCGAGCACGACGTTGCGACCCTTGGGGCCGAGGGTGACCTTGACGGCGTCGGCGAGCTGGTTCATTCCCCGCTCGAGGCCGCGCCGGGCCTCCTCGTCGTATGCGATGAGCTTGGCCATTGTGGAATCTCTCCCGTGTGGTGTGGTGTCCACCCGACCCTGTGCCCGCGACGGACGAGCACCACCGCCGTGTTCATGTCCCACGGCGACGACACCCTCACGGGGCCGGAATGTTCGTGGCCGGCGCGACGGTGTGCCGTCGGCCGATCATGCCTCCGGGAGCGGGAGCTGGGCGCGCGGGGCGCTGTCACTCTCGTTGCCCGAGTGCCAGAACATCATAAGCACTCGACGGCGGAGAGTGCTAACTCTGCGCTGACGGCGGACAGCGTCGGGGGATCAGCCCTCGCCGTCGTCCGCGCCCTCCTCGGGCATCTCGACGGACACGAAGGTCACTGCGGCGTCGTACTCGTCGCTCTGGCGCGCCTCGCCGGCGCCGACGGAGTCCGCGAGGGCCTGAGCGGTGCCCGCATCCGCCTCGTCGCGGTAGAACACCACGGACTCCTCCTGGGAGTTGTCGGCGGTGGAGAGGCTGATGTCCTCCCAGCCGTCCTCCTCGAGCGCGGACTCCCAGGCTCCGGCCAGCCCGTTGATCCCGCCGGCGTTGACCACGAGCACGGGGGTGGACTTGTCCGCCTCGGGGGCGGGCTCCTCGGAGGGCTCGGCCTCGGTCGCCTCGGCGGAGGACTCCGCCTCCTCGGACGCGGCGGCGGTGGGGTCGTCGGCCCGATCGTCGCCGTCGCCCCCCATGCTCCCGATGAAGAAGAGGAGCACCACCAGCAGCACCGCGGCGGCGCCGATGATGATGATGTACAGCAGGTTCTCCCGCCAGAACGGCAGCTCGGCACGATGCGCGCCGTGGAAGGACACGGCGTCGGCCTCGTCGTCGAAACGGTCCGGGGGGTACGGATACTGGGAATCAGCCACGGACCCATTAAACCCGCTCCGGCGGACCCGAGCGGGGAGCACACGCCCTGGAACCCTGACGCTCACGCCACGCGGTGGCTTCCATCGGCGCCCGCGGCACCGGTTCCGGAGGTGCGCCGGCCGCGCAGGCGGTGCACGAGAGCTGGGGCGGCGCGCAGCGCGGACGGCTCGTCGAGCAGGGTGTTCAGCCGCACGTA
The DNA here is from genome assembly GCF_002407065.1 of Brachybacterium ginsengisoli. Classification (NCBI taxonomy): domain Bacteria; kingdom Bacillati; phylum Actinomycetota; class Actinomycetes; order Micrococcales; family Dermabacteraceae; genus Brachybacterium; species Brachybacterium ginsengisoli. The sequence continues at coordinate 2,932,421 of NZ_CP023564.1, forward strand.
GTACGCCACCTTGGAGATGCCGATCTCCTCACGGATCGCCCGCTCCTTCGCTCCGACGTAGCGGAAGGTCCTGGACTCCAGGTCCAGGATCCGACGATCGCGCGCGCTGAGCTCGTCCGCCTCACCGGGCGGACCGGAGGGGTCGGCGCACGGGAGCCGTTCGGCGGGATCTGCGGGCATGGAACGAGACTACGACCTGCGGCGGGCCTGGTCCGAGGGGCGCGCCGGATGCGAGACTGGGGTCATGCCGACGCCCCTTCCCGAGACCCTCTCCCCCGACTGGGCCGAGGCCCTGGCCCCCGTCGAGGGCCGGCTGCACGAGCTCGGGGGCTTCCTCCGCGCCGAGGTCGAATCCGGCCGCGGCTACCTCCCCGCCGGGGAGCTGGTGCTGCGCGCCTTCACCCGTCCGATGGCGGAGGTGCGGGTGCTGATCGTGGGCCAGGACCCCTACCCCACCCCGGGGCATCCGATCGGGCTGTCCTTCGCGGTGGCCCGCGAGGTGCGCCCGCTCCCCCGTTCGCTGGGCAACATCTACACCGAGCTCGAGAGCGACCTCGGGATCCCCCGCGCGCCGCACGGGGACCTCGGCGCCTGGCAGGACCAGGGGGTGCTGCTGCTGAACCGCGTGCTCACGGTCGAGCCGGGCGCGCCCGCCTCGCATCGTCGGCGTGGCTGGGAGGAGATCACCGAGCACGCTCTGCGCGCCCTGGTGGCCCGCGGCGGACCGCTGGCGGCGATCCTGTGGGGCCGCGATGCGCAGTCCCTGATCCCGCTGCTGGGCGATGTGCCGTATGTCGCCAGCCCCCATCCGAGCCCGCTGTCGGCCTCGCGCGGGTTCTTCGGGTCCCGCCCCTTCTCACAGGTGAACGCCCTGCTCGAGCAGCAGGGAGCGGCCCCGATCGACTGGCGGATCCCCGACTGACGCCGCACGTCGCCGGGCCTGGGAACCCGTCAGAACGCGGATCGACGGGCCGTGAGATGTGCCCGAGGGCACTTCTCCCCCGTGTGCGCCCGAGGCTCGATGTGCCATTCTCAGGGGTCGGCACGCGCCCCGGGCACCGGATCCGGGAGCGGCCGGAAGCACGTGACGAAGGGAGACCGCGGTGGCAGAGCCCCGTTCAGCGGCACAGGAGGCGAGCGATCCGAGCACCAGACCAGAGCGCCTCGTCGAGCTCACCGAGAAGCATCCGCAGCTGCAGAAGCTGATCGTCCTGAACCCGTCGTGCCCGGAGGTGGCGCGTCAGTGGATCCTGGCGACCAACCCCTGGGCGAAGCAGGCCTACGAGGCGAGCCTCGCCTCCGAGCAGGAGGAGCCGGACGAGCCGGAGCCCGACGAGTCCTCCGTCTGGGGCGACCTCGGCGCGAGCTCGGCCGCCGTCACCGACACGGCCCCGCAGGAGATCCCGGAGGAGGCACCGACCTCCTCGGTGCGCATCGCCCCGGATGCCGGGGTGGTGCCGCTCGGCGCGTCCTCCCCTGTCTCCCCGGCACCGGTGTCGCCCGCCTCCGCCCCGCCGCCCGTCGCGGCAGCAGCGCCGACGAGCAGCACCGCTCCTGTCGCCGCTGGCGCCGCGGGCGGCGCAGGGGGCGCCGTGGCATGGACGCCCGAGGGCGAGCCGGACGACGGCTCCCGCACTCGTCGCCGCACCTGGTACGCCTGCGGCGGCTGCCTGCTGCTCGCGCTGCTCCTGGTGATCCTCATCGCGCTCGTCGGCCGTGCCTGGCTGGGCGGGGACGACGACGAGTACCAGCGCGACAGCTCCACCACCGCCCAGGAGTCCCCCTCCGAGGAGCCGACGGAGAAGCCCACGACAGCGGAGAGCACCACCCCGGATCCCGTCTCCCCCGCCCCTGAGGACGCGCGCGAGATGACCGAGCTGCGCTCCCCGACCGGAAACATCTCCTGCATGCTCGAGAAGGATTCCGTGGCCTGCTCCGTCAAGGAGCGCGACTACGGGCAGAACGGTCAGGAGGACTGCTCCGAGGGCCCGTTCTCGGTCCAGGTCTCCGGCGGCGAGACCTCTGCGGCCTGCGGCTCCTCGTTCCTGAGCGACTCCGCCGAGACCCTGCAGTACGGGGAGAGCGCGAAGAACGGCTCCATGGCCTGCACCAGCCGCTCCGAGGGCATGACCTGCTGGAACACCATCACCGGCAAGGGCTTCATGGTCAACAGGGCCGAATACGACACGTTCTGACCCGGCGCGGTAGGCACCGCGCACAGAACTACAGCAGCCCCTCGCCGGGGCGCATCCGCAGGGATGCTCCTACCGGTGAGGGGCTGCTTCTCGAGCTGGAGACGGGAATCGAACCCGCAACCACCTGTTTACAAGACAGGTGCGCTACCGTTGCGCCACTCCAGCGAGCGGGACCGGCCGACGGATCGACCGGTCCCGACGAGTGTAGAGGGCTTGCTCAGCCCTGACCGCCATCGGACGCGCCGCCCGCATCCGAGGCGCCGCCCGCGTCCGAGGCCGACGAGCCGCCGGCCTCGAGCACGGCCTTGCGCAGAGCGCCCTGCTCGTTCCACGTCTCGAACTGGGTGCCGTCGATCTCGACGTAGGGGGTCCCGCTGGCCTTGTCCGCCGCATACGGCTCGGCGACCTTGCGGACCCACGGCATGTACTTCTTCGAGTCGACCGCGTCCTTGGCGGACTCGTCGGCCCCTGCCTCCTGGGCGTAGGACCAGAGCTGATCATCGGTCAGCCCCGCCGAGCCCTCCGCCGGCTGGTTCTGGAAGAGCAGCTGCTGGAACGTCCAGGCCGCCGCGGGGTCCTGCTCGTAGATCGCCACGAAGGTGCTGGCCGCTCGGGACGAGTAGTCGCCGGTGGTCGACTGGGGATCCAGGAACCGTCGCGGCACGATGTGCACGGTCGCCTCCTCGTCCTCGACGATCGTCTGGAGGTCCTCGCCGTTGAGCTGCTCGAACTGCCCGCAGACCGGGCACATGAAGTCCAGGTGGATCTCGAGGACCGGCTTCCCGGAGCCCTCGGGCGCCCCGAAGCTCAGGTAGGTCTGGTCCTCGCTCATCCCGGCGGGCGACGCGATCGGGCCGGCGGGCCGGGTCGCCTTGTACACGTAGTACCCGGCGATCGAGAGGAGCAGGAGGGCGATCACGGAGATCACCGCGATCACGACGATGCGCACTGTGCGCTGCCGGGAGAGCTCAGCCTGGCGCTGCTTGCGCAGGGCCTCGCGCTGCGCTTCGCGGCGCTCCTGCACTGACTGGGACGGACCGGAGGCGGCCATGGAATCTCCTCGACCCGGACGGGCTGCGATGGGTGACGTGACGGGCTGAGCCTACCGGCCGATGTCTGGGAGCACCTGGGTGTCGTCGGCCACGTCCGGCGCCGGTGAGCTCACCGTCTCCAGATCGCGATGTCGTCCAGCCGGGGACCGTTCGGGAAGGGGAAGTAGTCCACCATCCCCTCCCTGGCCAGCACCGTCGTGATCACGGCACCGAGCAGCAGGAGCAGCAGCACCAGCACCACGGAGCCCCACAGACGGTCCGGCGCGGCGGCGTCGAGCATGCGATGGGCGCCGTTGCGGGTGGTGAGGCTTCCCAGCCCCACCCAGGTGATCACGAGCGTGATGAGCATCGCGAGCGCGAAGACCACCCCGTTCGGCGGCGGCGTGCCGCGCAGCAGGGTCCACCCCGCATCGAGCGCGATGCCCACCAGCAGCCCGAGGATCAGCGGCAGCAGCGCCTGCAGCGCGATCTCCAGCAGGGCGAGGCAGGCGCGGAACGGGCTGGCCAGGCCCGCGGCCCAGCTCGGGCCGGAGCCGGTCGCGCCGCGCATCCGCTTGGCGCTCACGCTGCGGTGGGTCCGCTCCCAGGTGCGGGCCATGGTGCCCAGCACCAGCAGCAGGACCAGGGACATGTAGGGGGCCACCGCGGCGAGTGCCACGATGAGCAGGTGCCCGAGCCACACCAGCAGCGGCCGGCGCGGCGGCGGCTCGGGCCAGACGCCCTGCATCCCCGCCGGGCCGGCGACCTGAACCTGCCCGCCCGGACCCCACTGCGCGGGCGCGGGCTGCTGGGCGTGCAGGTTCTGGGCATGCAGGTTCTGGGCATGCGGCTGCTGGTCGTACGGGTTCTGGTGCGGCTGCGTCTGCAGGTGCTGGGGGGACGACTGCTGGGGCTGCGGCGGGGAGTGCTGCGGCGGCACCACGGGCAGCGCCATGGTGGGCGGCCCCATCACCGGCAGCGCCTCGGTCACGGGCTCCGACGGCGTGGCGATACGTGGCAGCGCCTCGGTGGGCTGGTCCGCGGGGGCGGCGGACCCGGCGCCGGCGGAGCGGCCGGGCGGGGCGGGCGGGGCGGGCGGGCCGGAGGGAGTGGACGAGGCCGCGTCGACGGCGGGCAGCACCGCGGTGCGCTCCTGGTGGTCCTCCACCGGCAGCACCGTCGTCTCCGGGTCCGCGTCCTCCGCGCTCTCCTCGCGCTCCGCCACGGGCAGGGCGGTGGTGCTCGATCCGGTCTGCAGCATCTCGGTGTCGCCGGGGTCGTCGTAACGGGTCAGGTCGAGCGCGGCGAGGCCCTCGAGCAGCTCGGCGGGAGCGGTGCGCTGCGCGGGATCGGCGTGCAGCGCTCCGCGCAGCCAGGCCGCGAGCTCGGTGGGGACGCCGTCCACGTCGAGCTCCCCGCGGTCCGCGCGCAGGAACACCAGATCGGCCCGGCCGCTGCCGTAGGGCTCCCGCCCGGTGGCGGCGAAGGACAGCAGCGCCGCCCAGGCCCACCAGTCCCCCGCCTCGCCGGTGTGGTCCGTGCGGATCACCTCGGGGTCGAGGTAGGCGGCGGTGCCCATCACGAGGCCCGTCGAGGTCAGCCGTGACTCCTCCGCGGCGATCGCGATGCCGAAGTCGATGATCACGGGGTCCAGCCGGTCGCCGTCGGGGTCGAAGCCGGCGAGGTCGTGCTCGGTGGCGCCGCGCAGCATGACGTTGCTGGGCTTGAGATCGCGGTGGATCACCCCGGCGTCGTGGATGGCCCGCAGGGTGTCCCCCATGACCAGGCCGATCTCGCGCACCGCCTCGGGATGCAGGCCGCCGTGGGAGCGCACCGCGTCCTCGAGGGTGGGGCCGGGGATGAACTCGGTGACCACGAAGGACTCGGAGGAGTCGAGCTCCGCATCCAGGATCCGCACGATGTTGTCGTTGCGCACCAGCTTCTGAGCCGTGACCTCGCGGGCCAGCCGTTCGCGGGCGCGGGCGTCATCGGCGATCTCGTGGCGCAGCAGCTTGATGGCCACATCGTTGCCGTCGGCGTCCTGCGCCCGGTAGACGATCCCCATCCCGCCCGTGCCGATGCGGCCGAGGATCTCGTAGCCGGATTCCTCGGCGAGCGCGGCCAGGCGCGGATCGCGCTCGGCGCGTCGGGGCGTGCGGGGCGTGGGCATGACCGCCATGCTACGAGGCCCCGGCTCCGGGGAGGGCCGGCTTCACCGCTCCCCCACACAGTGCGCACGCGCTCCTGACCACCTGAGGCCCTCCCCACGGGCCCGGCATCATGAGACGATCAGCCCGCGGCGCGGTGGGCGCCGCTCCGCCGAGGCCGAGCCGCCCGGCGGCCACGAGCCACGGAAGGCCCCGATCTCATGCGTTCGAATCTCTTCGATGCGTCCAACCAGGAGCGCCAGACCACCGACCGGTGGGCGCTGCAGTCCAACAAGATGCTCCGCTGCTCCCTGACCCCGCAGTCCCCGGAGATCATCTCCTCGGCGGGCGCAATGGTCGCCTACCAGGGGCAGATGGACTTCTCGTACCAGGGCTCCGGCGGCGGCATGAAGCTGCTGAAGAAGATGGCCACGGGCGAGGGCGGCAACATGATGCGCACCCGCGGCCACGGCGAGATCTTCTACGCCCGTCAGGCCAACGAGATCTTCCTGATCCAGCTCGAGGGCGAGGCCCTCACCCTGAACACGAAGAACATGCTCGCCTTCGACAGCTCCATCCAGTGGGACATCAAGTCCCTGGGCGGCGCGGGCTTCATGGCCGGCGGCCTGTTCAACCTCTTCCTCCAGGGACAGGGCATGGTCGCGGTGACCTCCGACGGCCCGCCGATGCTCCTGGACTGCTCCCAGCAGCCCACCTTCGTGGACCCGCAGGCGGCGGTCTGCTGGTCCGCGAACCTCCAGCCGCAGATCAAGAACGACTTCAAGATGGGCTCCCTGATCGGACGCGGCTCCGGCGAGTCCTTCCAGCTGGGCTTCCACGGCCCGGGCTTCGTGGTCGTCCAGCCCTCCGAGGGCATGCCGGTCACCGCCGCTTCCTGAGCACGGGGCCGCGACCCCGTGTCTACGATATCCCGGTGACCTCCACCCCTCAGGCCCTGGTCGACGAGCTCGCCGCTCTCGGCCCCCGGGGTCGACGGCGCGCGGCCGAGGCGTCGGAGACGATGATCGCCTCCGACGTCTCCGCCGCGCCGCCCTCCCTGGACCCCGTGCCTGTGGTCCTGGACGACGCGTCCTGGACCGAGCTCTCCTGCGGGCTCGTGCAGCGGGTGCGGCTGCTGGATGCGCTGTACGCCGATCTCTACGGCCCCCGGACCGTCCTGGCCAGCGACGTCGCCCCCGTGGGCGAGCTGCTGGGCGATCCCGGCTACCTCCGCTCGGCCCTGGGGATCCCGGCCCGCGGCGCCCACCATCTCTTCGCGCTGACCAGCACCGTGGCCCGCACGGCCGACGGCGCCTGGGTGGTGCTCGAGGACACCGTCGACGTCCCCGACGGCGCCGGCCTCGCCCTCGAGCTGCGGCGCGTGCTCTCCCGCTGTGCGCCGAGCCTGTACCGCAGCACGGAGCTGCGCCGCCTGCACCCCTTCTTCGACACGGTCCGCACCACCCTGCACGACCGCATCCGGGCCGACGGGCGGGCAGGTCGCACCGTGGTCCTGACCCGCGACGACGCCGATCCGATGCGTGCCTTCGACCACAGCTGGCTCGCGAACCTGCTGGGCGCCCCGGTGGTCTCCGTCGCGGATCTGCGCACCGGCACCGGGGCGCTCACCCTGCGCCTGCCCGGCCAGGACTCCGACCACGGCGACGCGGTCGACGCGGTCCTGCGACTGATCCCCTCCCCGCTTCTGGACCCCCTGGATCTCGGGCCCACGCCGCTGGGCGGCGTGACCGGTCTCGTCGAGGCGGCGCGCTGCGGCGACGTGGAGGTCCTCAACCCCCTCGGCGCCGGCCTGCTCGAGAGCCCCGCGCTGCGCGCCGCCCTGCCCGACCTGTGCCGGGAGCTGCTCCACGAGGACCTGCAGCTGCGCCCGGCCGACCCCTCCGAGGAGCTCGAGCTCGCGGGCGCGCTCAGCCTGGATCCGGCCGGGGGCGACCAGCTGGTCGAGCGCCCCGTGACGCTGCGCATGCTGGTGATGGCGGGCCCCGACGGCTACGAGGTGCTGCCCGGCGGCGTCGCCACCACCGTCGACGACGGACCCGCCGTGCTCAAGGACGTCTGGGTCACCGTGCCCGAGACCTCGGCGACCCCGGGACGAGAGGAGGCGGGCGGCCGGCTCGACGAGGCGCTCGCGCCGTCGGCCGTGCTCGCCTCCTACCCCGCCATGACCCGGTCCATCGGCTCGGACCTGTTCTGGTTCGGCCGGTACCTCGAGCGGGTGGACGCCACCGCGCGGCTGCTGCGCACCGTGCTGGACACCTCCAACGACCTCGGATCCGAGCGCAGCCCGTCGGCCCGCACCGCCCAGCAGGTCCTGCTCGGCGCCGTCACCGACATCACCGCCACCGCCCCCGGCTTCCACGCCCTGGACGTGCGCGACGCGGAGCAGATCCTCACCGAGATCTCGGGGCTGCTCACCGATGTGGGCCGTCCCGGCTCCCTGGCGCAGTCCTACGCCGCGCTCGCGCAGACCACCCGCACCCTGCGGGATCTGATCTCCGACGACGTCTGGCCCGTGATCGCCCGGATGCGTGGACGCTTCCGCACCTTCGACGGCGCCGATCAGGCTCCGCTGGAGCAGGGGCTCACCGACATCGTCGACGGCTGCCTGACCCTCTCGGGCGCGGTCGCCGACTCGATGCCGCGCACGCTCGGCTGGGACCTGATGGAGGCGGGACGCAAGATCGAGCGGACGCTGAGCCTGCTGGCGCTGCTGCGCGCCACCCTCGGGCATCGGCGCACCCGCGCGACGGAGGCCCGGATCGCCGGGGCGGTCGCCCAGATCACCGAGTCGGGCGCGAGCTACCGCCGCACGTACCACGCGGCCGTGCAGGCGGAGCTGCTCCTCGAGCTGATGCTCGACGACTCCACCCTGCCGAGGTCGATCGCCTTCCAGCTCGACCGCCTCAGCGGCGCCCTGGACCGGCTGCCCGAGGTGAGCCCGGCCCCCGACCTGCGCGCCCCGCTCATCGCGCTGCGCAGCCGGATCACGTCGTGGGAGCCGCGCGAGCTGCTGCGCCGCCTGGAGGAACCCGGGGAGGTCGCGGGATCCGCGGCGCCGACGGTGCTGCTCGCCGAGATCGACGCCGCCACCGACTCCCTGCGCGAGCTGGCCACCGCGCTCGAGAACCGCTTCTTCCACCCGTCGGAGTCCACCTCACCGTGGGGAGTCGATGATGTCTGAGACGCACGGACACGCACCCGAGGGGCCCGCCCGGCATCGGCCGCTGATCCCTCTGCGCGAGGAGGGCGCGGAGGCGATCGAGCCGATCCACTACCGGGTCCATCACCTCACCTCCTACCGCTACGCGAAGCCCGTCTCGCGCAACTTCGGCCGCGCCCATGTGGAGCCGCGCGCCACCCCGTACCAGCGGGTGCTGTCCCACGAGGTGGTGGTGGACCCCGCGCCCGCACGGCTGACCGCGCACACCGACTTCTACGGGAACTCCTCCACGTACCTGCTGGTGGACGCCCCGCACGACCATCTCGACGTGCACTCCCACGCCCGGGTCACCGTCGCCGAGCGGCGGTACCCGCTGGAGCAGATGTCCCGGCCCTGGGAGCTGTGCACGCCCGAGCACTGGGGCCCGCTGATGCCGATGGACGCTCTGGACTTCGTCCATCCCTCGCCGCGGATCCCCGCCGGGACCGCGGCCCGCGAGATCACCGAGCAGGTGTTCACCCCGGGCCGTCCGATCGGCGAGTGCCTGGCGGAGCTCACCGCGCTGATCCACTCCGACTTCACCTACGCCTCGGGCGCCACGACCGTCGCCTCCACCCTCGAGGAGGTGCTCGCCGCACGGCACGGGGTCTGCCAGGACTTCTCGCACGTGGGCGTGGCGGCGGCGCGCGCGGCCGGGCTCGCGGCCCGGTACGTCTCCGGCTATCTGCGCACGGCGCCCTCGGCCGAGGGAGCGCTGGGCACGCAGCCCGCCGGGGAGATGGTCGGTTCCGCCGCCTCGCACGCCTGGCTGAGCGTGCTGGTGCCGGGCACCGGCTGGGTCGACATCGACCCCACCAACCGCACCTTCGTCGACCAGCGCTTCGTCACCACCGCCTGGGGGCGCGACTACGCGGACGTGCCGCCGCTGAAGGGCATCGTGGTGGGCCCGCCCGGGGCCACGAGCACGCTCGGCGTGGCCGTCGGCGTGGTGCCCGAGCCGGCACCGGGCGGCCCGGCGGACTGAGCCGCCCCGGGCACGTCGGGACCCTCACACCGGCCGGGCCCGCCGCGATTTTCGCGTATAGAGTGGTGCGGAAATCTGTGCAGTGCGGTGCAGGGTCCCTCCAGGCGGGGCCCGCACCCGACCCCCGGCGCCGACGCGCCACGAGACCGAGGTGAGATGTCCTCCTCCCAGCAGCCCTTCCGTCTGGCCGTGATCGGCTCCGGCCCCGCCGGCGTGTACGCCGCCGAGACCCTGCTGCGCACGCCGCAGGTCAAGAACGGGGAGCTCGAGGTCTCCATCGATCTGTTCGACCGCCTCCCGGCGCCGTTCGGCCTGATCCGCTACGGCGTGGCCCCGGACCACCCGCGGATCAAGGGCATCATCACCGCGCTGCAGCGCATCCTGGGTCGCGGCGACATCCGCTTCCTGGGCGACGTCGAGTTCGGCACCGATCTCACCGCCGAGGACCTCCGCCGCCACTACGACGGGGTCATCTTCGCCACCGGCGCGCTCAAGGACGCGGACCTCGACGTACCCGGCATCGAGCGGGAGGGATCGCACGGCGCCGCGGACTTCGTGGCCTGGTACGACGGCAACCCGGACTACCCCCGCACCTGGGAGCTGGACGCCGAGCAGGTCGCCGTGATCGGCAACGGCAACGTCGCCCTCGACGTGGCGCGCGTGCTGTCCAAGAGCGCCGACGAGCTGCTGCGCACCGAGATCCCGGCGAACGTGTACGAGGGCCTGCAGGCGGCGGCGACCACCGACGTGCACGTCTTCGGCCGGCGCGGCCCCGCCCAGACCAAGTTCTCCCCGCTCGAGGCCCGCGAGCTCGCCCACCCCCGGGGCCTGCAGGTGGTCATGGACCCGCGCGATCTCGAGCAGATCACCGAGGCCGAGTGGGCCGCGATCACGGCCGACAAGCGCACCGACCAGGTCGTGCAGACCTTCGTGGGCTGGCTCGAGGAGCAGCAGCGCCGCGAGGCCGCCGGCGAGGAGCCGACGGACCGCGAGGGCGGCCCGGTCAGCCGTCGCCTGCACATGCACTTCTGGCACCGCCCCGTCGAGGTCCTCGGCGAGGACGGCGAAGGCGGCCGCGTCACCGGCATGCGCTTCGAGCGCACCCGGCTGGACGCCGAGGGTCGCGTCGAGGGCACCGGCGAGATGGTCGACTACGAGCTCGGCGCCGTCTACCGCGCCGTCGGCTACCACGGCTCCGAGCTGCCCGGCATCCCCTACGACGCCGCGCGCGGCGTGATCACCAACGCCGCCGGTCGCGTCACGGGCGCCGACGGCGCCGTGATCCCCGGCGTCTACGCCAACGGCTGGATCAAGCGCGGCCCCGTGGGCCTGATCGGCGCGACCAAGTCCGATGCGCTGGAGACCATCGCCTCCCTGCTCGAGGACATCGACGCCGGGACCCTGCCCGTCGCCCCGGAGCGCGAGGAGGACGCGATCCTGCGCCTGCTCGAGGACCGCGGCGTGCAGTACACGACCTGGGACGGCTGGACGGCGCTGGACGAGCACGAGAAGGCGCTCGGCGCCGCCGCGGTGGACGCCGACGGCGAGCCCCGCGCCCGGATCAAGGTCGTCGAGCGCGAGGAGATGGTGCGCGTCTCCCGCGCCGGGCAGCCGCAGCCCGCCGACGTCTGAGACCTGCCCCACCGCACCCACGAGCGGGGACCGCGCCGCCTGCCGGCCCGGTCCCCGCTCGTCGTCGTCCTGATCACAGCCGCTCTTGTGCCATGGTGCGGAACCACTATTGTGGAGTGAGTATTCCACTACAGAGAGGTCCCTCATGCGCAGCGTGTCCTACACCGAGTTCGGCGAGCCGGCCAATGTCCTGACGACCCTCGAGGCCGACACCCCCACCCCCGGAGCCGGCGAGGTGCTGCTCCGCCTCGCGCTCAGCCCGATTCACCACCACGACCTGTGGACGATCCGCGGCACCTACGGCGTGCGCCCCGAGCTGCCCGCCGTCCCGGGCAGCGAGGCCGTGGCCGTCGTCGAGCGGCTCGGCGAGGGCGTCGACTCCGTCGCCGTCGGCGACCGCGTGGCCGCCACCGCGACCCCCGGCACCTGGTCCGAGCTGTTCCTCGCCCCCGCCACCTCGCTGCTCCCCCTCCCCGCGGAGCTGCCCGACGAGGCTGCCGCCCAGCTCGTCGCCATGCCCTTCAGCGCCCTGTCCCTGCTGGAGCACCTCGACCTCGCCCCCGGCCAGGTGCTCGTGCAGAACGCGGCGACCGGCGCCGTCGGCCGACTGGTCGCCCAATTCGCCCGCGCCCGCGACCTGCGCGTGATCAGCCTGGTGCGCCGCAGCAGCGGCATCGAGGAGCTCGCGGCACAGGGCATCGGAGACGTCGTCGCCACCGACCAGGAGGACTGGGAGGAGCAGGCCCGCACCCTGATCGGCGACGCGCACGTCGCGGCCGGCCTCGACTCCGTGGGCGGCGAGGCCGCCTCCCAGGTGCTCTCCCTGCTGGGCCAGGGCGGACGTCTGGTCGTCTTCGGCGCGATGGGCGGCACCACCATGGCGCTCCCCTCCGGACCGATCATCTTCCGCGATCTGAAGGTCGAGGGCTTCTGGGGCGCCCAGGTCTCCGCCGCGATGAGCACCGAGACCCGTCGGCGCCTGATCGGCGAGATCATCGCCCGCCTGCTCTCCGGCGAGGTCACCCTGCCCACCGCCGGCGTCTTCGGCCTCGACGAGGTCGTCGCCGCCGTGGACGCGACCCTCACGGACGGCCGTCAGGGCAAGGTCCTGCTGCGCGCCTGAGCGCGGCGCACGGACGAGGGCCCCGCCGGGAGCGATCCCGGCGGGGCCCTCGTGCTCGCCTGCGAGCTCAGTCGTCGGAGACGGTGACCGTCACCGGGATGTTGCCGCGGGTGGCGTTGGAGTAGGGGCACACCTGGTGGGCGGCGTCGGCGAGGGCCTGGGCGGTGTCGTGATCGAGATCGGGCACGACGACCTCGAGCTCGACGGCGAGCGAGAAGCCGCCGGCGTCCTCGGAGCCGATGGTCACGCGGGCGCCGACGCTCGAGCCGTCGATCGCGACCTTCTGCGAGCGGGCGACGGACAGCAGCGCGGAGTGGAAGCAGGCCGCGTACCCGGCGGCGAAGAGCTGCTCGGGGTTCGCGCCTGCGCCGCTGCCACCCATCGCCGTCGGGACCGCGAGGTCCAGGGCGAGGGAGGAGTCGACGACGTCGACGTGGCCGTCGCGGCCGCCGCCGGTGGCGAGGGCCTCGGTGGTGTAGAGGGGCTTCATGGGGTGTCCTCGTTCTCGAGATGGGAGAGGGCGGCATCGAGGGCGGCGAGCGCCGCTCCGGTGTCCACCCGGGTCATGGCCAGCGCGCTGATCAGCAGCGACACGCAGGTCTCGACCAGACGCTCGCGCTGTGCGGGCGTCTGGTGGGGATTCCGGGCCTGCACGCCGCGCGAGAACGCGGCCTGCAGCTCGGCGCGGTAGGCGCGCACCACCTCGGCGACCCCGCCGTCCCGGGCGACCCCGGCGCAGGCGGTGTTCACCAGCAGGCAGCCGTCGACGACGGTGCGGCCGGACGGATCCGCGAAGCGCTCGCGCGCCGCACGGAAATAGGCGACGAGGGCGCCGGGGGCGACCTCGGGGCCGGTGAGCGGGACGAGGCCGGGTCGCACCACCTGGTCGAGGTAGTCCTCGATCGCGGCGTCGAACAGCCCGCGCTTGGAGCCGAAGGCGTGGTAGAGGCTGCTCGCGCTGAGGCCGGTGGCCTGCTGGAGCGAGGCCATGGAGGCGGTCTCGTAGCCCTCGCTCCAGAACACGTCGCGCGCCGCGCGCACGGCCTCGGCGCGGTCGAAGGCGGCGGGTCGCCCCATGGTCCCTCCCGGTGTGCTCGTCCCTGTCGATGCCGACGGCGCCTTCCCCGGGCCCGACCGGGGCGGGAGGATGGCGTCGTGGCCTGATCGCCACTATACTGGAACGGTTACTTCAAAACTAGCCCCTGACCCACCCCGGAGGTTCCCGTGGTCATCCTCGGATCCGTGCTCGCCCTGGCGGCGGCCGCCCTGCACGTGCTGATCTTCGCCCTGGAGTCCCTGCTCTGGGGTACTCCGCGCGCCCAGGCCGTCTTCGGCGAGCAGAGCCCGCAGGAGGTCACGGCCACCCGCGCGATGGCGTTCAACCAGGGCTTCTACAACCTGCTCCTCGCCGTGCTGGCGGCGCTCGGCGCCGTGCTGCTGCTCGCGGGCACCACGGCCGTCGGGGCGTCGCTGGCCCTCGCCGGCACCGGCAGCATGCTCGCCGCGGCGCTGGTGCTGCTGCTCTCCTCCCCCGCGCACCGCGCGGCGGCGACCAAACAGGGCACGCTCCCGCTGCTCGCGGTCCTCGCCCTGGTGGTGGGCCTGGCTCTCTGAACCGGAGGGCGCTCAGCGGCGGATCGAGGCGAGGTGGTCGGCGATGCGGTCCACCGCGTCCGCCAGAATGTCCGCCGGCGGCAGGGTCACCAGGCGCAGGTGGTCGGGCTCGGGATAGTTGAAGCCCGTGCCGTGGTTGACCAGCAGCTTCTTCGAGCGCAGCAGGTCGTAGGCGAACTGCTCGTCGTCGTCGATGCGGTACATCTCCCGGTCGATGCGCGGGAACATGTACAGGGCGCCCTGCGCCTTGACCACGCTGACCCCGTCGATCGCGCTGAGCCCCTCATAGGCGACATCGCGCTGCTCGCGCAGGCGCCCGCCGGGCAGCAGCAGCTCCTGCACGCTCTGCCGGCCGCCCAGGGCGGTGGCGATCACGTGCTGGGCGGGGACGTTGGGGCACAGGCGCATGTTCGAGAGCACGTCGAGTCCCTCGATGAAGCTCGTCGCGTGATCCTTGGGCCCGTACAGGGCCATCCATCCGGCCCGGAACCCGGCCACCCGATAGGCCTTGGACAGGCCGTTGAAGGTGATCGTCAGCAGGTCCGGCGCGAGCTTCGCGATGTGATGGTGGACCGCGTCGTCGTAGAGGATCTTGTCGTAGATCTCGTCGGCCAGGATCATCAGCCCGTGCTTGCGGGCGACCTCGACGATCTCGCGCAGCACGTGCTCGGGGTAGACCGCACCCGTGGGGTTGTTGGGGTTGATGACCACGATGGCCTTGGTGCGCGGGGTGATCCTGTCGGCGATGTCCGAGACGTCCGGCCACCACTGCTGCTCCTCGTCGCAGCGGTAGTGCACCGCGCGACCGCCGGCGAGCGCCACGGAGGCCGTCCACAGCGGATAGTCCGGCGCGGGGACCAGCACCTCGTCGCCGTCGTCCACGAGCGCCTGGCACACCATCTGGATCAGCTCGGAGACGCCGTTGCCGAGGTAGATGTCATCCAGCTCCATCCCCGGCATGCCCTTGGTCTGGTAGTACTGCGCGACCGCCCGACGCGCGGAGACGATCCCCTTGGAGTCGGAGTAGCCCTGCGCGGTGGGCAGGGTGCGGATCATGTCCACGAGGATCTCGTCGGGCGCCTCGAAGCCGAACGGGGCGGGGTTGCCGATGTTCAGCTTGATGATCTTGTGCCCCTCGGACTCCATCCGAGCGGCCTCTGCGGGCACCGGTCCTCGGATCTCGTAGCACACGTCGCGCAGCTTCGAGGACTGGGTGAAGATCATGCGGGGCTCCTGGCCTGGTCGGGTAGAGGGTCAGGGTAGCGGGGAGCGGCCGACGACCGCACACGGGCATCGCGCGGCGAGACGGCACTTGACACGGCACGGATTACTTTCATACTTTCAGTAAAGCGAGGGCGCCGCGGCCCTCCCCGACCGCTCACGCGCCCCTGGAGGCCCCCTTCGATGTCCCCGCGCCGTCTTCCCGTCGACACCACCGTCACCGCGCCGCACCCCGGTGCGACCCAGCGCCTCCACCTCAGCACCGCCGGCGTCTCGGTGGTCCTGGACATCACCGACGGGCGGATCCCGGCGATCGCCCACTGGGGCGCGACGCTCGGCGAGCTCGGTGCCGACGGCCTGGACGCCGTGTGCGAGGCGGCGGTGGACCCCGTCCCCCAGAACGGCGTGGACGTCCCGGTGCGCATCGGGCTCCTCCCCCAGCAGTCCGACGGCTGGATCGGCCGGCCCGGGCTCTCCGGCGCCCGCCCCGACGGCTCCGGCTGGGTCACGCGCCTGGCGACCGAGGCGATCACGCTCGACGGCGCCCCGCTGACCGCGCCCCACACCGAGACAGGCCCCGCCGAGGTCCGCTTCTCCCTGGCCGACGCGGAGCAGTGCCTGGAGGTCGGGATCGAGCTCGAGCTGCTGCCCAGCGGCCTGCTGCGCCTGCGCGCCGCGCTCACCAACACGGGGACGGCGCCGTATGCGCTGGACGAGCTGACCCTCGCCCTCCCGGTCCCGGCCGACGCCGACGAGCTGCTGGACTTCGCCGGCCGCTGGACCAAGGAGCGCACCCCGCAGCGCCGCGCCTTCACCGTCGGCACCCACCTGCGCGAGAACCGCCGCGGGCGCACCGGCGCCGATGCCGCCCATGTGCTCCACGCCGGCCGCCCCGGCTTCGGCTTCCGCACGGGAGAGGTGTGGGGCGTGCACACCGCCTTCTCGGGCAACCACCGTCACCTCGCCGAGCAGATCAGCACGGGCCGACGGGTGCTCGGCGGCGGCGAGCTGCTGCTGCCCGGCGAGATGGTCCTCGCCCCCGGCGAGCAGTACGAGGGCCCCTGGCTGTACGCGTCCCACGGCGAGGGCCTGGACGCCGTGGCCTCCCGATTCCACCAGCACCTCCGCGCCCGCGAGCACCACGTCTCGACGCGCCGCCCGGTCACCCTGAACGTGTGGGAGGCCGTCTACTTCGACCACGACCTCGAGCGGCTCACCGACCTCGCCGAGCGGGCCGCCGCCCTCGGCGTCGAGCGGTACGTGCTGGACGACGGCTGGTTCGGCTCCCGCCGCGACGACTTCTCCGGACTCGGCGACTGGGTCGTCTCAGACGAGGCCTGGCCGGGCGGTCTGGGCCCCCTCGTGGAGCAGGTCTCGGACCTCGGCATGGAGTTCGGCCTGTGGTTCGAGCCCGAGATGGTCAACGAGGACTCCGACGTCGCCCGCGCCCACCCGGAATGGATCCTCGGCCCCTCGGCCTCGGCGCTGCCGCTGGAGTCCCGGCACCAGCAGGTGCTGAACCTGACCATCCCCGAGGCCTACGCCCACGTGCGCGACCAGATGCTCGCCGTGCTGGACGCGCACCGCATCGGCTACCTCAAGTGGGACCACAACCGCGACCTGCTCGAGGCCGCGACCCGCGGCACCGGCCGGGCGGCCGTCCATGAGCAGACCCTGGCCGCCTACCGGCTCATGGACGAGCTGCGCGCCGCGCATCCCGGCCTCGAGATCGAGTCCTGCTCCTCCGGCGGGGCCCGGGTGGACCTGGAGGTCCTCGAACGCACCGACCGCGTGTGGGTCTCCGACTGCATCGACCCGCTCGAGCGCCAGCAGATGAACCGGTGGACCGCCCAGCTGATCCCGCTCGAGCTGATGGGCAGCCACATCGCCTCCGGCCGCTCCCACACCACCGGGCGCCTGCACACCCTCGCCTTCCGCGCCCACTCCGCCCTCTTCGGCCACCTCGGCATCGAATGGGACCTCGCCGAGGCGGGCGAGGAGGAGCTCGCGCAGCTGCGCGACTGGATCGCCCTCTACGTCCGGCAGCGGGACCTGCTGTTCACCGGCGACCTGGTGCGGGCCGACCGCGGGGAGAGCACCCAGTGGCTCCAGGGCGTCGTCTCGCCCGACCGGGGCGAGGCGCTGTTCGCGCTGTCGACCGTCGGCCGCTCCGCGACCTCGCAGGACGAGCGGCTGCGCTTCCCGGGGCTCGACCCCGCCGCGTCCTACCGGCTGCGCCCCGTGCTGATCGGTGAGCGCCCCTCGAACCTCATCCCCCCGCCGTGGCTCGACCGGGCGCTCGCGGAGGACGGTCTGGTCCTGCCGGGCGCCGCCCTGGAGCGCTCCGGCCTCACCGCCCCGCTGCTCGATCCCGAGCAGGGGCTCCTGTTCTCCCTCGTCCGCGAGTCCGCGCCCCGGCGCTGACCCGTTCCGCACCTCCGACCCCCATCGAAAGAAGGAAGCCATGTCCACCGCGACGACGTCGACGCGGTCGGCCCCCACCACGAGGCGCCGCCGGAAGGACGACACGAAGCTCGCGCTGCTGTTCATCGCGCCCGCCTCCGTCGGCCTGCTGGTGTTCCTCGTGTGGCCGCTGCTGACCGGCATCTACTACTCCTTCACGGAGTACACGACCCTCACCCCGCCGCAGTGGGTGGGGCTGGAGAACTACACCCGGCTGCTGGACGACCCGGTGTTCTGGACCTCGCTCAAGGTGACGCTCTGGTACGTGGTGCTGAACATCGGCATCCAGACCGTGGTGGCCCTGGTCATCGCCGTGCTGATGCAGCGGCTGACCCAGTCCACGCTCCTGCGCTCGCTGGTCCTCGCCCCGTACCTCGTCTCCAACGTGGTCGCCGCGATCGTGTTCCTGTGGATCCTGGACACCCAGATGGGCGTGTTCAACATCTTCCTGCAGTGGATCGGCCTCGACCCGATCGCCTTCTGGGCCTCCGAGACCTGGGTGATCCCCACGGTCGCGCTGGTCAACGTGTGGCGGCACATGGGCTACACCGCGCTGCTGCTGTTCGCCGGCCTCCAGTCGATCCCGTCCCACCTCTACGAGGCGGCCCGCACCGAGGGCGCCGGAGAGGTGGCGATGTTCCGCCGGATCACCCTGCCGCTGCTGCGCCCGATCCTTGCCCTGGTGCTGATCATGTCGATCATCGGCTCGTTCCAGGTGTTCGACACGATCTCCGTCACCACCGGCGGCGGGCCCGCGGACGCCTCCAAGGTGCTGCAGATGTACATCTACGAGAACGCCTTCGGCCAGTACCAGTTCGGCTACGCCTCGGCGCTGTCCGTCGCGCTCCTGGTGATCCTCATGATCGTCACCTTCGCGCAGTACTGGATGACCCGTGCCGGCCAGTCGGATCTGGACTGAGAGGACGATCCCATGACCACCACCTCTGCCACCGCACCTGCCGTCACCGCAGCCACCCGACCGCGCAGGCCGTTCCCCTGGGGGAAGATCCTCGCCTGGGCGGTGATGATCCTCTTCCTGCTGATCACCCTGTTCCCCTTCTACTGGATGCTGCGCACGGCGCTGTCCAGCAACAACGCCCTGGCCACCGATCCGGCGAGCCTGCTCCCGGTGGGCATCAGCACCGGCGGCTTCGAGCGGGTCTTCGGCCTCCAGGATGTCGAGACCGCGATCTCCCAGGGCGGCTCCGGCGCATCCATCAACTTCTGGCGCTACCTGCTGAACTCGGTGATCGTGGCCACCACCATCACCGTGGTCCAGACCTTCTCCTGCGCCATGGCGGCCTATGCCTTCTCCCGCCTGCGCTGGCGCGGCCGGGAGGTGGTGTTCATGATCTTCCTGGGCTCGCTGATGATCCCGGCGATCTTCACCCTGCTGCCCAACTTCATCCTCATCAAGAACCTGGGCCTGGTGGACACCCTGCTCGGGATCATGCTGCCGGGGCTGTTCATCTCGAGCTTCGCGATCTTCTTCCTGCGGCAGTTCTTCAACAACATCTCCCGCGAGGTGGAGGAGGCGGCGCTGATCGACGGCGCCGGCAAGGTCCGGGTGTTCTTCACCCTGATCCTGCCGCTGGCGAGCGCGCCCCTGGCCACCCTCGGCCTGCTCACCTACATGAGCGCCTGGAACGAGTACTTCTGGTCGCTGATGGTCAGCTACACCGACCAGTCCCGGGTGCTCACCGTGGCCCTGGGCGTCTTCCGCGCCCAGTCGCCGGGAACCGGGCCCGACTGGTCCGGACTGATGGCCGCGACGCTCGTCGCCGCCGCTCCCATGCTGATCCTCTTCGCGCTGTTCGCGAAGAAGATCGTCAACTCCATCGGCTTCAGCGGGATCAAGTGAGGTCAGCCATGAACACCGAAGCACACTCCCCCCTCCCCTCCGTCTCGCGCCGCCGGCTGCTGCAGGGCTCCGCGGTGCTGGCCGCCGGCGCCGCAGGTGCCGGAGCGCTGAGCGCCTGCGGCGGCGCCGCCGCCCCGTCGGGCGCCACCCAGATCGACTACTGGCTCTGGGACGCCAACCAGCTGCCGGCCTACTCCGCGGCGATCGACCTGTTCATGTCGAAGAACCCGGACATCTTCGTGCGGATCACCCAGATGGGCTGGGACGACTACTGGACCAAGCTCACCGCGAGCTTCGTCGCCGAGGCCGGGCCCGACGCCTTCGCCGACCACCTCGCCCGCTACCCCGAGTTCGTGAACCTCGGCGTGCTCGCCCCGCTCGACGGGCTCGCGCCGCTCGAGGACATCACGGCGGACCGCTTCCAGGACGGCCTGCAGGAGCTGTGGAGCGACCAGGGAGGAACCCGCTACGGGATCCCCAAGGACTACGACACCATCGCGGTGCTCTACGACAAGAACATGCTCGCCGAGGAGGGCCTCACCCCCGAGGACCTCGAGGACCTGGACTGGAACCCCGAGGACGGCGGCACCTTCGAGAAGATGCTGGCCCGGCTCACGAAGGACAAGAACGGCGTGCGCGGGGACGAGGAGGGCTTCGACCCCGAGAACATCGCACGCTACGGCCTGGGCGGCGATGGCGGCACCGACTACACCGGCCAGACGAGCTGGTCCCCCTTCGCCCTCTCCACGGGGTGGACGTTCACCGACGCGGACACCTGGGGCTCCCGCTTCAACTACGACGACGAGCGCTTCGCCGCCACCATGGACTGGTACTTCGGGCTGGTCGACAAGGGCTTCTTCCCGCCCTTCGGCACCTTCGGGGACTCCTCCCCCGCCCAGTCCCAGATGCAGTCCGGCGTCTCGGCGCTGGCCACGGTGGGCTCCTGGATGATCAGCACCTACGCGGGCATGGAGGGCATGGACGTGGGGATCGCCCCGCTGCCGAAGGGCCCGGTGGGAACGCCGGTCTCGATGTTCAACGGTCTGGGCGACTCGATCTCGGCGCAGTCCGAGAAGAAGGAGGAGGCCGCCCGGCTGATCGCCTTCCTCGCCTCCGACGAGGCGCAGGAGCTGATCGGCGGCCGGGCCCCGTTCTTCCCGGCGACGGACGCCGGCACCGAGGCGGCGATCGCCTCCTATGCCGAGAAGGGGCTGGACGTCACCCCGTACACCGACCGGGTGGCGAACGGGGAGACGGGGCTGTATCCGCTGGTGGAGAACTCCGCGGAGATCGCCACGATCATGCAGTCCGCCTTCGACCAGTGCTGGATGCGCAAGCTCGACGGCGCGGACTTCGCCGCGTACAACGAGCGGGTCAACGCCCTGTTCCAGTGAGCTCCGCGCCGGGGTCGCGCCTCAGGGCGCGGCCCCGGCGAACTCCTGGATCGCGATCACGGCGACCCCTCGCGCCCAGTCGTCGAAGTCGCCGCTGAGGGTGCGCACCACGAGGTCCCGCTGTCCGTGGCCGCTGCGGAGGCGGAGGGCCGCCTCGACGTCCGGGGCGGCGGCGCGCACCAGGTCCACGTTCTCCCCGCCGAGCACGATCGCCTCGGGGTCCATCACCGCGACCAGTCCGGAGACGGCGGTGGTGACCGCCCGGGCCGTCGTGCGCGCGATCTCGAGGGCTCCGGCGTCCCCTGTCGCGAGGAGGGCGCGCAGCTCCTCCATGCCGCCGTCGGGGCCGAGCACCCCCTGCTCGCGAGCCCGGCGGAGCACCGCCGCGGTGCTCGCGACGTCCCGGAGGGCGACCGGCTCGCCGTCCGGCCCGACGCCGACGGGGAAGCGGCCGGTCAGCCCCGCCATGTGGTGGCGGCCGCGGATCACCCGGCCGTCGACCACGGTCGCGACGCCCACGCCCGCGCCGACGGTGAGCACCGCGAAGGAGTCGTAGGCGCGGCCGATCCCGAACCAGTGCAGGCCGTCCACCATCGCCACCAGGTCGTTCTCGACGACGACGGGGACCCGCACGCGGGATTCCAGCGCCGCGGCGAGCTCGACCGGCTCCCGCCAGCCCAGCAGGTGCGAGGAGACCACGGTGCGGCGCTCGGCGACCGGTCCGCCGAGGCCCACCCCGATCCCGGCGACGTGGGGATGCGCGGCGATCATCGCCTCGACCGCGATCAGCAGGGTCTCCTGCACGCTGCCGGGATCGGTGGCGCCCAGCGGCAGCACGAGCTCCTCGAGGACCACGGCGCGGGCGGTGGTCACCACGGCGTGGACCTCGTCGGCCGTGACCTTGACCCCGATGAATCGGGGGCCGCGGTTCTCCTCGATGTCCAGCGGCTCGTGCGGGCGCCCCTTGGCTCGCGGCACGGCGGTGAGCGCGTGGAGCAGATCGCGCTCGAGGAGGTCCCGGGTGACGCGGGTGACGGTGGGGGCGGAGAGCCGCAGCCGCTGGGACAGCTCGCTGCGGGAGCGGGGACCGAAGCGCAGCAGGTCCCGGTAGACGGCGCGCGTGCTGTCCCCACCGAGCTCGATCACCGGCGCGGCGCAGGCGTCGGTGCCCCGGTCGGTGTCGGCGAGTTCGTCCCCCTGCATGCCCCGAGCATATCCGCGACCTGCCCGGCACGACTGGTCAGAGGCTCGGGGAACAGGTGGAGCGGAGGGCCCGTTTCTGACATGCTTCCGATGTCACTTCCTCCGGGCGCCGACCGCGGCGCCCGGACCGCGCCACCCAGGGGGACCCATGACCGAGACCACGGCCGCCGCGACCGACGAGCAGGTCACGATCTACACCGCGTACGAGCTCGACTTCATGCTCGGCCTGCGCGACACGGAGAACGGGCGGATCACCCGCGACCAGATCGGGCTGCGCAGCGCCCCTGAGGCCGCCCAGGAGTTCGTCACCGCCGCGGTCACCTCCGGTCTCCGCGCCCGCGGCAAGGTGGAGCGCTCCGAGGACGGCCAGTGGCTGCTGGGCCAGGAGGGCCAGGTGGTCGCGACCGCGCTGACCGCCGCTGACCGCTGGCTGGGGATCGCCCTGGCCGAGGGCGAGGCGATGCGCATGGCCTTCATCATCAAGGCCGACGAGGCGATCATCATGCTCACCCAGGACGAGCTGGACTCCTTCGTGGTCACCGCGCTGCCCGGCCCGGAGCAGGTGCCGGCCTCGGTCTCGGACATCGTCGTGGCCTTCCTCGAGGAGGGCAACGAGCGCACCGTCTCGCTGCGCCGCACCGACCTCTCCGCCCCGGGCGATCAGATCCCGCTGATGTTCCACGTCGAGGCGGACTCCACCTGGAAGGCCGGCCACCTGCCTCTGGACGAGGAGGGCGTGCTGACGGTCTCGACCGCCGACGCGGGCTCCGTCACCGAGTCGGTGCGCGCCCTGTGGGAGGACGGCGAGAGCCGCGCCAGCGCCTGAGCAGGACCCAGCAGGACCCTTCGAGCGGCGCCGGTCCCCCGGTCTCAGACCACGGGGCCGGCGCCGTCCGTCTGCCCGGCGCGGCGGGCCCGTGCGGCGGCGAGGCGCCCGCGCAGGTCCCGATAGGTGCGCCGCAGCCGCACCATGAGGTAGATCCCGGCTCCCAGCAGCCCCAGCGCGAGCACGGCCGCGAGCGCCGGCAGCAGGACCGTCAGAAGGCCCATCACCACGACGGCGCCGTCCTCGGCGGTGGAGACCAGCACGTTGGAGACGGGCTCGGGCGAGACGTTGACGGCGGCCCGTGCGGTGGACTTGGCGGCGTGGGCCCCGAAGGCGGTCGCGGCACCGATCACCGCCATCACGATCGCGGTGGTGGTGTCCGTCTCCCCGCCCAGCAGGTAGCCGATCGCCGCGCCCGCGATGGGCCGGATGACGGTGTGCAGCTGGTCCCAGAAGGAGTCGAGGAAGGCGATCTTGTCCGCCGCGAGGTCGACCAGCAGCAGGATCCCGGTGATCACCAGGAGATCGGTGCGCTGGAGCACGTCGGGCACCTGCTCGAGGTCGAAGAGCCGGCCCGTGATCCCCAGCAGGAACAGCATGAAGTAGGGCCGGACCCCGCTCACCCAGCCCGAGCCCAGCGTCATCAGCAGTGCTTCCACGGTGGTCCTCCTGGTCGGTTCCTGCTCGGATCGTGCACGGGCCCGCTCAGGGGCGAGCGGCGGCCGCCTTCTCCCGTCGATGCAGCTCGATGCGCAGGGCCCGGATGTCCTGGCCCGACGCCTGTCCGTAGGTCCAGACATGGCGGTCGAAGGCGGGCATCACCACGCGCGAGCCGTCCCGCAGGCGCAGCGCCGCGGTGAGCCAGTGGACGGGATGCACCACGCGGGACTCGACGGCGAGGACGTCGCGCCACTCCACCCGCCGCGACCTCAGCCCCCCGACCACGTGCAGGCCGTCCTCGGTGATCTCGACCCGGGAGCGGGCGGTGCCGAGGGCGACGATGGCGAAGCGGATCCCGAGCAGCAGCAGGATCACGCCGAGGGCCCCGATGCCCAGCATCAGCAGCAGCATCCACAGGCCGGGTGCGTGCCCGTCCTCGAGCGTGACCAGCAGCAGCACGATCCCGACCGCGGCGATCACCGCTCCGCCCAGCAGCAGCGCCGAGAGCACCGCGCGCAGCACCGTGTCGCGGGTGGCGGCGGCGGGGAACAGGGCCCGCACCGTGCCCGCGGAGCGGCGGGTGGGACGGGAGCCGCGGTGCAGCTCGGAGACCATCCGCTCGACCGTCGAGCTGCTGCGCGCGTAGTCGGGCAGGGCCGTGCGGGGCCCGGTCTCGGGGCCGATCTGCCGGGGGATCGTCATGGACACAGCGTAGTGCGGGGCCGGGAGCACGGCGCGTAGTGTGCGGAGCATGTCCTCGCACGGCTCCTCCGCTCCTCGTTTCCGCCGCCCCGCCCCGCTGTTCGCCTCGGTCGCCGACAGCATCCCGGGTGATCCCGATCCCGCGACCTCGTCGGATCTCGCCCACGACTCCGCCCGGGCCCTCCTGGACGGGGTCTTCCACAGCGCGGATCCGGAGGTGGTCCAGCGCGTCCTGACGCTGGCCGCGGACGACGGGCTGACGGATCTGGCGGCGCTGTGGTCCGGCGCGCCCGCCACCTCCCTGCCCGGAGCCCTCTGGAGGCTGTACGTGCTGCACACCTGGTCGCAGCTGAACGGCGAGGACATGGTGCGCCGGTACCGGGCCGGTTCACGCACCGTCCCCGGGCTGCGCTACCTCTCGGGATTCGCGGAGCCGCCGGACGTCGAGCAGGTCCACCGCACGATGGATCAGATCCTGCGGGGCGCCTTCACGGGTGACCTCGGCCTCGCGCTGCGCCGCGCCGGGGCGGTGGCCACGATCGTGGCCCACGGCACCGCGCATCTGGCCGACGAGGACGACGAGGCCCACCGCACCCGACAGGCCGAGCGCCTGCTGAGCACCGGCGAGGACCTGACCGCCGCCGGCCGTCACGCGGAGGCCGGCACCCTGGACTGAGGCCCACACCATTCCACGGCGGCCCGGGCTTGCCCCGGCCGTCCTGTCGTGCCCTACGATGGGGGCGCGCCGGGCCGCGGTTGCCCCGGGCTCCAACATCTGCCGCTTCGAGCGGCCTTCGCGCCGACAGGCGCATCCCGGTCCGGCGCCTCAGCACACCGTCGCCTCCGCCTCGCAGGGCATCAGCGGCATCAAGCCCCTGCGGCGAGAGGAGACGACCCGAGGTGGCGCAGTTCTTCGCCCGGTTCTTCCCTCAGCGCAGCGAGCGCCCCCTGTACGACCTCTTCGCGGAGCTCGCCGAGCTGCTGGTCCAGTCGGCGGACACCCATTCGAAGGTGCTCGGACACGGCTACCGCGAGCGCACCCGCATCGCTCCGCGCCTGCACGAGCAGTCCACCGTCGCCGAGGAGCTGTGCCGCCGCATCGCCCAGCGGCTCGCCCATTCGCTGATCACGCCCTACGAGGCGGAGCTGCTCTACGACCTCGCCCTGACCATCGCCGACACCATGGACTCCATGGAGCACACGGTCGAGCTGCTGGTCATCTCCAAGGTCGGCTCCGTGCCCACTCCGCTGCTCGAGGCCGCCAAGGGCATCGAACGGGCCTCGGAGCTGACCGTCGCCGTCACCTGGAAGCTCGCCGCCGTGCGGGACCTCGGCGATCACTACGAGCAGATCCGCAAGCTCAAGCGCCAGGGCGAGCGCCTGGTGCGCAGGGCGCACGGCGAGCTCTACTCGCGCGGCGGCTCGACCCAGGAGCTGCTCCCCCTGCACGACATCACGGAGTCGATCCGGGAGACCATCACCCTGCAGGAGCGCAGCGCACGGATCGCCGACCTGCTGCGGGTCAAGGACTCCTGAGTGTCCGCCACCCTGCTGGTGCTGGTCGTCGTCGTCGCGCTGGTGATGGCGTACGTGAACGGCTTCCACGACGCCTCCAACGCCGTCTCCACCACGATCGCCACGAGGACCCTGCGGGAGTCGACGGCGCTGGCCATGGCCGCGCTGCTGAACCTTCTCGGCGCGCTGCTGGGGATGGCCCTGCTGGTGCTCACGGCGGACTGGGCGGTGCACCTGCTGGGGATGATGCCGCTCGCCGAGGCGACGGCGCAGGATCCGGACCTGCTCGCGATGGCGCTGCTCGCGGTCATGGGGACGACGGTCTTCTGGGATCTGCTGACCTGGCGGCTGGGCATGCCGGCCTCGACCTGGCACGCGTTCATCGGCGCGACCCTCGGGGTCACCCTGGTGATCGGGGCGGCCGCGAACTGGGAGCGGCTCGGCCTCCTGCTGCTGGTCTCGCTGGCGGGACCCTTCCTCTCGGCGGGGATCGCGTTCGCTCTCATGCACGGCCTGCTCCGGCTGGGCCGGCATGAGCTGGTCCAGCGCGGCCACCTCCGCTTCGCCCAGACCCTCTCCGCCGGCGCGGTCGCGACGGGGCACGGGATCAACGACTCCCGTCTGCCGCTCGCGGTGGTGGTGGTCGCGGCCTCGTCCGGAGGCATCGCGCCGTCGAGCCTGACCGGGATCATGGTCGCCGTCGCGGTCGCGATGGGGGCGGGAACGCTGATGGGCGGCCACCGGATCATCCGCACCCTGGGGCGGCATCTCACTGACCTGTCCGTCGCCCAGGGCCTGGCCGCCGAGGTCTCGGCGGCCACGACGATGTCGCTCAGCCTGTTCGGGATCAGCTCCCCGATCTCCACCTCCCACGCCCTGGCCTCCAGCGTGGTCGGCGCGGGCGCCGCGCGCGGGCTGCGCACGGTGCGCTGGAAGGTCGCTCTGCAGATCGGGGTGACCTGGCTGATCACTCCCCTGGCATCCGCCGTCATCGGCGCCGCCGTGATCGGTGTGATCCGGGAGCTCATGGCCCCCTGACCGCGCCGCGTTCACCCGGGAACCTCGGAGGAAGGGCCAGTACGCTGGGGGGATCCGAGTCGTGAAGGAGTCCTGATGACCGACGGCGAGTCGCCCACCCCCCGCCGGCGTCCCAGCTACGGGCTGCCGGGGCCCACGTCCCCCGCCGCCGAGCCGAGCGGAGCGTCCGCTCCCGGGGCTCCGTCCTACGGGACCTCATCCTTCGGGAGCCCGTCCTACGACGCCGCCCCCCAGGGCTCTCCGATGCACGGCACCCCCTCGTTGCCCCCGCAGACCGGCCCGCTGCCGTCCTCCGGCGCTCCCGGCCCGCGCCGACGCCGCGGTCTGTGGCCGCTGATCATCGGCCTGGTGCTGCTGGTGGTGATCGGTCCTGCCGCGACCATCGGCGGCATCGTGTGGGGAGTGAGCTCGATGGTCGGCGACTCCACGTCGCCGACGGTGCTGGACGGCGGCACCGGCGAGGTCGAGGTCTCCCAGAACCAGATGCTCCTGCTCTACGTCCCCTCCGCGGATGCCGGCGGCGAGTGCACGGCGGAGGGCGCCGAGCCCGGGTCGGTGCAGCTGGCCCCCACCTCTGGCTCCGTGACCTTCCCCGACGGCACGCAGTACGAGCAGAAGGCCGGCGTCGTCGCGCTCGAGGACACCACCGTGACGGTCACCTGCACGGGCACGGATGCCCCGGCCTACCTCGGCCCGTACAGCGTCCTGGGGATCGCGGGCCCGATCCTCATCGGCCCGATCATCGGCCTTCTCGCCGGGCTCGTGGGCCTGGTGCTGACGATCGTCGGCATCGTGCTGCTGGCGCGATCCCGGCGGTCCTGAGGGGCGACCTGCTCCGCGTCTCAGCAGGCAGTCGCCTCCGGTGCTCCGGGCCGGACGCTGGCCTAGAGTGGCCCGACGTACCCCGACTCTCGAGGATGGAGTGGTGAGCATGCACCCCCGTGCAGGCCAGAAGGCACTGGAAGAGGACCTCGTCGACGTCGACGCCCTCCTGGACGCGTACTACGACAACCATCCCGATCCGGGGAACCCCGATCAGGCGGTCGCCTTCGGCACCTCCGGGCACCGCGGCTCCTCGCTGGACGTCGCGTTCAACGAGGACCACATCGCCGCGACCACGCAGGCGATCGTCGAGTACCGCGCGGGCCAGGGCATCAAGGGGCCGCTGTTCATCGGGCGCGACACCCACGCCCTCTCCCGCCCCGCCTTCGACACGGCGCTCGAGGTGCTGGCCGCCAACGACATCGCCGTCCAGGTGGACTCGCTGGACGGGTACACCCCCACCCCGGCGGTCTCCCACGCCATCATCGTGCACAACCGGGGCCGGGCCGCGAACGATCCCGGCCGGGCCGACGGCATCGTGGTCACCCCGAGCCACAACCCTCCCCGCGACGGCGGCTTCAAGTACAACCCGCCCCACGGCGGACCGGCGGACACCGACGCCACCTCCTGGATCGCGGACCGCGCGAACGCGCTGCTCGCCGAGGGCCTGCGCGGCGTCCGCCGCCACGGCCGGCAGAAGGCGCTGCAGGATGCGGACCGCTACGACTATCTCCACACCTATGTGCAGGACCTCCCCAGCGTGGTCGACATCGAGGCGATCCGTCGGGCGGGCGTGCGCATCGGCGCCGATCCGCTGGGCGGCGCCTCCGTCGACTACTGGGCCGAGATCGGGGAGATGCACGACCTCGACCTCACCGTGGTCAACCCCGAGGTCGATCCGCGCTGGTCGTTCATGACCCTGGATCGCGACGGCAAGATCCGCATGGACTGCTCGAGCCCCTGGGCGATGGCCTCGCTGCTCGAGAAGCGCGATGAGTACGACATCGCCACCGGCAACGACGCGGACTCGGACCGGCACGGCATCGTCACGCCCGATGCCGGGCTGATGAACCCCAACCACTACCTCGCCACCGCGATCCGCTACCTCTTCGCGCACCGGCCGCACTGGCCCTCGACGGCCAAGGTGGGCAAGACCCTGGTCTCCTCCAGCCTGATCGACCGGGTCGTCGCCTCGCTGGGCCGCGAGCTGTATGAGGTGCCGGTGGGCTTCAAGTGGTTCGTGCCGGGTCTGATCGACTCCTCCGTGGGCTTCGGCGGCGAGGAGAGCGCCGGCGCCTCGTTCCTGCGCCACGACGGCTCGGTGTGGACGACGGACAAGGACGGCATCATCCTCGCGCTGCTGGCCTCGGAGATCCTCGCGGTCACGGGCCGCTCCCCCAGCACCCTGCACGCCGAGCTGGTCGAGGAGTTCGGGACGAGCTTCTACGCCCGCACGGACGCTCCGGCGAACCGGGAGCAGAAGGCGAAGTTGAAGGCGCTCAGCGCCGATCAGGTCAGCGCCACCGAGCTCGCCGGGGAGCCGATCGTCTCGGCGATCACGGAGGCTCCTGCGGGCGGCGCGATCGGCGGTCTGAAGGTGTCCACGGAGTCGGCCTGGTTCGCCGCCCGCCCCTCGGGCACGGAGGACATCTACAAGATCTACGCCGAGTCCTTCCAGGGCGAGGAGCACCTGGGCCAGGTGCAGGACGCCGCGAAGGCTCTGGTCGACGAGGTCCTCGCCGACTGATCCTCCACATCACGTGACGCCGGACTCCGCCACGCGGGGTCCGGCGTTCCGCTGTGCGGGGAAGGCGGTGGTCACGAGGCCTTTTCGCAGGCCACAAGTAAAGCAATGGTCAAATCTAGGTCAACATAGCGCCCGTCACGTCAGCGTGGCGACCTGCACAGTGTCCTTGTGCGCCCGTTTCTCGAGCGCGAAACTGAAGTCGAAAGTAAAGAATCGGTAGGGTATCGTGCTCCGTCGGACCCACCGCAGATGCCATCGACCGCAGCAGTCCAGCTTGCGACAAGGAGAGGGGGGACCATGTCTGTGCGTACTCGCGCGCGCCTCTGCGCATGCTCAGCAGCCATCGCCGTGACCGCCTCCCTCGCGGCGGCCCCGGCTCTCGCCGTGCCCTCCGACAGCGGCTCCGTCCCCACCGAGCAGGCCGAGACGACCGTCCAGTCCGGCGCCGACGACCAGAGCACGATCACCGTCGAGACGACCACCGGCGAGACCGACGAGAGCACCCCTCGCGAGCCGGCCAAGGGCGACGGCCTCCACGTGTGCCCGGGCGACGGCCTCCCCCACCTGCTGGAGGGGAACCGCGACGACTGCGGGCATCGCGACGGGACGACAGTCGATGTCACGACGGGCTCGACGGATGCGACTACGACGGACGAGCCCACCGAAGAGCCCACGACGGACCCGACGGACCCGACGGACGAGCCCACCGAAGAGGCCACGACGGACCCGACGGTCGAGCCCACGGAGACTTCGACCGCCCCAGCCACACTGGTGCCGTCGAAGACCCAGACCAGCACCTCCGAAGGCTCGACCCCCGCCCCCGAAGAGACCCCCACCGACGAAGAGTCTCCGTCCGAGTCCCCCTCGCCCACCGAGACACCGACGGAATCCCCGTCCACCCCGCCGACGGACCCCGAGACGACCCCTGAGAAGCCGTCCCCCACCGAGCCGGCACCCACCCCCACCAGCGATCCCGGTGACCTGACGTCGCCGTCCGCCGAGCCCACGCCGACCGCCGAGCCGACGACGGAGCCCGAGCCCGAGCCCACCCCCACCTCGAAGCCCCCGGTGCGCGAGCCCGTGCAGCCCGCCCCGGCCACCACCGAGAAGGCCGCTCCCCCGGCTCCGCCGAAGACCACCGAGCCGAGCCCTGAGCCGGAGCCCACCGATCCCCCCTCGGCCCCGGCGGAGAAGACCTCCGTCGAGACCACTGCGGAGTCCCCGGAGAGCGAGGCCGGTGTCGCCACGGAGGACGAGCCGAGCCCGTCCGAGAGCCCGCTCCCGCCCGCCCCCGAGGCGCAGAAGGAGAGCGGACCCGTCGTCCGTCTGTTCGACGCGATCAGCGACGACTCCGGGTCGACCTTCGGCCAGATGCGCCAGGTCATCCTCATCGTGATGGGGATCGGCTTCCTCACCGCCGCCGGCTTCGTGGGCGCGACCCTGCACAGCCGCCGCGGCCCCCGCTGAGCCGGCGGAACCGCCCGCTCAGCGCGCGGCGAGCATCTCCTGCGCATGGGCGATGATCGCCGGAATGCTGCGCTGCATCTGGAGGATCGTCCGGTCGAAGGCGCCTTGCCCCTCGTACCACGGGTCCTCGACGGCGATGTCGGTCGCGGGGGCGTCCGCCGGGATCCCCGGCTCGAAGCGCCGCCACATGCGGACCTCGGGCGCGGTGGAGCCCTCAGGAGCCTGCTCGGCCATGCGCTCGATGGTCCGCTCGTGATCGGCCGTCATCGGCAGCACCAGGTCCCAGGCGAGCAGCTCGGTGAGATGGATCGTGCGCGCCACGTGCTCGAAGGGCCGGGAGTAGCCGGCGTGCTCGAGGGCGAGCTCGGTGCGATCGTCCATCGGCATCCCCTCGACCTCCCAGCTGGTGCCGGCGGAGCCCACCTCGATGCGGTCCGACAGCCCCGCCTCCTCGACGGCGGCGCGCAGCATCACGGCGGCGGCCGGGGAGCGGCACACATTGCCGGTGCAGACGGTCAGCAGACGCAGGGGTTCCATGCCCCCATTGTGTCAACGTCCGGCGCCTGGAAGCGCAGAACCGCGCGGGAACGTACACTGAGTGGCGACTGCATGCGGTGCCTGCGGCAACGCGGAAGCATGATCGCCCGGGCGTGAGCGCCCGTGACCACGCAACGACGGCTCAGGAGGACACCCATGGCCGAAATCATCCGCGCCCACGACGACGACTGGTCGCTCGTGCGCGAGATCCGTCTCCGGTCCCTCAGCACGGACCCCGCCGCCTTCGGGCAGAGCTGGGAGAAGGAGTCCACCTACGAGGAGAAGGTCTGGGCGCAGCGCGTCCGGGACGCCGCCTGGTTCCTCGCCGTCGAGGACGGACAGCCGGTGGCGGTCGTCGCCGCCCGCCACGAGCAGGACTCCCCCGCCAACGAGCGTGAGCTCCAGGCCATGTGGGTCTCCCCGAACTCCCGGCACTCCGGCATCGCCGGCAAGCTCGCCGAGGCGATCTTCGCCTGGACCTCCGAGGACGGCGCCGACACGGTCACGCTGTACGTCGGCCCGAAGAACGAGGGCGCCCGCGCGCTCTACGAGTCCCTCGGCTTCACCGACACGGGCGACCGCTGGGAGATCATCGAGGACGATCCCGACGGCGCCTGGCTGAAGATGTCCCGCGGCGTCTGAGAGCCGGTGGGGATCTCCTCCAGGCTGGCCTCTGCTCGCGGCGCCCTGCGGGCCGTCACCGCGCGCTCCCAGACCGATCGTCCGCACTGGGCGGCGCGGATCGAGGACGTCAAGAACACAGTGGTCGGCGGCTCGTTGCGCCGCCTCCACTGGGACCTGCGCCTGCAACCCTTCCACGGCTTCGGCTCGGGCGCCCGCGTGCGCGTGCTGGCGAAGGTCCTCTACGCCTCCCCCGGCACGCCCGCGGACTTCCACGACCAGCCGGTCCATGACATGCGCACCATGGCGGTGCGCGGCTGGCGCAACTTCGCCGGCCAGGTCGCACCCCATCGCACCGTCCACGTGCTGCTCGGGGATCACCAGTTCACCGTGCGCGCCGACCGCTCCGGCATCGTCGACGCCGAGCTAGAGGTGGAGCTGCCGCCCGGCGACCATCAGGCGGTGCTGTGGACCGTCCCCGGCAACGAGGTCACCGCGGACATCACCGTGGTCTCCGACGAGGCCGAGGTGGGCCTGGTCAGCGACATCGACGACACCGTGATGGTGACCTGGCTGCCGCGCCCGCTTCTCGCCTTCTGGAACGCCTTCGTGGTCCATCAGTCCTCGCGCCAGGTGGTCCCCGGGATGCCGATGCTCTACCAGCGCC
Source organism: Brachybacterium ginsengisoli (assembly GCF_002407065.1). Taxonomy (NCBI): domain Bacteria; kingdom Bacillati; phylum Actinomycetota; class Actinomycetes; order Micrococcales; family Dermabacteraceae; genus Brachybacterium; species Brachybacterium ginsengisoli. The sequence continues at coordinate 2,965,112 of NZ_CP023564.1, forward strand.
TGGCGCGGGAGCATCCGGCGATGCCCGTCTTCTACCTCTCCACCGGGGCCTGGAACGTGTTCCCCGTGCTCAAGCGCTTCCTCTACCGCAACGGCTACCCGGACGGCCCGCTGCTGCTGACCGACTGGGGACCCACCAACACCGGGTTCTTCCGCTCGGGCCCGGAGCACAAGCACCGCGCCCTCGAGCAGCTCGCCCGCGAGTTCCCGACCCTGCGCTGGATCCTCATCGGGGACGACGGCCAGCACGACCCCTCGATCTACGCCGAGTTCGCCGCGCGCCACCCCGAGCAGGTCGACTCCGTGCTGATCCGCCGGCTCACCGAGCCCGAGCAGCTGCTCGCCCACGGCACGCTGCGCCCCCGCGAGCTCTCCTCGCAGCGCCGCGACACCCCGATCACCCTCTCCGCGCCCGACGGCCACGGCCTGCTGAGCGAGCTGGAGCGCACCGGAAAGATCTCGTCATGACCCCGCAGGACACCGCCCCGTCGGCCGCACCGACCGGCCAGGGCCCGACGATCCGCCTGCGGCCCGCCACCGACGGCGACGTCCCCGCGGTCGTCGACCTCGTGCAGCTCGCCTATCGCGGCGAGGGCGGCTGGACCACCGAGGCGCACCTGGTGGACGGCCACCGCACCGACGCCGCCGAGGTGCGCGGGATGCTCGCCGATCCCGCCGTGACGCTGCTGGTCGCGGAGTCCGAGGGCGAGATCCTGGGCTGCTGCTACACCCACCGGGACCCGGCCGATGCCGACGGGGCCACCCGTGCGGAGCTCGGCCTGTTCGCCGTCCACCCCGCCGCGCAGTCCCGCGGCCTGGGCGGGCGACTGCTCGAGGCCCAGGCCGCGGTGCTGCGCGAGGCGGGGGTGGACGTGCTGGTGATCCGGGTGCTGCAGTCCCGGCCCGAGCTGCACGCCTGGTACGAGCGCCACGGCTTCACGCCCGTGGGACGCTCCGTGCCCTTCGCCGGCAACCCCGACCGGCTGAAGGTGGCCGGCCTCGGGATGGACATCATGGAGCGCCCGCTGGGCACGCACTAGTGTTCGGAGGATGAGCATCGATGCCTACCTCCCGGCTGCCTCCCGCTACGACAGCACCCCGTACCGCCGCGTCGGCCGATCCGGCGTGCAGCTGCCCCCGATCTCCCTGGGCCTGTGGCAGAACTTCGGCGAGAACCGCGATCCCCTGACCCTGCGCACCATCGTGCGCCGCGCCTTCGACCTCGGCGTGCACCACTTCGACCTGGCCAACAACTACGGCCCGCCCCCGGGCAGCGCCGAGACCCAGCTGGGCCGCATCCTCGCGCAGGACTTCCGCGCCCACCGCGACGAGCTGGTCATCTCCTCGAAGGCCGGCTACCGCATGTGGGACGGCCCCTTCGGCGACGGCGGCTCCCGCAAGTACCTGCTGAACTCCCTGGACCAGTCCCTGGAGCGCCTGGGCCTGGACCACGTGGACATCTTCTACCACCACCGCGAGGACTCCGAGACCCCGCTCGAGGAGACGATGGGCGCCCTGGACCAGGCCGTCCGCAGCGGTCGCGCCCTCTACGCGGGCATCTCGAACTACTCCCCGGAGAAGACCCGGCAGGCCGCGCAGATCCTCGCCGACCTCGGCACGCCGCTGCTGATCCACCAGCCCTCGTACTCGATGTTCAACCGCCACGTCGAGGACGGGCTGCTCGAGACGGTGGACGAGCTCGGCGTGGGCCTGGCCGTCTTCTCGCCGCTGCAGCAGGGACTGCTCACCGACCGCTACCTCGGCGGGGTGCCGCAGACCTCCCGCGCCGCGGGCTCCGCCGGCTCGCTCAGCGAGCGCCAGGTCACCGGCACGGACTACCTCGACCGGGTGCGCGGTCTCTCCGCGATCGCCGAGGACCGCGGCCAGAGCCTCGCCCAGCTCGCCCTCGCCTGGACCCTGCGCCACCCGCAGGTGAGCACGGCCCTGGTGGGCGCCTCCTCGGTGCAGCAGCTCGAACAGAACATCGCCACCGTCCAGAAGCTCGACCTCTCCGAGGACGAGCTGGCACGGATCGAGGAGTTCGCGGTCGACGGCACCGCCCGCTGACGGCGACCCGTCGCGACGACGACGCGGGCGGCACCCCCTCGAGGGGGTGCCGCCCGCGTCTGCGTGAGGAGCCGGGGATCAGCCGGTGTTCTTCAGACCCGCTGCGACACCGTTGATGGTGGTCAGCAGCGCGCGCTGGAGCTCCGGCGAGAGCTCCTCGCCGTTCGCGGTCGCGGCACGGGCCCGCTGCAGCATCGCGACCTGCATGTAGGAGATCGGGTCCAGGTAGCGATCGCGCACGGCGAGGGTGCGCTTGAGGATCGGCTGGTTGTCCAGCAGGTCCAGCACGCCGGTGAGCCGCTCGATCTCGGCCACGGAGAGCTCGTACTCCTCGCGGATCCGATCGAAGAGGTACCAGAGGTTCTCCGGCACCAGCGAGTGCACGTAGTGCGCGGCGATCTGCATGTCCGTCTTCGCGAGCGTCATCTCGACATTGCTGATCACGGTGCGGAAGAAGTGCCAGCTGCGGTACATCTCGTGCAGGTCCGGCTCGAGGCCGGCCTCCCGGGCGGCCTTCAGGCCGGAGCCCACACCGAACCAGCCCGGCACGATCTGCCGCGACTGGGTCCAGCCGAACACCCACGGAATGGCCCGCAGACCGTCCAGCCCCTTCGAGGAGCTGGCGCGCTTGGAGGGGCGCGAGCCGATGTTCAGGTCGCCGAGCTGCTCGACCGGGGTGGCCGAGACGAAGTACTCCGGCAGGTTCTCGTCGTCCACCAGCGTGCGGTATCGCGCGAAGGACGCATCCGAGACCGACTGCATGACCTCGCCGAATCGGTCCAGCTGCTCGGGGGTCGAGCGCGGCGTGGTGTGCAGCGCGGAGCCCTCGAGCACGGCGGCCAGCGACAGGTCCAGGTTCTCCCGGGCCAGCGAGGGCAGCATGTACTTGTCGGAGATGACCTCGCCCTGCTCGGTGAACTTGATCTCGCCCTCGAGCACGCCGTACGGCTGGGCCAGGATCGCGTCGTACGTGGGGCCGCCGCCTCGGCCGACGGAGCCTCCGCGGCCGTGGAACAGCCGCAGGGTGACGCCGTGCCGGGCCGCCGCATCGCGCAGCGAGCGCTGGGCCTGATGGATCTCCCACTGGCTCGTCATCACCCCGGCGTCCTTGTTGCCATCGGAGTAGCCGAGCATGACCTCCTGGCGATCGCCGCGCAGACGCACGACCTCGCGGTAGGAGGCGTCGCTGAGCAGCTCGTCGAGGATCTCGCCGGCATGGCGCAGCTCGGAGACCTCCTCGAGCAGCGGCACGAAGCCGAGATCCGCCCGATGCTCCTCGTTGCCGGCGATGCTGATCAGCCCCGCCTCACGGGCCAGGAGCGCTGCGGCGAGCACGTCGTCGGCGCCGTGGGTCATCGAGATGATGTAGGTCTCGATGACGGAGGTGCCGTACAGACGGTGGGCGTCGCGGATCTCGCGGAACACGTTGTAGGTGGTGCGGGTGGGGTCGTCGAGGATCGACTCGTCCTCGACGATCGCCGCACCGACCAGCGGCCGACGGCTGCCGAGCTCGTGCCCGAGCACCGAGGTGCGCTCCTCGCGGCTGAGCTCCGCATAGGGGCGGTCCAGCTCGCCCACCCGGTCGAACAGACGGGCCGCGACCTCATGGTGCTTCTCGGAGTGCTCGCGCACGTCGAGGGTGGCGAGGTTCAGCCCGGAGGCGGCCAGCACCTGCTGGGCCACGCCCAGGGCGCCGTCGGCGAGCCGCTCCCCGCCGTGACGGCGCAGCGCCTCGCGCAGGACCCGGAAGTCCTCCTGCAGCTCCTCGCCGGAGGCGTAGTCCCTGCCGTGCAGGTGCGCCTCGCCGGAGCGGATCCGATCGCGGGTGGCGCGCAGCTTGGCCCGGATCGCCCCGAGCTTGAGGCGGTAGGGCTCCTGGCGGTACTGCTCCTGCTGCTCCTCGTCGAGCTCGGACTCGTGCTCGAGGTCCTGGGCGAGGCTCGCCCGCAGCTCCTCGTCCTCACCGGTCAGCTCGCTGGAGACGGACAGCTCGAGGATCAGGTCGGAGACCACCTCGATGGCGAGGTCGATCGCGTTGTCGGCCTGGAGCTCGAGCACCTCGCGGGTGACCTGGGCGGTGACGAAGGGATTGCCGTCACGGTCGCCGCCGATCCAGGAGCCGAAGCGCAGCGGCACCTGGTCGTCGCGCATCTGCACACCGTGCTCGCGCAGCTCCTCGCGGAGGTCGTCGAGCATCTCCGGCATGGTCTGGCGGAAGATCTGACGCAGGTAGTAGAGGGCGTTGCGGGCCTCGTCCTGCGGGGTGGGGCGCTGGCGGCGCAGCTCGTCGGTCTGCCAGAGCGTCTCGACGAGCTCGGCGAGGTCGCGGTCCTGACGGCGGCGCTCGGTGGTGCCCTCCTCCGTGTCCTCGGCGAGGATGTCCGAGATGCGGCGCAGCTTGGTGAGCACCGCACGGCGCGAGGCCTCGGTGGGATGCGCGGTGAAGATCAGGCGCACGTCGAGGGAGTCGACGGCCTTCTGCAGGCCCTCTGCCCCGATCTCCTCATGGACGGCCCGCACGGTGCGGGGCATCCAGGACTCGTCGGCCGGGCGCTCGTCGAGGGCGCGCACCCGGTAGACCTGCTCGGCGGCGTTGGCCAGCAGGAAGTACTGGGAGAACGCACGGGTCAGGGCGGTGGCCTGCTCGATGGGCAAGGCAGCGAGGCGCTGCTGGACGTCCTGGGCGCTGGCCTCGGAATCGGCGGACTTCGCCTCCTTGGTCAGCTTGCGGACCTGCTCGACGAGGTCGAGCATCTCCTGGCCGTGCTGGTCGGCGAGTGCACGCCCCAGCAGGGTCGAGAGGCGGCGAACGGTCGCCCGGAGAGGGGCGTCGATGTGCGGATCGTCGCCGACGACGGGGAACTCGCTCGTCAAGGTCGGGACGGCGATGGCGTCGGAATGTGGCACTGGGCCTCCTGGGGTCGGCGCGCCGATCAGCGGCCGCCGACGACAAAGCAGGGCGACCGCGTCGGCGCGGAGCGAACGGGCACAGACTACAGCGAAGGTCCGCCATCGCCCGCGTCCGCGACAGTCCGCGGACCGTCGGGGCGGATCAGAGGACGGCGCGCAGGAAGTCCTGGGTGCGCTGGTTCTCCGGAGCGCTGAACATCTTCTCCGGCGTCCCCTCCTCCACGATCGATCCGTGGTCGAACATCATCACGCGCTGGGAGACGTCCCGGGCGAACTGCATCTCGTGGGTCACGATGAGCATCGAGATGTCGGTCTCCGCGGCGATGTCCTTCAGCACGCCGAGCACCTCCCCCACCAGCTCGGGATCCAGCGCCGAGGTGACCTCGTCCAGCAGCAGGATCTCGGGGTCCATGGCCAGGGCCCGGGCGATCGCGACACGCTGCTGCTGCCCGCCGGAGAGCTCGGAGGGGCGGGCGTCCTTCTTCCACGCCATGCCCACCTTGTCCAGCAGGGCCTCGGCCTTGTGCGCCGCCTCGTCCTTGGACAGCCCCATGACGTGCACGGGCGCCTCGATGATGTTCTCGAGGACGGTCATGTTCGGGAACAGGTTGAAGTGCTGGAACACCATCCCGATGCCGGTGGTGGTGCGGCGGCGGCGCTTGTCCGGGATCCGCACCCGCTTCCCGCCCTGCTCCTCGTACTGCAGCGGTGTGCCGCCGATGTGGATGTAGCCGCCGGTGAGCTCCTCGAGGGTCATCACCAGGCGAAGGATCGTGGTCTTGCCCGATCCCGACGGGCCGATGAGGGTGACCCGCTCGCCCCGGGAGACGGTGAAGTCCAGGCCCTCGAGCACGGTGTGGTCACCGAACTTCTTGACCACGTCGCGGAACTCGATGTGCGGCTCGCCGACGGGTGCTGCGGTGTTCTCAGGCAAGTTTCTTCTCCAGTCGTCGGATCAGGACGGAGGTCGGGTAGCTCGAGGCCAGGAAGATCAGGCCGGCCAGGGTGATCGACTCGGTGTAGCGGAAGGTGTCCCCGCCGTACGTCTGGGCGACCCGCACCATCTCCGGGATGTAGATGACCACGAAGAACGGGGTCTCCTTGAACATGGAGATCGCATAGTTGCCCAGCGCCGGAAGGGTGCTGCGGATCGCCTGGGGGACGATGATCGCCCGCCAGGTGCGGGTCTGCGGGAGCGACAGCGCGGTGGCCGCCTCCCACTGGCCCTTGGGCACAGAGTCGATGCCGGCGCGGTACACCTCGGCCATGTAGGTCGTGTAATGGATGCCGAGCACCCACACGCCGATCGCGAAGGTCGAGTCGACGTACGGCGAGAGCACCAGGTTCGCGAACACCAGCTGCACCACCAGGGGCGTCATCCGGATGAACTCGACCACCCAGGTCACCGGGGTGCGGATGACGGCCGGCGAGACCCGGCGGATCATCGCGACGATCAGGCCCAGCACCACCGCGATGAGGGTGCCGAGCACGGTCGCGACCAGCGTGTACTTGACGAACGCGATTAGCAGCTCGGGCAGGACGGCGGCGGCGTGGTCCCAGGACCACCAGGAGTCGTTCACGTCAGACCCCCCTTCGCCACCGAGGCGCTGCCCGGGGCGCGCAGCAGGGAGCCCAGCGACGTCGAGAGAGCCGGGCCGCGGCCGATCCGGTGCTTGGCCTGCACCTCGAGGGCGTTCATGATGATGACGATCACCCAGGCGATGAGGTAGTAGGCCAGCAGTGCGAACAGGAACGCGAACCAGGTGCCGGTCTGCCTGCGAATCTGCTCGACCTGGAAGAAGAGGTCGTACAGCGTGACCGTGTAGACGATCGCGCTGCCCTTGAGCAGCTGGATCCACAGGTTCGACAGCGACGGGATCATCAGGGCCCAGGCCTGCGGGATGATCACCCGGAACAGGCCGCGCACGGGGCTCAGGCTGAGCGCGCTGAGCGCCTCGTACTGGCCCTTGGGCACCGAGCCGATCGAGCCGCGCACCACCTCGGCGCCGTAGGCCCCGTAGTTCAGCCCCAGCGCCAGGACCCCGACCACCAGCGGCTCGAGGCGGAAGCCGAGCGGGTACGGGAGCTGGGGCAGCACGAAGCAGAGCCAGAACAGCTGGACCACCAGCGAGGTGCCGCGGAAGAACTCCACGAAGACGCGCGCGACGATCCTCACCGGGGCGATCTTCACGGTCTGGAGGATGCCGAAGGCGAAGGAGATGACCAGGGCCAGCATCCCGCCGAGCACGGTCGCGAGAACGGTGGTCCAGACCCCGTCGAGGATCTGCGGCAGCCGGGCGCCGAGGACCTCGAGGTTCGGTCCGAGCTGCTCGAAGAACCCGATCAGTCCGTTCATCGGGCGGTCACCGTCTCGGAGGAGTGGTGGGGATCAGGGCTCACTGCAGGGACGAGAGATCGCCCGAGCACAGCAGCTCCGCCGTCATCTCCTCCGGGGGCAGCTCCTCCTTCGTGAAGCCGAAGTCGCCCACGATCGAGAGGTAGCGCTCGGGATCGGAGATGATCGCGGCCAGCTTCTCGTTGTAGGCGTCGAGCAGGGAGGTGTCCTCCTTGCGGAAGACCGTGCCGCCGGCGCCCACCTGCTTCTCACCGTCGATCTCGGCGACGAAGCTGTCGGTGACCTCGAAGTCGGTGGCGGAGTTCTCGGCCAGCCAGTTCAGCGAGATCGCGGTGAGCGCGAAGGCGTCCGCGTTGCCGCTGCTGAGCGCGTCCACGCCGTCCTGCGGGCCGCCGACCTCGATGCTCTCGAGGCCGAGGTCGCTCGCGTACGTGCTCTCGACCGCGCCGCTCATGGTGGCGACGGTGAGGCCCGAGTCGACGAAGGACTGCATGTCCTCGAGGCCCTCGGGGTTGCCCTTGGGCACCATGAGTGCCGTCGTGTACTGGAACTCCGGCTCGCTGAAGGCGGCCTCGGCGCAGCGCTCGGGGAGGATCGACATCCCGGCGCTGACGGCGTCGAACTGACCGGCGTTCAGGCCCGGGATGAGCGAGTTCCAGTCGGTGAGCTTGCCCTCGACGGTGTCGATGCCGAGCTCGCCGAAGATCTCGCGGTGCATGGCCAGGGTCGCACCGGTGATCTCGCCGTTGTCGTCGAAGCTGTAGGGAGCCTCGCCGGCGAAGCCGACCACGATCTTTCCGGCGTCCTGGAGCGTGGCGAGCAGGCCCCCGTCCTCGCCCTCACCGGCACCTCCCCCGGTGCTGGTGCGGCTGCAGGCGGCGAGACCGCCCAGCGCTGCGGCGGACAGGACGAGACCGCTCCCTCGGATGAAGCTGCGGCGGTTCTGCATGGCGATGCTCCTCGGCATTCGTCTGGGTCCGCGGGATCAGCGGTGGACCGACATCCCCTTCGTGTCGGACAATCCGATGATCCGCAGATCGGATCGTCACCACGCTAACGGCCCCTCCGAGTCCGTGCGCGGCTCCGCGAGGTTTCGTAATGTGGTCGTGATCCGGCCGTCCGGCGGCGAAATGTGATCGCGATGACGGCTCCGAGGGCTGGTGGCGGCGCTCCGGGGACGGATGATTGGATGACGCACCGCGCGCACACCGCGCACGAGCACAGGAGGATCCCATGCGCCCTCGTCAGGAGACGGTCCAGCTGCCGATGATGCAGCCCATCCGTCGACCCTCGATCATCGACCAGGCCGAGCTCGAGCTGCGCAATGCGATCTACTTCGGCGATCTCCGCCCGGGCGACACCATCCCGGAGGTCCAGGTCTCCAAGCAGATGGGCATCTCCCGCTCCTCGCTGCGCGAGGCCTGCCAGCGCCTGGTGCGCGACGGCCTGCTCACCCAGATCCCCGGGCGCGGGCTGTTCGTGACCCGGATGGATGCCGGCACCATGTCGGACTTCATCGACTACCGGCTCGGCATCGAGATGCAGGCCGCCTCGATCGTGGCAGACCGTGTGGCGTTCCTGCGCTCCGCGGGCGACGCCGCAGCGGCCGAGTCGCTGCTGGCGCCGCTGCGCGAGCCGATGGAGCGCACGCGCCGCGCGCTCGAGGCGGAGGAGGTCATCGAGGCGGGCAACGCCGACCTCGACCTGCACCAGCAGATCGCGGAGATCGCCGGGAACCGCTTCCTCATCTCCTCGATGAGCACCATCGTGATCCTCACCCGGATGGGCAGCTTCTCGGACCCGCGCGGCTTCGGCGTCCGCGCCGACCTCGCCGAGGCCCACGAGAAGCTGCTGGCCGCGCTCTCCGCCGGGGACGCCTCCCGCGCCCGGGCCGTGCTGCGCGAGACGCTGCAGGAGCTCGCCGGCCGCCTGCGCAGCGGTGAGGCCGAGCTCGAGGTGGTGCGCGATCCCGATCTGCTGGAGTCCGACGGCCCCGAGTGGACCACCCTGGGCGACGACCAGGGCGAGTAGCTCGAACGGCGAAAGGCCCCTCCCCCGCGGTATCACCGCAGGTGAGGGGCCTTTTCGTCGGCGGAGACGAGAGGATTTGAACCTCCGAGGCGATTTTGGTCGCCTACTCCCTTAGCAGGGGAGCGCATTCGGCCGCTCTGCCACGTCTCCTGGCACCGCGCTGAAGCGCGGCACGCCGATACAGCATACGGGAGCGGGAGGAGTGCTCCAAAGCGAGGGCGCGCAGATCACGTCACACTTGCGCCCGAGCGGCTCAGAGGCCGAGCTTCTCCTGCAGCAGCGCGATGTGCTTCGGGGTGCCCACGCGGTACTTCACGAAGGTCAGCACGCCCTCGGCGTCGATCGCGAAGGTGGAGCGGATGGTGCCCTGGACCAGCTTCCCGTACATGTTCTTCTCTCCCCATGCGCCGTACGCCTCCATCACCTGATGGGACTCGTCGGAGGCGAGGGTGTAGGGAAGGTCCTGCTCGGCGATGAAGCGGTCGAGCTCGGCGACGGGGTCCGGGGAGATGCCGATCACCCGGTAGCCGGCGTCGAGGAACATCTGATGGCTGTCCCGCAGATCGCAGGCCTGCTTGGTGCACAGGGAGGTGTTCGCCGCGGGGTAGAACCACAGCAGGGCCGGGGCGCCCCGCAGCGCGGCGAGGTCCACCCGGCCTCCGCCGGCGGTGGGCAGGTCGAGGGCGGGGGCGGCATCGCCCACGGCGAGCTTCACGGGTGCGGACGGCATGGATCTCCTGGGACGAACGGGGGGGGTGTCCGGCCACCCTAGCGTCGGCGGCCGAGGTAGGTCTCGCGGAAGCGGCGCTCGGCGTGACGATCACCGAGCAGCAGCAGCTGGCCGGGCGCCGAGGGGATGGACTCGGTGTCGTAGGCCAGGGTGCCGTCCTCATCGAGCACCGCGACGATGTGGCAGCCGGTCCTGCGGCGCACCTCGTCGTCGCGCACGGAGCGGCGCGCCAGGGAGGCGGGACGGGGCACCAGGAACAGCTCGTTGCCCTCGGCGACCAGCACACGATGGCTGAGCCCGGCGTGGTTCCACAGATCGGTCGCGCCGATGGTGGCGTAGGAGAGCACGCCGTCGGCGCCCGCACGGTAGAGCGTGGCCACGTTGCGTTCGTAGGTCGCGCGGGAGACCACCTGCAGCTCCGGACGCAGGCGCCGGCAGAACAGGGTGAGGTAGACGTTGAGGTCGTCGTCCCGCGGCGTGACCAGCACGGCGGAGGCGCTCTCGAGGCCCGCGCGGCGCAGGATCCGCTGGTCGGCGGCGTCCCCGGAGACCACGGCGTAGCTCGCGGTGCCCTCGAGCACGGAGTAGGAGGTCTCGACCCGGCCGGGGAGCATCTCGACGATCGTGTTGGGCACGCCCTCGTCGCTCAGCGCGCGGGAGGCGGACCGCCCCACGCGGCCGCCGCCGAGGATCACCACCGGCTCCTCGGAGATCTCGCGGCTCTGGAACTGCTCGTCGTACTCGGCGAGCTCGCACTCCTGCCCGGCGAGCACGAGCACGGTCCCGTCGGTGATCCGCAGGTCCGGGGTCATCGCCCGCAGCCGACCCTTGCGCATGATCGCCAGGACCCGCACCTTCGAGCGCAGCAGCGGCAGCGCCTCGCCGAGGGTGAGACCCACCAGGGCGGTTCCGCGCGCGGCGGCCTCGGCGATGATGGTCGAGCCGAAGCTGCCGATGGGGTGGTACCTGCCCGTGGAGCCCAGCACCCGGGAGGCCATCTCGCGGCCCAGCACCTGGCCGAGCTCGAGCACGTGGTCGGCGCCGGCGAAGCCGAGCACGTCGACGGAGACGGGCTTCGCCGCGGTCACGGCGATCGGCACGCGGGCTGCGGCCTGGCGCACGGTGAAGGCGACGTTGGTGTTCGCGGTGTCCGAGAGGGTGGAGACCACCAGTCGGGCGCGCGAGGCGCCGGCGTTGCGGTAGGTCACGGCGGAGTCGAGCGGACCCACGATCACCTGGCGCCCCTGGTCGTGCAGCTCCCCGGCGAGGGCCCCGTCCTCGAGGACGATGACGGCGGGCACCCGGGAGCGCTCCGCCCGGGCGGCGAACGCCTGGGTGACCGCGTCGGAGCCCACCAGCAGCACGTGGTCGCACAGGGAGGCGGGCACCTTGCGCGGGGTGCGCGCGGCACGGCGGTGGTCCAGCCACGGGGTGACGACGTACTGGATGACGAAGAAGGGCAGCAGCACCAGCATGTAGACCACGCCGCTGAGCAGGACCCACAGCGAGAACAGCCGGCCGGCGTCCGAGGTGAAGGTGATGTCGCCGTAGCCGAGGGTCGACATGGTGGTGATTGTCCAGTACACGGCGCTCGCCCACGAGTGCTCGCCGGACTCGTGCTCCATCAGGACCTTGAACAGGACCGAGTGGACCACGACCATCACGAAGCCGATCCCGAGGATCAGCACGGCGGCCTTCGACCGTCGGCCGACGAACGGGGATCTGTCCGCGCGGCGGCGCTCGCCCTCCGTCTGTCCCATCGCCGTCCTCTCCACGATCGATCGGGAACCCGCATGCTCCGGCTCCCGGAGCACAGTAGGCCTCCGGACCCCCGCGACGCACCGGGCCCGCGCCCGGTGAGCGGAGCATCACGCGGGCGGCGGACCGCTCTCCCAGGCATGGCCCACGAGCTCAGCCAGGATGTCCGTGTCGACCGCCTCGAGGGACCGCACCCAGACGCAGCCGGCGCCGCGCCGGTGCGGGCCCAGCCGCTCCAGCAGCTCCTCGCTGCGGGGATGGCCCTGCAGCCCGTAGAGCGCGAGATCCGCGGCGCGCGGGCTGAAGCCGAGCTGGAAGGTGTCCCCCTCGCGGCCGGTGGCATAGCGGTAGTGCACCTCGCCGTAGCCGATCATGCTGGGCCCCCACATCGTGGCCGGGGCGCCGGTGGCCTCCCCGAACATCGCCAGCAGGGCCGCGCCCTCGCGGCGGCGGCGCGCGCCGAGCGAGGCGATGTGGTCCTCGGGGGCGGCGCCGGTCGAGCGGGTGCGGAGATCGGCGGCGTTCCTCCCGGTCGCCCCGCGGGTCACGACCGCCGATCGGGTCTCCGCGGCGGGCGGGTCCTGGAAGGAGGCTCCGTGCTCGGCGAGCACCGCCTGCAGCCGGCGTCCGGCCGACGGGCCGACGCCGTGGAGCGCGGCGAGTTCGGGCCAGCTGCGGCCTGCCAGCTCGCCGACGATGCCCAGCCCCTGCTCGGCCAGAGCCCGGACCGCGGGGCGTCCCACACCCGGGACATCCGCGATGGGGGTGGAGAGGTCGCTGTCGCTCATGCTCGGAGCGTAGACGAGCTCGGCGCGCGACCGACCGAGGCGCGGGGCACGAAGCGGGTGCGCAGCCCGATCCGTGCCGGCTCGCCGCCGGCGGGTTCGTGGAGCAGGTCGATCCCGGTGGTGCCCATGTCGTAGCGGGGCACCCGCACCGTGGCCAGGCCCGGGGTGATCATCGCGGCGAAGGTGATGTCGTCCCAGCCCACCACGCTGATCTGCCCCGGCACGTCCACGCCGAAGCTGCGCAGCCGCTCCATGAGCGCGAGGGCCATGAGGTCGTTGTAGACCAGCACCGCGGTCGCGTCGGTCTGCAGGAGCGCCTCGGCGCCGAGGCGCCCGCCGTCGGCCGTCGGCGCGAAGGAGCCGATCTCGATCGCCTCCAGGCCCGCCTCGGCGCAGATCCCCACGATGACCTCGCGCCGCACCTGGTCGGAACGGCTGATGGAGGGGCCGCCGACGTAGCCGATCCGTCGGTGCCCCATCCGTCGCAGGTGCTGCACGGCGGCGGGGATGCCCGGATCCGGGTCCGCGAAGACGCCGGGGAGCTGCGGGGAGACCCGGTTGACCAGGCTGAGCGGTGTGAGCGAGGCGGCCTCGCGCAGCGACTCCTCGTCCATCCGGCTCGAGCACAGCAGGATCCCGTCGACCTGGGGGGCGAGGGTGCGCACCAGCGGCAGCTCGCCCTCGGGCGACTCCCCCGCGTCGGTGATCAGCAGCTGCGCCCCGAGCTCGTGGGCCCGGGCCTGCGCACCCTTGAGCACCGCCGGGAAGAAGGGGTTCTCGAGGTCGGGGACGATCACGCCGTACACCCCGGCACGCCCGGTGATGAGGGCGCGGGCGGTGCGGTTGGGGCTGTAGCCGAGCTCGGAGGCGGCGGCGCGCACCCGCTCGAGGGTCGCGGCGCCGACCATGTCCGGGCGCTGGAAGGCCCGGGAGGCCGTGGCGACGGAGACGGCCGCGCGGGCGGCCACGTCCTTGAGCGTCACCGCCATGCTCGCTCCCCTTCCGGCGCACCCGCACTGCAACTTTTGCAGTCGGTGGACATCGTCGACAGCATAGTCCACACTCGTACAGGTCCGATGACTGCAATCGTATACATCTGCGACCGACGGAGGCCCCTGATGAAGTCGATCCGCGTCACCACGCCCGGAGCCGTGGAGATCGTCGACGTCCCCGCTCCGCAGCCCGCGCCCGGGGAGGCGCTGCTGCGCGTCCGCTTCGCCGGCATCTGCGGCTCGGACATCCAGACCTTCCGGGGCACCCAGCCCTTCACCACCTACCCGCGCGTCCCCGGGCACGAGTTCTCCGCGGAGATCCTCGAGATCCACGACCCCGAGGGGGCCGCGGAGACCGATCTGTCCGTCGGGGACGTCGTCACGGGCGTGCCCTACTTCGAGGACGGCACCTGCTACTCCTGCCGCCGCGGGCGGCTCAACGCCTGCGTGCACAACGAGACCATGGGCGTGCACCGCGACGGCGCGTTCCAGGAGCTGATCACCATGCCGCTGGACCGGCTGCACCGGGCCGAGGGCGTAAATCCCCGCGACCTGGCGATGGTGGAGCCGTTCTCCATCGGGTACCACGCCGTGCTGCGCGCCGAGGTCGGCGAGCAGGACCGGGTGCTGGTCATCGGCGCCGGAGCGATCGGCCTGCTGACCATGCTCGCCGCCCGCAGCCGCGGGGCGCGCGTCTGGGTCGCCGACGTCGTCGGGTCCCGCCTGGAGATCGCCCGCGACCTCGGCGCGGAGGGGACCTTCGATCTCACGACGGACTCCCTCGCCGACGCCGTCGACCGCGCCACCGACGGCGACGGCTTCGACGTGGTCTGCGAGGCCACCGGCCTGCCGGTCTCCTTCACCAACGCGATCGAGGCGGCCGCCACCGGTGCGCGCCTCGCCCTGATCGGCAACGGCACCCGCGAGGTCACCTTCAACCAGTCGGTCCTCATCAAGAAGGAGCTGGACGTGCTCGGCTCCCGCAACAGCCTCGGGGTCTTCCCCCAGCTCATCGAGCTCCTGGAGAGCGGCGCGGTGGACGTCTCGCCGCTGCGCACCCGGATCGTCCCGTTCACCGAGGCGATGAGCGCGCTCGAGGCCGCCGGCGGCGGGTCGACCGCCGATGTCAAGGTGCTCATCGAGTTCCCCACCGCCCCCTGACCCCGCCCTGCACCTCTCACCCTGATCGGAGATCCCCATGACCCTGCACCACGACTCCCTCACCGCCAGCATCGAGTACGACGGCTCCGCCCGCTCCCTGCGCCTGGACGCGGCCTCGGCCGATGCACTCGCCGCCTTCGAGGGCACCGCCTCCGCCGCCGGCGACGGGCACGTCCTCACCGGCCCGCTGACCACCGCGAACGCGAGGGCGCTGCAGGCGGCCTTCCCCGTGCTGCGGCCCCAGCTGATCGGCGGGCACCGCACCTCCGTCGGCACCGGCGACCGCACCGGGCTGGCGACCCCCGGCCAGGCGCGCGCCTTCGCCGAGCAGGGCGTCGGCGTGATGCCGGTGCTCGCCCAGCAGTCGATCCGCGAGATGGACCGCCTGGGCCGCAGCGCCCGGTCCGTCATGGACGACGCCGTCTTCGGCCTGGTCGAGGCCGGCTGGGACCGCGGCTTCGGCGCCGACTGCGACCACATCAAGTCCACCGAGGGCATCGACCGCGGCCTCGAGGCCGGCTTCGTCATGTTCACCCTGGACCCGGGCGACCTGGTCGCCGACGTCACCGCCGGGGTCACCGAGGCCGACGCCGAGGGCCTCCCCTGGGACCAGCTCGAGGACACCCTCGCGGACCTCAAGGCCCGCTACGTGGGCATGACGCTGGACGTGGGCCATTCGCAGATCGAGGTCACCGAGCAGGACGTCCTCACCGCGGCGGTGAAGTACGGTCGCGCGGTCGTGGAGTCGATGCGCCTGTACCGTCACGTCACCGAGAACGCCCGGCACGAGGTCGAGATCGAGTTCGCGGTCGACGAGACCACATGGCTCACCACCTTCTTCGAGCACTTCTACATGGCCTCGGAGCTCAAGCGCCTGGGCGCCTCCTGGTTCAGCTTCGCGCCGCGCTACGTGGACGGCTTCGAGAAGGGCCTGGACTTCCTGGGCGACGTGGAGGAGCTGCGCACGAACCTCGAGGCGCACCACGCGATCTCGAACCAGTTCGGCGGCTACAAGATCTCCCTGCACTCGGGATCCGACAAGTTCTCCATCTACCCGCTGTGCGTCGAGGCGACCCAGGGCCTGGTCCACCTGAAGACCTCCGGCACCAGCTACCTGTGCGGCGTCGAGATCGTCGCCGCCCAGGACCCGGAGCTGTTCTCGGCGATCTGGGACATCTCCCGCGCCTCCTACGTCAAGGCCCGGGCGAGCTACCAGGTCTCCGCCCACGAGGACCGCACCCCCACCTCCCTGGAGGGCGTGGACCTGCCCGAGCTGATCCGCTCGGCCGACGCCCGCCAGATCCTGCACGTGGGCTACGGCGACTCGCTGAACGGGACCGACGCCTCCGGCGCCTCGATCCACGACCGCTTCCTCGACGTGGTCGCCGCACATCAGGCCAGCCACACCGAGGTGCTCGCCGCGCACATCGGCCGCCATCTGGCGCCCTTCCGGCCGGCTCCCGCCCAGGGCTGACGCCGTCGTCCCTCCCTGCGCGGCGGCCATGGCAGGATGAGCCGTCGCGCGAGGTGAGGAGGGCTGGATGTCTGCAGCAGGGATCGGGGCCCTCGGGCTCCTGACGATGCTGTGCACGGCGGCCCACCAGCTGATCGTCCGCCGGGACCCCCGCCGGATGCGCAGCGGGACGCTCCTGCTGCTCGCCGCGCTCCTGCTCCTCGCTCTGGTGCTCGCGCTGCTGGGCCGCCCGGCACCGACGGCGCTGCTGCTCGCGCTGTGGGGCCTGAGCATGACCGGGGCGCTCGTACTCGGGGCGACCGTGGTGATCGGCTCCCTGGTCATCTCCCCGCGCGATGCCCGACCGCGCGGTCGTGTGCTCTCGGGGCTCGGCGGGCTCGCGCTGCTCGCCTCCCCCGTCCTGGTCCCCGCGCTCGCGGGGGTCGGGGGTCCCGTCGGCCTCGTGCTCGCAGGGATCGTCGGCGTCCTCGCGATGCACCTGGGGATCGCCTTCCTGATCTTCCTCGGCGCCGCCCTCCCCTACCTCCGGCACCGGCCGCGACTGGGCGGCGGCGGCATCATCGTGCTCGGCTCGACCCTGCACGCCGGACGGATCCCGCCGCTGCTGCGTGGTCGGCTCGAGCGCGCCGCCGCCGAGCGGGAGCGCCTGCTCGCCCTCGGCGTCGATCCGCTGCTGGTGCCCTCGGGCGGCAAGGGCGACGAGGACACCCCGCACGAGGCGGAGGCGATGGCGGCGCATCTGATCGACGTGCTCGGGGTCCCCGCCGACCGGGTGCGCACCGAGATCGCCGCGCGCACCACCGAGGAGAACCTGGTCCTCTCCCACCGACTGCTCGACGAGGCCGGACAGGCGGGCACCTACCTCGTCGTCACCAGCGGATATCACGCCTTCCGGGCCGCGCTGATCGCGCGCGAGCTGGGGTTCGGGGACGAGGTGGTCGGCGGGCCGACGGGGCTGCGCCATCTGCCCACCGCGATGCTGCGGGAGTTCGTGCTCCTGCTCGGGCGCCGACTGCCCTGGGTGCTCGCCGCCCTGCCCGTGACGGTCGCGGCCGCGGTGCTGCTGGTGCGCATGCTCTGAGCGTCCCGGTGCCGCACCGTGTCAGGATGGATGACCGGACGAGTCGAGGAGCTGGGAATGCTGGGATCGCTGATCGGGACGGCCTTCTGGTGGGGGCTGTACCTGCTGGTCTTCCACCGGGACCGGAGGCGGGTGCGCAACGGCGTGCTCCTGCTGATCGCGCTCGGATCGAGCCTCTCCACCCTCGGCCAGCTCGTCCAGACCACCCTTCCGCTCGGCGACGTGCTCGTGCTCGCCGCGGTGCTGCTCGAGGTGCTGGGACTGGTGGGGCTCGCGGTGTTCATGGTGTGGAACGGCCTGACCATGGTGCGCAAGGAGGGCCGGTCCCTGGGGAACCTGCTCTCGGGTTTCGCGGGACTGGCCCTGCTGGCCTCTCCCGTCGTCGCCGGGGCTCTGCTGTTCTCGCTCCATCCCCTCGGGCTCGCCGCGGGTGCGCTGCTGGCTCTGCTCACCCTGCATGTGGGACTCGCCTTCGCCGTGTTCCTGTGCGCCTCGATCCCCTACCAGCTGTTCCCCAAGCAGCTGCCCACCGAGGGGATCATCGTCCACGGGTCCGGCCTGATCCGCGGGAAGGTCTCACCCCTGCTGCGCAACCGACTGGACCGTGCCGTCGCCGAGCGCGATCGGCTGCTGGCGCTCGGCCTCGATCCGCTGCTGGTCCCCTCGGGCGGTCAGGGCGAGGACGAGCCGCGCCCCGAGGGCGAGGCGATGGCCGAGTACCTCGTGGAGGAGGCCGGGATGCCTGCCGAGCGCGTCCGCGCCGAGACCGCATCGCGCACCACGGAGGAGAACCTGACCCTCTCCCACCGGATCCTCGAGGAGGCCGGCGTGGCAGGCCCCTGCATCGTCGCGACCAGCAGGTACCACGCCTTCCGTGCGGCCCTGCTGGCGCGGTCGCTGGGATACGCCGACGAGGCCGTGGGTGGTCCCACCGCGTTCTACTACGTCCCCAGCGCCACGCTGCGGGAGTTCATCGCGGTGCTGACCTACCGGAAGGTGTGGTTCGCCGTGTCCTTCCTGCCGGCGCTGGGACTCGTCGCCCTGATGGTCCGGGCCGCGCTGCTGTACGCCTGATCAGCGGCGGTCGTCGAGGCCGCGCACGGCCTTCCACGCGGCGGGGATCAGCACCGCGGCGAGCGCGGCCTTGACGAGACCGCCGGGCACGAAGGGCCACAGACCGGCCGCGAGCACGCCGGCGAGGCCGGTCTCGGCGCCCATCACGGCGTTGAGGATCACCGCGAGGTACGGCACGCCCACCAGGAAGGGCACCGCGCTCGCGGCGACGAAGCCGATCATCGCGAGCACGGGGCGGCGGTCCCAGGCGCGCTCGGCGAACCAGCCGGCCACGAAGGCCGCCGGCACGAAGCCGAGCACGAACCCGAAGCTGGGCGAGAGCACGGAGGCCGGGCCGCCGCTGAGCTCGGCGAAGATCGGGGCGCCCGCGAGGCCCACCAGCAGATAGGTCGCCAGCGCCGCGGCACCGCGACGGGAGCCGAGCGCCGCGCCCACGAGGATCACGCCGAGGGTCTGCCCGGTGATCGGGACCAGCGGCAGCGGGATGGTGACCTGCGCGAGGAGCGCGACGACGGCGACGCCCGAGAGCACCAGGCCGGCATCCTGCAGTCGGGTGCGGTGCGGGGCCAGGGCATCGGCCAGGACGGGACGGCGGGCCGGGACGGTGATCGCGGACATGAGGCTCCTCAGGGCTGGGGGACGACGGGGACCAGGGTACGGCCCGGCCCGGGGCGGTGACCGCCGGGTCTCACCGGAGCCCGCCCACGGCCTCGACCAGCGGCGATCCGGCCCACCAGCTGCACAGGGCGATCACGAGGGCGAAGCTCAGCGTCCACACCCCGGCGGGCAGGGCGGTGAGCTGGCCGAGCTGCGCGGGGTCGTCGCCGCGGCCGCCGGTGCGGATCACGGCGCCGAGGTGCCGCCACGCCCCGAGCAGCAGGAAGGCGCCGGCGGCAAGGGTGAGCAGCGCGATGAGCGCCGGGGAGCCCCACCACCACAGCGCCCCGACCGCCGCGGCGGTGGCCAGCACGGCGGCGACGGTGTGCAGGGAGCGGGTGAACACGAGCGAGAGCACCAGCACGACGAGCGCGATGCAGAGCGCCGTCCGCGCCCAGCCGAGTAGGGAGACCTGCACGAGCACGGCCCCGATCAGCGCCGGTGCCGGGTAGCCGGCCCAGGTGGAGGCGATGCGCCCGATCCCTCGGCGGGGGCCGACGGTGAGGGCGTGGCCGGACATGTCGGCGCTGACCACGAACCCGGCGAAGCGTCGGCCGAAGGCCATCCCGATCACGGCGTGGCCGAGCTCGTGCACGATCGTCACCGCAGGGCGGGTCAGCCGCCACAGCGGCGGGACGGCGATCACCACGAGCGCCGCGACCAGCGCGGTCGCGACCCACCAGCCGGGCGTCGGGGCGTCGTCGGGCGCGATCCGGGCGCCGATCCCGCCGAGCAGGGTGCTGAGGTCCATCGCGCCATGGTGGCAGGTCCCGCCCGATGCCGCCTGGGAGCGCGGCGCCGTGCCAGACTGAGCCCGCCCGTCGATGTGGACAGTAGAACCTGAGGTCAGGCATGCCGGAGATCGACCCCGCTCTCGCCCGTTGGATCACCGCTCCCGGCGAGGATCCCCAGAACCCCCTGCTGCGCCTCGCCTTCACCCTGGGCTCCCCGCCGGTCGCGGGACGGCTGCGGGTGACGGGTCTGGGGACCTTCCGCGCCCATCTGAACGGGGCGCCCGTGAGCGACGGCCGCCTGGACCCCGGCCTCACCGATCCGCGCCGCCGCGTGCAGGTGTGCGATCTGGACGTCTCGGCGCTGCTGCTCTCGGGCGAGAACGTGCTGGGCATCGAGCTGGGCCGGGGCTTCCACGCGATGCGCACCCCGAACGTGTGGCGCTGGCACGAGGCGCCGTGGCGCGGCCCGGTGCGCGCCTGGGCGCATCTGCGTGTGGACCTGGCCGACGGTTCCGCCCGTGCCCTCACCACGGGCGAGGACTGGCTGACCCGACCGGGCCCGGTGGTCGTCGACTCGATGTACGAGGGCGAGACCTTCTCCCCCACCGAGGACCCGTCGGCCTGGCTGCTCCCGGGCTACGCGACCGACGGATGGGAGCCGGCGCTCGTGGCCCGCCCGGGGAAGGGATCGCGTCGCAGGCTGGAGTCCCCGGAGCCGCTGCTGGTGACCCAGGTGCAGGAGCCGGTCGTCGAGCAGGGCGAGATCACCCCGGTGGTCGTCTCCGCCACCTCGCAGCGGGTGGTGCTGGACATGGGCCGGGTGATCGCCGGCTGGTGCCGCTACGAGCTCCGCGACGAGGTGGACGCGCTCTCGCCGACGCTCGAGCTGGTGGCCCGCCACGGCGAGAAGCTGCGCGACGACGGCACGGTGGACGACGACAACGAGCACATCGCCGCGGACCGCTTCCAGGAGGACCGGGTGCGCCTGGAGCCCGCCTACGCGCGCTCCTTCGCCCCGCGCCACAGCTACAAGGGGTTCCGCTACGTGCAGCTCGAGGCGGTCGCCGGCGATCTCTCCGGCGTGGACGTCACCGGCGTAGCGGCGTGGGCGGATCTGCAGGAGGTCAGCGCGCTGCGCTCCTCGGAGCCGTATCTCGAGCGCTTCGACGCGGCGATGCGGGCCTCGCTGCTGAACAACATGCACCACGTCCCCACCGACACCCCGATGCACGAGAAGAACGGGTGGACGGGCGATGCGCTGACCGGGCTCGCGGCGATGACCACGAGCTTCGACATGCGCCGGATGCTGGCCAAGTGGGCGACGGACCAGGTCGACGGGCAGCGCGCCGACGGCTCCCTGGCCGTCATCTCGCCGACCCCGGGCTGGGGCTACGAGGAGCTCTCCCCCGCTCCGGAGTGGACCTGCCTGCTGCCGACCCTGCTGGACGAGCTGGCCACGGAGTACGGCGATCTCGCCCCGGTCGCGGAGCACGCCGCGGCGGCCGCGCGCTACCTGGATCATGAGCTGGGCCGTCGCGACCAGGACGGGCTGATCTCCGGCGTGCTCGGGGACTACCTCACCCCGGGCAGCCCCGGCCCGGCCCCGGAGGACAAGCGGCTCTCGGGCACCCTCGCGGTGGCCGGCGGTCTGCGCTCCCTGGCCCATGCGCTGGACCTCGCCAGCGGCGAGGAGATCGCCGATGTCCCCTCCTCCGAGGAGCTGCGCGAGCGGGCGCTCGCGCTCGAGGAGGCGGTGAACATCGTGTTCCTGGACCGGGAGCAGGGGCTCTACCGCGATCCGGCGGGCAGCGCGGAGGTCGGCTACCGCCAGACCAGCAACGTGCTGCCGCTCGCCGCGGGGATCGTGCCGCCCGAGCTCGTCGAGAGCGCGGTGGCGAACCTGGTCGCGGACATCACCGCCCGCGGGGACCATCACGACTGCGGCCATCTCGGGGTGCGTCACCTGCTGGGGGTGCTCTCCGCCCACGGGCACGGGGATTTGGCCTGGCGGGTCCTCGCCAATCCCAGCGCCCCGGGATGGCGGGCCTGGCTGGAGGCGGGGAACTCCACCTTCATGGAGATGTGGCAGGACCCCCGCTCCTGCTCCCACTACTTCATGGGGACGCCCGCCACCTGGATCCATGAGCATGCGGTGGGCCTGCGCCGGGGCCGGGACGGCTGGGGGGAGCTGCTGGTGCAGCCGGACCCGGAGGTGCCCGTCGGCCGCATCGCGATGACGCGCGAGACCCCCGCCGGCACGATCGAGGTCGAGGTGGATCGCGAGGCGCGCACGGTGTCGCTCGCCGTCCCGGAGGGCTCCCGGGCCCGCGTGGTGCTGCCGGGCCTCGAGCGGACCCTCGGACCGGGGCGGCACACCGTCTCCTGGTGAGCAGGTCGGGAACAGGACGACGCCCGCCGCGCCCGGCGTGAGCCGGGCCCGACGGGCGTCGAGGTCATGCTGTCGCTCGTGCGAGCGACGCGGAGATCAGAGTCCGCGGATGTTCACAGCCTGCAGGCCCTTGGGGCCCTGCTCGGTCTCGAACTCCACGCGCTGGTTCTCCTGCAGGTCGCGGCGGCCGGTGCCGACGATGGCGCTGAAGTGCGCGAACACATCGGCGGAGCCGTCCTCGGGGGCGATGAAGCCGTAGCCCTTGTCGGAGTTGAACCAGGTGACGATGCCAGTAGCCATGGCGATATTTCCTTCGTTGTCGTGAGTCACGGTCGTGACCCGTAGATCCGCTGCGACGGCGCCGCTGCGGATGGGAGCACTCCGCGGTCACGAGGACCGGTGCGGGGTGCGTGTGCGGTCGCGAGGACCGCCCGAGCCGAGGCCGACGACGGGATGTCACCGGTGCGGCCGATCTGGGGCCCGAAGGCCGTGGGGGACCCTCCGGCGAGCGCGGCGACGGGGTGGTCGCCCTGGGCTCGGAGCCGGGAGGGGGTCAAGCGCTCAGCGGGAACCGCGAGCGGGGAGTCGAACGAGGGCAGTGCGGAGGAGGTGATGTAATCCCAATTTTCTTCTGAGGTGCGCGCGACCGTCGTCGGTCGCCCCCGGGGGAGGCATCCTGCGCCGTGCACCCAAAGACTACGGCATCGCGGCGGGTGCTCGATCCATCGTGTGACCCAGCGGACGATTCCGCTCCCGGTCGCTCCCTCTCAAGCCGCCGCATCGAGCTCGGCCCGCATCGCGGTGGCCTGCACCAACAGCTGTCGCTGCACGTGGATCACCAGCGCCACCCCGGCGACGACCAGCGAGACGCCGCAGATCATCCCGATCAGCCCGGGCGCGAGCTCGTCCCCGGGCGTGAGGCGGTTGACGACGGCCCCGAGGACGGCGACCGAGAAGACGACCACCGCCTCCCCCGCGACGGCGGCGATGATCCGGTCGACGTGCGGCAACGCCGCCGGCGAGAACACGCGGCCGCGGCGCACCAGGGCGAGCAGGCGCAGAATGCTCACCGCGACCACCTGGAGGCAGAGCACGCCGAGCACGATCAGCGCGGCGACGACGACCACGGCAACGGGCGCGTCGCCCTCGCGCACCATCTTCGTGCACAGCAGCGCGGTCCACCCGATCTGGACCACCAGGGATCCGGCCAGCGAGACCCACAGGATCACGCGCAGGATCTGGACGGGAACAGCACCCATGACCACCTCTTCTCTCGGCCGACGATTACATTCTCCCGCTCGTTCACCGCCCGGACGGCGGCGACCGCCACGGTGGACCGCAGCACCGCGCCCCGCACGAGGAAAGAGGAACGATGACCGACCCGACCCCCTCGCCCCGCTTCCACTGGTTCCTGCCCCCACGCGGGGATGCGATGGCCCCGATGTCGGTGGCGGCCGAGAACGCGGCACCGGCCGAGGCGGCGACGCTGCTGGACTTCCAGACCGAGGTGGCGCGCGCCGCCGAGGACGCAGGGTTCGCCGGAGTGCTCACGCCGGTGGGCATCAACTGCCCGGACCCGTGGCTGGTGTGCTCCGCGGTCGCCGCCCGCACGAGCACCCTCTCGTTCATCGTGGCCCTGCGGCCCTCGCTCGCCTCCGCGACGCTGATCGCCCAGCAGGCCGACACCTTCCGCCGCCTCCACGGCGGCCGCCTGATCCTCAACATCGTCACCGGCGGCAACCCTGCGGAGCAGGCCGGGTACGGCGTGCACGTCCCCCACGACGAGCGCTACGAGATCACCGATGAGTCGCTCCAGGCGATCCGCCCGCTGCTGGACGGCGAGAAGGTCGAGCTCGAGGGCCGCCACCTGCACCTCGTGGGCGCGCAGCTGCCTGAGCCCACCACGCAGCCGGTGCCGATCTTCTTCGGGGGCGCCTCCCCGAAGGCGGTCCAGGTCGCCGCCGAGCAGGCCGACACCTACCTGCTGTGGGGCGAGCCGCTCGCGGACATCGCCGCCCGGATCGGCACCGTCCGGGAGGCGGCGGCCGCCGCGGGTCGGACGCTCTCCTTCGGGCTGCGGATCCACGTCATCTCCCGCGACACCTCCGAGCAGGCATGGCAGGCCGCGGCGGACCTCCAGGCGACCTTCGATCCCGAGTCGGTCGCGGCGGTCCGGGCCCACAAGGCGGCGATGGACTCCGTGGGCCAGGCCAGGATGGACGCCCTGCACGGCGCCCGGCTGCCGCGGGAAGTGCAGGACCTGGTGATCGGCCCGAACCTGTGGTCCGGCATCGGCCTGCTGCGCGAGGGCGTGGGCACCGCGCTGGTCGGCTCGCACGACGAGGTCGCCGACCGCCTCTTGGAGTACGCCGACCTCGGCATCGACGAGTTCATCCTCTCCAGCTTCCCGCACCGCGAGGAGGCCCTGCGCGTGGGCCGGGAGGTCCTTCCCCGCGTGCGCGAGCGCGCCGCCGTCGGCGTCTGAGCCGGAGCTCTCCGTGGGACGGCGTGTCCCCCGCCCGCCCCCGGAGGGCAGGATGGACGCGGACCATCCGCGACGACCTCCCGAGGAGACCCCCATGACCGTCATCGTCACCGCCGTGTTCTACCCCAAGCCCGGCAAGAAGCAGGAGCTGGCCGAGGCCATGCGCCGCGGCATCGAAGCCGTCCACACGGAGGACGGCTGCGAGCTCTACGCGATCCACGACGCCGAGGACGGCACCATCACGATGATCGAGAAGTGGTCCTCGGAGGAGGCGCTGGACACCCACGGCGACAGCGACCAGGTCAAGATCCTGCGCGCCGACGTCGCCGACCTGGTCGAGAAGCCCGGCCTGGTCACCCGCATGACCCCGATCCCCCTGGGCACCGACGCCCAGGGCAGCCTCTGAGGCGGGATCTTCCGCTCACAGCGGAGGCCCCGGCGGGTCGTGCCCGGGCGGCGTAGCGTCGCCCCATGACCACGCTGGAGCCCCTGCTGCGCGAGCTGCTCGGCCAGGCGCTGCGCTCCCGACGCCGGGAGCACGGCCGCACCCTGGCCGATGTCGCCGCGCAGGCGGGGGTGAGCATGCAGCACCTCTCGGACGTCGAGCGCGGCCGCAAGGACGCCTCGAGCGAGATGCTCGCCGCGATCTGCGGGGCGCTCGGGCTGAGCGTCGCCCAGCTGATGGCGGCCGCGGCTCAGCTCCCCGCCCGGCCCGTCCTGCTCGACCTCACGCGCACACCGGAGATCGGGAGCAGGACGGTCCGGCAGGCCGGCGCCCTGCACGGCGGCGTCATGCTGTCGGCCGCCTGAGCAGGATCTCGTCGGCCAACCCGTACTCCACGGCCCCGGCCGCGTCGAGCACCCGCTCGCGCTCGAGATCCGCCCGCACCTGCGCGGGCTCCCGCCCCGTCGCCTCGGCCAGCAGCTGCTCGAGCTGCCCGCGCACCCGCGCCACCTCCTCGGTCGCGAGGATCAGGTCGGGCACCGCGCCGCGTCCGCTCGCCTCGAGCGGCCGCAGCACCACCCGCGAGTGGGGAAGCACGGCGCGCAGGCCGGGCGTCCCCGCGCCGAGCAGCAGCACTGGGGCGGCGACGACCTGACCCACGCAGGTCACCGCGACCGGACAGCGCACATAGTCGAGCGCGTCATGGATCGCGAGCACGGACTGCACGTCCCCGCCCTCGGAGTTGAGGTAGATCTGGATCGGGGCGTCGCGGGACTCGTTCTCCAGGTGCAGCACCTGGGCGATGACGGTGTTGGCCACGCCGTCGTCCACCGCGGTGCCGAGGTAGACGATGCGGTCGGTGAGCAGGCGGGAGAAGATGTCCGCCGTCCGCTCGCCGCCGCCGGTGGTGCGCTCGATGACGCTGGGGATCGTGTAGCTGCTCATCGGCCGAGCCCCGTCCGTCGGCCGGCCGGCGCCAGCGGCAGGATCTGGCCGAGGTCCGTGATCACCTGGTCGCAGAACCCGTAGGCGACGGCATCCTGGGCGGACCAGAACCGGTCCCGCTCGGAATCCCGCGCGATGGTCTCGCGGGGCTGCCCCGTCCGCACGGCGGTGATGTCGATGAGCAGATCGCGGTTCGCGCGCAGGTCCTCGGCCTGGATCTCGATGTCCGCCGCGGAGCCGCCGAAGCCGGACGATCCCTGGTGCATCAGCACCCGCCCGTGCGGGAGGATGCCGCGCTTGCCGGGCGTGCCGTGGGTGAGCAGGTACTGGCCGGCGCTGTAGGCCATGCCCAGCGCCACCGTGCGCACATCGCACGGGACCAGGTCCATGAGGTCGCCGATGGCGAGCATGGCGGGCACCAGCCCGCCGGGCGAGCTGATCAGCAGGGTGATGTCGCTGGTGGGATCCTCGGCGGCCAGGAGCAGCAGGCCGGCGCTGAGCTGGGCGCCGTTGTCCTGGTCCAGCTCGCGGTCCAGCAGGAGCACCCGCTGGTGGAGCAGTCCGAGGGCGGTGCGGTCGACGAGGGCGGGCGGTGATGCGGCGGTGGTGGTCATGCCCCGAGTCTCCGCGCGCTCCGCCGCGCCGTCGCCCGTCTCCGCCGTGCGCTGATCAGCTCCCGGCAGAGGCCCCTCGGGAGCGGCCCACGGGTAGACTTCCCGGCACGCCGACGGTGCAGGCCCCGGGCATGGAACGGAGCAGCTCCGCCCGGCGGCAGCGCGTCGACCGACGCGCGCCGTCCCCGCCTGGGCCGCAGCGCCCCGGCCGTCCCCGAGGATGCCTCATGAGCACAACGACCACGGCACCGAGCGGGTTCAGTCCGCGCGTGGCCCTGCAGAAGGTCGGCACGTCCCTGTCGAACATGGTGATGCCGAACATCCCGGCGCTGATCGCGTGGGGAATCCTCACCGCGTTCTTCATCCCCGACGGCTGGACGCCGAACGAGCCGCTGGCCAGTGCCGTCGGCCCGATGATCCACTACCTGCTGCCGCTGCTGATCGCGAACACCGGCGGCCGCATGATCTACGAGGCGCGCGGCGCCGTGGTCGGCGTCATCGCCACCATGGGCGTGATCGCCGGCTCGGACTGGCTGATCGCCCAGGACAACGCCGCCGCGCTCCAGGAGTGGGTCGAGGGAGGCAACGCGGAGTCGGCCTTCACGGAGCTGCCCCAGGTCCACATGTTCATCGGCGCGATGATCATGGCCCCGCTCGCCGCCTGGGTGATGAAGAAGCTCGACGCGCTGTGGTCGAACCACATCCCCGCGGGCTTCGAGATGCTCGTGAACATGTTCTCCGCCGGCATCTTCGGCTTCATCGCCCTGGTGGCCGGGTTCTTCGGCCTCGCGCCGCTCGTGAACGCCCTGATGTCGCTGCTGGCCGACGGCGTGGCCGCGCTGATCAACGCGCATCTGCTGCCGCTGGTCTCGATCCTCATCGAGCCGGCGAAGGTCTTCTTCCTCAACAACGCCATCAACCACGGCGTGCTCACCCCGCTGGGCATCGCGGATGCCGGCACCAACGGCAAGTCCGTGCTCTTCCTGCTCGAGTCGAACCCCGGCCCGGGCGTCGGCATCCTGCTCGCCTACACGTTCTTCGGCCGCGGCGCCGCCCGCGCCTCGGCCCCCGGTGCCGCGATCATCCAGTTCTTCGGCGGCATCCACGAGATCTACTTCCCCTACGTGCTCATGAAGCCGATCCTGATCCTCGCCGCGATCGGCGGCGGCATGGCCGGCGTGGCGGTGAACGTCGCCTTCGGCACCGGGCTGCAGGCCCCCGCCGCCCCCGGATCGATCGTCGCGATCTTCGCCGTCGCCGCCCGGGACTCCTACCTGGGCATCGCCCTCGCGGTGCTCGCCGCGGCAGGCGTCAGCTTCGCCCTCTCCGCCCTGTTCCTCAAGATCGGCAAGCAGGACGACGGCGACATCGCCGCCGCCACCGCCAAGATGGAGCAGATGAAGGGCAAGAAGTCCTCCGTCGCCGGCGCCCTGACCGGCGCGGGCGCCGCCGCTGCGGCCGACGGCTCCGACCACACCGGCCCGATCTCGAAGATCGTCTTCGCCTGCGACGCCGGCATGGGCTCCTCCGCGATGGGCGCCACGGTGCTGCGCAAGAAGGTGCGCGCCGCCGGCTTCGAGGACGTCGAGGTCACCAACAAGGCGATCTCCTCGCTGAACGACGAATGGGACGTGGTGGTGACCCAGAAGGAGCTCACCGACCGCGCCCGCCAGCGCACCGGCTCGGCCGTGCACGTCAGCGTGGACCAGTTCATGAACTCGCCCCGCTACGACGAGGTCGTGGAGCTCGTGGAGACCCGCAACGGCACCGCCGGCGCCGCGGCAGCACCGGCGGCGACGACGTCAGAGGTCGCCGGGGCCCCCGGCGACTCGATCCTCTCCCCCGCCTCCATCGTCCTGTCCGGCACCGCGAGCGACTCCGCCTCCGGCATCGACGAGGCCGGCGCCCTGCTGGTCGCCGCCGGCGCCGTGGACCAGGGCTACGTCAGCGCCATGCATGACCGCGAGGCCACGGTCTCGACGTTCATGGGCAACGGCCTGGCGATCCCCCACGGCACCAACGAGGCCAAGTCCAGCATCCAGCGCTCGGCGATGTCCATCGTGCGCTACCCGGACGGCATCGACTGGAACGGCAACCCGACCACCTTCGTGATCGGCATCGCCGGCGTGGGCAATGAGCACCTCGAGCTGCTGCAGAAGGTCGCGATGACCTTCTCGGACCCCGCCCAGGTGCAGCGGCTCGAGAACGCGACCACCACCGAGGAGATCCTCGAGATCCTCGGCGATTCGAAGGAGTGAGGACACCATGAAGGCAGTGCATTTCGGGGCCGGGAACATCGGCCGCGGCTTCGTGGGGCTGCTGCTCCACGAGGCCGGGTACGAGGTCGTGTTCTCCGACGTCGCCGCGGCGCTCGTGGAGCAGCTGCAGCAGGCGGACTCCTACACGGTCTCCACCGTCGGCCAGAACCCCACCACCACCGTCGTGGACGGGTTCCGGGCGCTGAACTCGGCGCAGGATCCGGACTCCCTCACCGAGGAGATCGCCTCGGCGGAGATGGTCACCACCGCGGTGGGAGCGAACATCCTGCGCTTCGTCGCGCCGAACATCGCCGCCGGGATCGCGGCCCGCCCGGCCGGGGCTCCCCCGCTCGCGGTGCTCGCCTGCGAGAACGCGATCAACGCGACGGATCTGCTCGAGCAGGAGATCCGCGCGAACTACCAGGGCGACGACCTCGAGGAGAAGGCCGTGTTCGCCAACACCGCCGTGGACCGCATCGTGCCGGTCCAGGCCGAGGGCGCCGGGTTGGACGTCACCGTCGAGGACTTCTTCGAGTGGGCCGTCGAGCGCGGACCCTTCGACGGCCACGAGCCGGAGGTCCCGGGTATCACCTGGGTCGACGACCTCGAGCCGTACATCGAGCGGAAGCTCTTCACGGTCAACACCGGCCACGCCACCACCGCCTGGCACGGCTGGGCCGCCGGCCACGCCACGATCGCCGAGGCGATCGCGGACCCGGCGGTCTCCGCGCAGGTCGAGGCCGTGCTCGGTGAGACCTCCTCGCTGCTCATCGCCCAGCACGGGTTCTCCGAGGAGGAGATGGCCGCCTATCGCACCAAGGTGCTCGCGCGCTTCGCGAACACCGCGCTGCCGGATCCGGTGGAGCGGGTGGGCCGCGGCCCGCTGCGCAAGCTCTCGCGCCACGACCGGATCGTGGGCCCGGCGGCCTCGCTCGCCGAGCAGGGCATGGCGCACGAGGCCCTGCTGTCCGCCTTCGCGGCGGCGCTGGCCTTCACCCCGGAGGGCGACGAGGAGGTGGCGCGGCTGCAGGAGCTGCTGCGCACCGCCGACGCGGACGCCGCCACCGCGGAGATCACAGGCCTCTCCCCGGACCATCCTCTTCATCCCGAGGTGCGCACGCTGATCGCCGCGCGCACGGCGGACTGACAGGCAGGACCCACCCCGCCGTCAGCGGCGGGCGGTATATTCCCCTCACACGACGTGATTCCACGAAAGGCACACACCATGGCAGAGCGCACCGTCAAGATCGCCAGCGCCTCCGGGCTCCACGCCCGCCCGGCAGGCATCTTCGCCCAGGCCGCCGCAGAGCAGCCGGCGACCGTCACCATCGAGAAGCAGGGCGGCAGCGCCGTGCAGGCCTCCAGCATGCTCATGCTGATGACCCTCGGCGCCGGCAACGGCGACGAGGTCACCCTGCGGGCCGAGGGCGAGGGGGCCGAGGAGTCGGTCAACGCCCTGGCGGATCTGCTGGAGAAGGATCTCGACGCCGAGGCGTGAGCATCAGCTGACGCTCCACGACGAAGGGCGCCCCACCGGTCATCGGTGGGGCGCCCTTCGTGGTTCCGGGGATCAGTCGGTCACAGACCCAGCTCCCCCAGGATCGGCAGCCCGGCGCGGACGGCGCTGATGGCGTCCTCCGCGGTGCGGGCGGCGACGGCCTTCGCGGCGAGCTCCTGGGCCTGCTCGAGGGTCACGGTGGAGAGGACCTTCGCGACCGCCGGCAGGGAGCGCGGGGTCATCGACAGGCTGTTCACGCCGAGCCCCACCAGCACCACCGCGAGCCCGGGGTCGCCGGCGGCCTCGCCGCACACGCCGACGGGCTTGTTCGCGCTCTCGCCGAACGCCTCGGGGTCGCCTCCGGCGACGCGGGCGCCGTCGCAGGTCGCCTTGACGAGCGCGAGCACCGAGGGCTGCCACGGGTTGTTCAGATGGGCGAGCGAGCCGAGCTGGCGATCCGCGGCCATCGTGTACTGGGTGAGGTCGTTCGTGCCGATCGAGGCGAAGTCGCAGGCCGTGAGGTGACGGTCCGCGGTGATCGCGGCGGCGGGGGTCTCGACCATGATCCCGGCGGGCTCGAGGCCGCGCTCGCGGCACAGCGCCACGAAGTCCTCGGTCTCGGTGACGGTCGCGATCATCGGCGCCATCACCCACGGCGTCGCCTCGGAGGTCTTCGCGGCCGCGGCGATCGCGTCGAGCTGGTTGGTGAGCACCGAGCGCTTCTCCCAGGAGGTGCGGTACGCGCGCACGCCGAGGGCCGGGTTGGGCTCGTCGGCGTCGGTGAGGAAGGGCAGCGGCTTGTCCGCGCCCGCGTCGATCGTGCGCACCACGACCTTCTTGCCCGCCAGGTGCGCGAAGGTCTCCACGTAGGCGGCGGTCTGCTCCTCGACGCTCGGCTCGTCCTCGCGGTCCAGGAACAGGAACTCGGTGCGGAACAGGCCCACCCCGTCGGCGTTCGCCGCGGCGGCCTTCTCGGCGTCCTGGGCGCCGCCGATGTTGGCCAGCAGCTGCACGCGGGTGCCGTCCTGCAGGACCCCTCCCCCGCCCTCGTAGGTCAGCGGGTTGCGCTGCAGCTCGGCCCAGGCCTCGGCGAAGCGATGGTGCTCATCGGTGACCTCGTCGGTGATGGTGCCGAGCCCGGCGTCGACGAACACCTCGGTGCCGTCGGAGAACTCGTGGATGCTCTTGGCCGCGACGATCGCGGGCAGGCCCAGCTGGCGGGCCAGGATCGCCGTGTGCGACTGCGGACCGCCGTCGGAGGTGATCAGGGCGATCACGCGCTCGGGGTCCAGGGTCGCGGTGTCCGCGGGGGCGAGGTCGATCGCGGTGAGCACGAAGGGCTCGTCGACCTCCGGGATGCCGGGGGCCTGCTCGCCGCGCAGCTCGGCGACGATGCGGGCGCGCACGTCGCGCACATCGGTGGCGCGCTCGGCCATGTAGCCGCCGAGGCCCTCGAGCATCGAGGCGACCTGGTCACCGGCCTCCCAGACGGCGCGCTCGGCGGTCTTGCCGCCGGAGACGACGAAGCCCTGCGCGGTCTGGGTCAGCGAGGGATCCGCCGCCATCTGCGCCGTGGCCTGGAGGATGTTCCTGCCGTCACCGGTGGCGCGCTCGGCGAGGCGCGTGAGCGTGGCCTGCACGGCGGAGGCCGCCGCGGGGATCCGCTCGGACTCGGCGCCGCGGTCAGCACCCTCGGGCAGTACCTCCTCGGCCGACGGCTCGGCGACCGGGGGCGCCATCTCGCGGATCGTGCCGATCACACGACCGGGGCTGACCGCCACACCTGTGTACTGAGCCATCGATGCCATCTCCTCTGCCGCGCCGGATGCGTCTCGTCGCGCACATCGTACGCGTCACGGGGTGACACACGGCTCGACGCGGGCCCCGCCCCGGAGGAGACTCCCGTCATGAACATCACCACCGCACCCCCGGCCGCCTGGCAGGAGTTCCGCGACCGCCGGGACCACGACCTCGCCGCACCGCACGGGATCCTCGCCCAGGTGGGCCTGCACTGGGTCGATCCCGAGGCCGGTGAGCAGCGATTCGACGGCCTCCCCGGCCTGTGGCGGATCACCGGCGACCGGCTCGAGGTGACCTGGGAGGCCGAGGCCCTCACCCTGCTCGTCGGCGCCGACGAGGTCGAGCTCTCCGAGGAGGGCGGGAGGCGTCGGGCCGTGGTCCTCACCGAGGGGGACGTGCGCCTGGCGAGCTTCGCCGAGGACGTGCAGATCGACGTGATCCGTCGCGGCGGACGCACCGGGCTGCGCGTGCTGGACCCGTCGGCGCCGCGCCGCACCGGATTCACCGGCGTGCCCACCCATCCCTACGATCCCGCGCTCGTGCTCACCGGCACCTTCCGTGCGGATCCCGCGGAGGTGACCGTGGGGTCCGTCCTGCCCTGGCTCTCCCAGCACCTGCCCTCGCCGGGCGTCGTGACCGTGGAGCTCGACGGGGACGCGATCGACCTGGTGCTGACAGGCACCTCGTCGGCCCTGTTCACGGACGAGACCTCGGGCACCGAGAGTGCGGACTGGCGCGTGGTGGACGTCGACCTCGACGGCGACAGCGCCCGGGTGGACCTCAACCGGGCCGTGAACTTCCCGGCCGCGTTCAGCGCCTGGGCGACCTGCCCGCGGCCGCCGGAGGGCAACCATCTCCCGGTCCCGGTCCGCGCCGGGGAACGGCGGGTCGAGCGCACCGAGCGGTGAGCGGAGGGTGCGGGATTCGAACCCGCGGTACAGGATCGCTGCACATTGGTTTTCAAGACCAACTCATTCGGCCGCTCTGACAACCCTCCTCGTGCCCGGAGGCACCCCGGGAGTCTAGCGCGAGGTGGCAGGGCTCCCCGGCACGGCGCATAGGGTGGGCGGACCTGCCCCCGAGGGAGAGGACGCCGAGATGCGTGCCGTACTGATCGAGTCCGAGGGCGCGGCCCCGCGCCTGGTCGAGGACGCCGACGAATCGCTGCTGACGGGCGACGTCGAGCTGGACGTCCTGACCTCGTCCATGAACTACAAGGACGCCCTGGCCCTGGCCGGGAAGGGCATCGCCCGCAGCCATCCGCTGATTCCCGGCATCGACCTGGTGGGCCGGGTGACCGACTCCGCCGACGAGCGCTTCTCCGCCGGGGACCTCGTGGTCCTCACCGGCGACGGCATCGGCGAGTCCCGTCACGGAGGCTTCGCGACCCGCGCCCGGGTGCGCCCCGATGCCCTGGTGCGCCTGCCCGTGGACCTCTCCCCCGAGCGCGCCGCCGCGATCGGCACCGCAGGGTTCACCGCGATGCTCTCCGTGCTGCGTCTGGAGGACGCCGGGCTCACTCCCGACGACGGCGACGTGCTGGTCACGGGCGCCTCGGGCGGCGCCGGATCGATCGCGGTCGCGCTGCTGGCCGGTCGCGGGCACCGGGTGCTCGCCTCCACCGGCCGGGTCGAGGAGAACGGCGAGTACCTGCGGGAGCTCGGCGCCGCCGAGGTGCTGGACCGCCGCGAGCTCTCCGAGGAGCCGGGCCGACCGCTGCAGTCCCAGCGCTTCGCCGCGGCGATCGACGCGGTGGGCAGCACCACGCTCGCCAACGTGCTCGCGCAGACCGTGAGGGGCGGCACCGTCGCCGCCTTCGGCCTCGCCCAGGGCCCGGACCTGCCCACCACGGTGCTGCCCTTCATCCTGCGCGGCGTGACCCTCGCCGGGGTGGA
Source organism: Brachybacterium ginsengisoli (assembly GCF_002407065.1). Taxonomy (NCBI): domain Bacteria; kingdom Bacillati; phylum Actinomycetota; class Actinomycetes; order Micrococcales; family Dermabacteraceae; genus Brachybacterium; species Brachybacterium ginsengisoli. The sequence goes on from NZ_CP023564.1 coordinate 2,999,253, forward strand.
CTCGGTGGAGTGCCCGTTGCCGCTGCGCGAGCGGGCCTGGGACGCTCTGAGCAGGGAGCTCGACGTCGACCTGCTGGACGCGATGACCACGAGCATCGGGCTCTCGGAGGTGATCGACCACGCCCCGTCGGTCCTCGCCGGGCAGGTGCGCGGCCGCACCGTGGTGGAGGTGGCCCAGTGAGCATGCGCGCGATGACCATCACCGAGGACCACCGCCTCGAGCTCGCCGAGCTGCCCGAGCCCGTCCCCGCGCCCGGTGAGGTGCTGGTCGACGTGGTCGCCGCGGGCGTGAACCGCGCCGACGTCGCACAGACCGCCGGCCAGTACCCGCCGCCGCCCGGCGCCTCGGAGCTGCCGGGCCTGGAGGTCTCCGGCCGTCGCCGCGACACCGGCGAGGAGGTCGTCGCGCTGCTCGCCGGGGGCGGCTACGCCGAGGTGGTCGCGGTGCCCGAGGGCCAGCTCCTGCCGGTCCCGGAGGGCGTGGACCTGGTGGAGGCGGCCGGGGTGGTCGAGGTGGCGGCGACCGTGGTCTCCAACCTCGTGCTCGAGGCCGGTCTCGCCGAGGGCGAGACGGTGCTGATCCACGGCGGCACCGGCGGCATCGGTACGGTCGCGATCCAGCTCGCCCGCCATCTCGGCGCTCGCGTGCTCACCACGGTCGGCTCCGACGAGGCGATCCCGACGGTGCGGGAGCTGGGCGCGGACAGGGCCTGGAACCGCCGCACCACCGACCTGCTCGAGGCCGTGCGGGAGACCGGCGGCGCGGACGTGATCCTGGACGTGGTGGGCGGCCCGACGCTCGGCGGCAACGTGAGGATGCTGCGCGAGCACGGCCGCCTGGTCATCATCGGCACCCTCGGAGGTGCCAGCGGCGAGCTGCCGATCGGGCTGCTCATGGGCCGGCGCGGCCGGGTCATCGGCACCACGCTGCGCTCGCGGCCGACGGAGGGCAAGCGCGAGATCCTCGAGGCGACCCGGGCCCTGGCCTGGCCGCTGTTCAGCGCCGGCGAGCTGCGCATCCCGATCCATGCCCGTCTCCCGCTCGAGCAGGCGGCGGAGGCTCACGCGATCCTGCACGAGGGCGGTCACCTGGGCAAGGTGATCCTGGAGGTCGAGGAATCAGCCGGCGGGCACCGTCGCGGGAGGCACCGCAGCGGCCGGTGACGATGTCGACGACAGCCGAGGTGGCCCTATCCGGACCGGCGGGCGAGCCACCGACGGTGTCCGTCGATCGCAGCCCTGGCGGGCGGGCGGAGAACCGTGACGGGGTCGCCGAGGGCGAAGGGATTCTCCCCGCGGAACAGCGCCCTCCGGTCCGAGGTGGGCCATGCCGTGACCCGTGTGCCCGGCGGGTGCCGCAGCACGACGACCACGGCACCCGTGGCCCAGTAGCCGCTGTCCTGCTCGATCACGGCGATCTCCTCCCACCGGAGGCGGAGAGTGCTGAAGGACCTGACGATCGTGATGCCCTTGTCATCGACGATGAACTGGCGCCGGGTGGCTGCCACCAGGAAGGAAACACAGAACAGCACGGTGACCAGGCAGAGCAGAGCACCCAGCACACCGGCGACGGAGTCCAGGGTGAGCAACATCGCCCCGCCACCGAGCACGAGCAGCAGGGGAATCCCCATGAGGCACCCCAGGCTTCCGCGAACCCACCCCGTCCTGATCGCCCGGTACCTCATCTGCTCGCGCTCCTCCGCCCTTCCCGATCGTGGGGCCACCTGGGCAGGGTGATGCGCTGATCAGCCCAGCAGCTGCTCCAGCACCAGCACGGTGCCGTCCTCGTAGACGGAGTCGGTGACGACGTCCGCCACGTCCTTCACGCCCTGCGGCGCCTGGCCCATGGCCACGCCCACGCCGGCCCAGGCGAGCATCTCGGTGTCGTTGAAGCCGTCGCCGACGGCGACGGTCCGCTCGGCGTCGATCCCGAGCGTCTCCCGCAGCTCCTCGAGGGCGCTGGCCTTGGAGATCCCGGGGGCCGCCATGTCGAGCCAGGCGGTCCAGCCGATGGAGTACTCGACCCCGTGGACCCCGGACTCGGCGATGACCTTGCTGAACTCCTGCGGGGACAGGTCCGGCACGTGCACCACGACGCGCACCGCCTCGAGCTCCATGAGCTCGTCGAGATCGCTCTCGATCGCGTGGACGCCGAAGCTCGAGTCCTGGAACCCTGCGGTGGAGCGGAAGGCCCCGTCGCTCATCTCGACCGCGTAGTGGGCATCCGGCGCGACCTCGCGCAGGGTGCGCAGGGCGTGGCCGGGCTGGAAGGAGCGGGTGGCGATGATGCGGTGGCCGTCCTCGAGGGCGGGATCCATCTCGACCGTGACCGCCCCGTTGGAGCAGACCGCGTAGCCGCGCGTGATCCCGGCGGCCTCGACGATCGGCAGGGTCGCGCCGAGCGAGCGACCGGTCGCGATGACCACGGTGTGCTGCTCGGCGGCGCGCTGCAGCGCCTGGTGCATCCCCGGGGTCATGGCGCCGTCGTGGTCGACGAGGGTGCCGTCCACGTCGAGCCCGATCATCAGGGGCTTGCCCGCGAGTCCCGCGAGGTGCTCCTGGACTCGGGCGCGGGCGGCCTCGTGCTCAGCGGTCGTCGACGGTGCGCTCATGCCCGGCAGTGTGGCATCGGCGGCCGACGAACGGGTGAACCGTCGGTGACGAAGCGCCTCCAGCAGGCGGTGGAGCGGTCGAGGTGCCGGCATCTCAGGCAGCGCCCCCCTGGACCTCGAAGACCTCCCGCCCGCCGAGGTACGGCCGCAGCCCCTCGGGGACGACCACCGATCCGTCGGCCTGCTGGTGGTTCTCCAGGATCGCGGCGATGAAGCGGGTGGTGCCCAGGGTGCCGTTGAGCGTGGCGACCGGGCGCAGGCCGTCCTCCCGGCGCTCGCGGATGTTCAGCCGCCGGGCCTGGAACTGGGTGGTGTTCGAGGTGGAGGTGAGCTCGCGGTAGGTCTCCTGGCTCGGCATCCAGGCCTCGCAGTCGAACTTGCGGGCGGCGGAGGTGCCGAGGTCCCCGGCGGCGGTGTCGATGATGCGGTAGGGCACGTCGATCCGCGCCATCATCTCCCGCTCCCAGTCCAACAGGCGCTCGTGCTCCTCATAGGAGTCCTCGAGGCGGCAGTAGGAGAACATCTCGACCTTGTGGAACTGGTGCACGCGGATGATGCCGCGGGTGTCCTTGCCGTAGCTGCCGGCCTCGCGGCGGTAGCAGGCGCTCCAGCCGGCGTAGCGGATCGGGCCGTCCTCGAGGTCGAGGATCTCGTCACGGTGGTAGCTGGCCAGCGCCACCTCGCTGGTGCCCACGAGGTACAGGTCGTCGCCCTTGTCGAGGTGGTAGACCTCGTCGGCGTGCTCGCCGAGGAAGCCGGTGCCCTCCATCGACTCGGGCAGCACCAGGGTGGGGGTGATCATCGGCGTGAAGCCGGCCTGCGTGGCCTGGTCGATCGCCGAGTTCAGGATCGCGAGCTCGAGCTGGGCGCCGATGCCGCGCAGGAAGTAGAAGCGGGCACCGGAGACCTTCGCACCGCGGGCCATGTCGATCGCCTTGAGGCCCTCGGCGATCTCGAGGTGGTCCTTGACCGGGTGGTCGAAGCGCGGGTTCTCACCCACGGTCTCCCGCAGGACGAAGTCCTCCTCGAGACCCTCGGGAGCGCCGTCGGCGAGGTTCGGGATGGCACGCAGCGCGGTGTCGCGCACGGCGAGCGCCTCGGCGGCCTCGGCCTCGAGCCGCTTGACGTCCGCCGCGAGCTGCTTGACCTCGGCCAGCAGCGCCTGCTTCTCCTCGCCCGTGGCCTGGGCGACCTGCTTGCCGAAGGCCTTCTGCTCGGCGCGCGCGGACTCGAAGGAGGCGGTGGTCTCCCGCCAGTGCACATCGGCCTCGAGCACCGCATCCACGGTGGCGGGGTCTCGACGGCGCGCCCTCTGGGCGTCGCGGACGGCTTCGGGGTTCTCGCGCAGGTGCCGCAGATCGATCATTGGTCCAGGGTACCCGCGCCGCCGGCCGCCAGTACTCTGACGCCATGGACCTCACTCTGTGGCTGGGCATCGTCTCGGTGGTCACCACCGTCGTCACCATCGTGCTGCTGGTCGTCGTGCTGCGACACCTGCGCCGCCACCGCCGGGAGCTGGCCTCGCTCGCGGCCGCCACCGAGCGGCTCGACCACGGCACCGACTCGTCGGAACCGGCGAATCCCGATCAGGAGCCCCAGGCATCCTCGGACCGCCTGCGCCGGGTCGCCGTGGTGCTGAACCCGTCGAAGTTCAAAGGCACCGAGTCCTTCCGCCAGTCCATCACCGAGGTGGTGGAGCGGATGGAGGGCGCCGAGACCGTCTTCTACGAGACCACGATCGACGACCCCGGCAAGGGGCAGACCGAGCGAGCCGTCGCCGAGGGCGCGGACCTCGTGATGGCCGCCGGCGGCGACGGGACCGTGCGCCTGGTCGCCTCGGTCCTCGCCGGCACCGAGGTCCGGATGGGGATCATCCCCGCCGGGACCGGGAACCTGCTGGCCCGCAACGTCGAGGTGCCGCTCGAGGACCCGTCGGCCGCGATGATCGCGGCACTGACGGGTCGGGACCGCCAGGTGGATGTGGGCTGGTTGCGCGTCGGCTCCTCCGACGCCGGGGCTCGCGCCGCCGAACGGCAGATCTTCCTGGTGATCGCCGGGTTCGGGGCCGACGCCGAGATGATCGGCTACACCGATCCCGAGATGAAGAAGCGCATCGGCTGGATCGCGTACGTCTTCGGCGGGATCCGCACCGTGCTGGGCCGCTCGGTCGACGTCGTCGTGCAGCTGCCGGACGAGAGCCGTCACGCCCACAAGGCCCGCACCGTGCTGCTGGGCAACGTGGGCAAGCTCCCCGGCGGCTTCGTGCTGATGCCGGATGCGACGATCGACAACGGGCAGCTCGAGGTGGTCGTCGCGGGCTGGCGCGGCGCGGCCGGGTTCAGCCAGGTCGCCGCGCAGGTCGTGAACCCGAAGCTGGTCCCGAAGGTGGGCCCGAAGCTCTCGACCGTGGAGCGCTACCTCACCACCGGCATCCGCGTCACCACCGCCAAGCCGCAGCCGGTGCAGCTCGACGGCGACACCGACGTGGAGGCCACGCACCTCATCGCCACGGTGGACCCGGGCGTGCTGCGCCTGCGCGTGCCCGCCGAGGGCGAATCGACGGAGGGTCGCGCCGTCAGCCGATGAGCTTCCCGCTGCGGGCGAGCTCCGGGTCGGTGCAGGAGGAGAGGTCGAAGCAGCACGGGCGGCGCTTGCCGTGGCGCATCTTGTCGATCGAGACCTCGATGCGGCGGGCACGGGTGTCGGGGTTCCGGGTCGCCCCCACCCAGCGCACCCACTCCCAGCGCGCCATCGGGGTGAGGGACGGCCAGGTCTCCGAGAGGTCGTCGGCGCCCTCGAGCGCGTCGGCGAGGTCCGCGGGGACCTCCGGCTCGGGCCAGGCCTTCGTGGGTGTGAGGGTGAACTCGACCTCCGCGCCCTCGACCAGGTCGAGCGCCGCGCACAGCTCCTCGTCGATCCGCAGCCAGTGCCCCTTGCGACCGTCGGGCTCGACGACCATGGTCAGCTCGTGACCGTTCAGCACGGCCTCGACGGCGACCTGCCCGCGGGAGGGCAGCTCGGCGCTGGCCTCTTCGGGCAGGACCACGATCAGCCGCTCCTCGATCCTGCTGACGGTGGAGCGGCCGTGGACGGGGGTGCCTGTCGATCTCATCGCGCGGTGGTCGGGTCGCCGGGCGTGACCATGGCCTCGAGGCGGTCGAACCAGTCGTGGGCCTCGTCGTACGCGTCGTCGGCGAAGTCCTCGCGGACCTCGGCGCGCTGGCCGTCGACCCGCGGATACGAGCCGAGGTAGTGCACCACCGGGCAGAGCCGGTGGAGCGAGCGCAGCGCTGCCGCGACGCGGCGGTCCTCGATGTGCCCCTCGAGGTCGAGGGAGAAGGAGTACCGGCCCAGGAAGTCGCCGACGGGGCGGGACTCGATGCGGGAGAGGTTCACGCCGTTCGAGGCGAGGATCTCGAGCGCCTCGAGCAGCGCGCCGGAGCGGTTGTGGGGCAGCTGGATGACCACGGTGGTCTTGTCCGCGCCGGTGCGGGCCGGGATGCGGCCCTCGCGGGTGACGAGCACGAAGCGGGTGATCGCGCCGTCGTAGTCCTCGATCCCCTCGGCGAGGACGGTGAGGCCGAAGTGCTCGGCGGCGAGCGGGGAGCAGACCGCGGCCCGGCCGAGCACCTCCGCCGGATCCGCCTCCGCGAGGTCGCGGGCGGCGGCCGCGGTCGACGAGGCGGCGGCGACGTGCGCGCCGGGCACGTTCTGGCGCAGCCAGCCCTGGACCTGCGCCTGGGCATGGGGGTGGGAGGAGACCGTGGTCAGCTCCTCCAGCGGCGTCGCCTCCCGTGCGGCGAGCACGAAGGTGATCTGCACGGTCTGCTCGGCGACGATCGTGATGGAGTCCGTCGCGGCGAGGACGTCGAGGGTGCCGGAGACACCGCCCTCGACGGAGTTCTCGATCGGTGCCATGAGGGCGTCGATGTCCCCGGCGAGCAGATCGGTGGCGGCGGTGGCGACGGAGGAGAAGGGCACCATCTCCCGCACAGGGGTGGACTCCTCGGGCAGCGCCTCGAGGGCCTGCAGAAGTGCCTGGTGGGTGAAGGTCGTCTCGGGACCGAGGAATCCATACCGCATGGTGGAAGGGTACTCGGGGAGCTCAGGCGAGGGGACGGGGTCCATCGCCGATCCAGTATCGTCGCTTGCCCTCGCGGATGTCCTCGAGAGTCCCGCCTGCCCGCTCTATGGTGCGGCGGGAGCCGGTGTTGTCCTCGTCGCAGGTGATCAGCACGGGATCGATGCCGGCGGTGCGCGCCAGCTCGAGGCCGAGCTCCAGAGCGGCGGTGGCCACGCCCTGCCTGCGGGCCGAGGGGCGCACCGAGTAGCCGATGTGCCCGCCCTGCTCGAGCAGGAAGGGAGTGAGGCGGTGGCGGACGGCGAGGAAGCCGAGCATCTCATCGTTCTCGGCGTCGAGGATCCAGCGGCTCGTGCAGTGCACCCAGCCGTCGAGCAGCTCGGTGGCCGGGTCCTCCTCGGCGAGGCGGGTGGTGATGAAGTCGATGACGTCGCCGTCGGCGGTCGGGGGCCGCTGTGGGTCGCGGATGCCGGATCCGTCCAGGGCAGTTCCGGCGAAGTCCGCGATGGCGTCGAGATACGCAGAGCGGAGGCCGACGGACGGCGGGACGAGGCGGACGGTGCGCGGCATCGGGCCATGATCCCACGGGGACGAGCTCAGAACGGCGGGTCGATGTCCCAGCGTGCCCGATGATCGAACTCCTCGGGGTCCTCGATCTCGAGGTCGACGGGGCCCCACTCCTGCATGATCCGGGCCGCCTCGCCGCAGCGCTCCATCTCCTCCATCATGCTCAGCCATCGGTAGTGCTCCCAGGACTCGGTCATGGCGGCGGCGATGCGGGGCGTGGCGAGATCAAGGCGTGGTGGCACGGTGGTGCGGACGAGGGGTGGGGAGCCGACGGTCCAGGTGGTGGAGCCGTCGGGTTCTCGGACCGGGTCGATGCGCCTCGCGGTCTTGAAGTCGTGATGACCCCAGTGCAGCCGGTGGAGGTTGTCGAGGCTGGTGGGTCCGCCACGTTCGGGGTGTTCGTGGTCGAACTCCTCGATGTGGTCGTTCTCCGCGCCATCGGTGGTGCCCTTCGTGCAGCCGGGGACGGCGCAGCGAGGAGTGGTCAGGCGCAGGTGCTCGACCATCTCGGGGCTGGGGCGATAGCGCTGGGCGGGGAGCTCGAGGAACCTGCCGGTGAGCGGGTCGGTGAACACCCGGTGCCAGACGGGCTCGGTCTCGGCGAGCGCACGGGACATCGCCGCGGGCAGCGGGGTGATGCCGTCGTACGTGGCGGGGGTGTCGTCCAGGCCCATGAGGGTGAGCACGGGGATCACGACGTTGACGCGGTGGCGGGGAGCGGGCACCTCGACCCCGGCGGTGTCGAGCAGGGTGCGGTGGATGATCGCGTAGCGCAGGGCGGCCTGCGACATGGTCGTGCCGTCGCGGGCGACGTCTCCGTCGAGGTCGAAGGGGATCGGCGCGCCCTGTTCGAGGGCGTGGCGCTGCTGGGTCTGGACAGCTCTCGAGGCGGCATCGAGCCGGCGGGCGAGGGAGAGGATCTCGGGGATCGGGCCGGTGATGCGGAGGGAGGCGACACCGTCGTCACGGCCGCTGGACTCCACGGTGACGTCCCGGGAGTGCTCCGGGCACTGGCGCGGCTCCTGACGCTCGCACCAGGCGATCACCTGGCGGAGCTCGTCGCGGAAGCGGTCCGCCGGGATGGAGGCGAGGTCCCATGCGGCGATGCGCCGATCGACCTCCTCGCGCTGGAAGGGCGTCAGATCGCCGACGGCCCTCAGCATCCGCCGGTGCCAGTCCTTCGGCATGTCCCCGGCGGAGAGCCGTTCGAAGGTGCGGGGCATCTCGGTGAACGCCCTGTGCGCCTCGCGGATCCGGGAGGCGGCGGCAGCGGTGGTGGTGCGCAGGGCGATCGCGATGGCGAGACTGCGCTCCTCGCGATCGTCGGCGAGATCCGGATCCTCGTGATCGATCCAGAACGGGGCGAGGTCGAGCAGGTGCCGGGCATGGCGCCGCGACTCCTCGCGCTCGCGCTCCATCATCCGGGTGATCGCGGCGGCGTCGGCGCTGCCGGCCTCGAGGTCTCCGCGCGAGAGCAGGGACTCCGCCGTGAGCGGCGAGCGCGCGCGGACACGGGAGGACGGGCGGGGTGCTGCCACGGTCATCATCTCCACCTCCTCGCGGGGGAATCCAGGCATGAAATGCCTGCAGAAGAACCTCACGGATCATCGTTCTTCAGGTCTCCATTTTATCCCGAGGAACCATTGAAACAAGACATCACCGCAGATGGGGACGGATTTGTGGATAACTCGCAATGGGGAGGAAAGAACACCCGACTCCACCGATCGACGCACAATTCATCCACATTTCCGGGGCGGCCTTGACGCCCCGCCCGAAGACGCCGCGTCAGCCCCGCAGCTCGAGGACCCAGCGCTCCACGGTCCGCGCCCCGTCGGCCGGATGGCGCTCGATCGCGCCCGTCGGCTCCGCGCCGAGACCCCGGGCGAGCGCGCGCGAGGGGTGGTTCGCCGGCGCGATCCGCAGCACCAGGCGGGCGATCCGCGCCTCCGCCCGGGCGCGCTCGACGATCTCGGCGGACAGGGCATGCCCCCATCCCTGACCGCGATGGCGGGCCAGGACCCAGTAGGTCAGCGCCGCCTCGCCGCGCTCGAGGCCCGGATCCAGGAGGTTCAGCCCGCCGCCGCCCACGAGGACGCCCGAGGTGCCGTCCGTCATCGCCGCGTACTCGCGGATCGGCCCATCGGCCCGCCACCGGGCGGCGCGCTCGAGGAAGTCCTCCAAGCTCTGCGCGGTCCAGCGCTCCCCCACGATCTCCCCGGCCAGGGCGGCGTCCTGCTCCGCGAGGATCGCCGCGGCGTGCTCGGGGCCGATCCGCTCGAGCCGGATCACCCGCGCAGGCGCTTCCCCAGGACGGCCTTCTGCTCCGACAGGGCGCCGATCACCTGCCATCCGCGGGCGAGGTAGAGGCGATGCCCGGCGGAGGCCGGGTCCGCATCGGTCTGCAGGAGAGCCCGCTCGTGGTCCAGCCCGTCCAGGAGCGCGTCGTGGAGCGCCCCGCCGATGCCGCTCCCCCGGTGCTCCGGACGGACCGCGAGCTCGACGAACTCGAAGTGCCCGCCGATCCAGCCGTCGCCCGCGTCCCCGAGGGCGGCGCGGACCGTGTCCGACCACCACTGCCCCCGCTCGCCCGTGCACCCCCAGGCGAAGCCGACGAGCCGCCCGTCGATCTCGGCGGTGACCAGGCGGAAGTCGGCGCGGCCTCGATGCTGCTCCCAGAAGCGATTGCGCCAGTCGTCCTCGTCCGCGACGGGCTCGAAGGCGGTGGGCCACAGCTCGAGGATCCGGTCGCGATACGGAGAGGCGGCCTCGGCGTCGTGCCGGAGCACCTCGAGGCTCATTCCGCCGCTCCCCCGCTCTTCCCCGCCAGCACGGCGCGCACCGAGGCGAGGATCTCCACGTCGCGGGCGCCGCGGGCGCGGGCGGCGGCGACCGGTCCGGCGAAGAGGGAGACCAGGCCCGCGTCCACCGGGCCGCCGGACTCGCGCTCGGCGGTCGCTGCCGCGCGCTGCGCCGCCCGCACGGCGCCCGGAGCGATGGTGGTCCCCGCCCCGCGGCGGGTGACGATGATCTGACCCTCCTCGAGGAGCTTGTAGGCGCGGGCGACGGTGCCGGCGGCGAGGCCGAGGTCGGCGGCGTGGGCACGGATCGCGGGCAGCCGGTCCCCCGGTGCCAGCTCGCCGGAGCGGACCTGCTCGACGATCTCGCGACGGACCTGCTCATAGGGCGGTTGTGGAGAGGACATGACGACCACGATAGAGCGTGTGAGAAGCGTGGAGGCCCTGCGCAGGCGCGGCTCGTCGCGCGGGTGCGACCCGTAGCATCGAGGGGTGCTTCCCTCCGCCCCGCCTGCAGTCCCACACACCGGTCGCCGCCCGGCGGCGCTGCTCGTCTCCCTGCTGGGCGCCCTCGGCCTGCTCGCCGCGCTCGCGGTGGTGGCCGCACCGGGCGCGCGGGCCGACGGGCCGACGGAGCCGGTGCGCCTGGTGCTCGCGACCGCGGGCCTGCACTGGGAGGACATCAGCCCGGAGGGGACCCCGAACCTGCAGTGCCTCGCGGACCGCTCCGGCGCCGGCGCGATGAACACCACCTCGACCTCGGTGATCTCCACGAAGCGCCAGGGCATGGAGACTCTGCGCACCGGATACCGGGGACTCGCGGCGGAGGCGCCGCGCACCGCCGGGGTCCCGAACCCTGCGACCGACCAGTGGGAGCAGCTGCCGGTGCCGACGCTCGAGGCCGGGGATCCGTCGGAGGTCGCCGACGGTCTGACCTCGGACGCGATCGTGCTGGTCGACATCGGCTCGGTGCCCGGTCATCACGACGAGCGCCGTGCGAAGGCGCTCAGCCGACTCGACGCGACCGTGGGCGAGGTGCTCGACGCCGCCGGCGGCTGCGATGCGGCGAGGCTGCCCCGCACCCTGCTCGTCTCCGTCGCCGCGACCGACCCCGAGAATCCGGAGGACGTCGAGCAGCCCGGGTCGATGGCCTCGCGGACCGTCGGCCTCCAGGTCGCGACCGACTCCGCCTACCCGGGCGAGGCGCTCACCAGCGGCGCCACCAAGCAGACGGGCGTCGTGGTGCTCACCGACGTGCTGCCCACCATCCTCACCTCCTACGGCGCGACGGCTGACGGGCTGATCCCCGGCCAGCCGTTCCGGGGCACCGACGCCTTCGATCCCGAGCAGCTGGCGCTGGACCGCTCCGAGGCGGCGCGGCTGGTGGACGGGGCGACGGTGCCGGCGCTCGGCTCCTGGTTCGTGCCCGGGGCGATCGGGATCGCGATCCTGCTGATCCCGCCGCTGGCGCGCCGGCCCCGGCTCGCGGCCGTGGGGCGGGCGCTGGCGACGATCGCACCGCTCGCGCTGCCGGTGGGCCTGTTCGCCTCGCTGGTGCCCTGGTGGCGTGCGGACTCCCCCGACCTGGCCCTGACCGGGGTGATCTGGGCCGGTTCGGCGCTGCTGTCCGTGCTGGTGCTCGCCGGTCCGTGGCGACGTCACCGGGCGGGGCCCGTCGGGGTCTCCGCGGCGCTGGTCGCGGTGCTGCTGCTCGGCGAGTCCGCGACCGGCTCGCGGTTCCAGCTGTCCTCGCCGCTGGGCGCGCAGCCGATCTCCGGCGGCCGCTTCTACGGGCTGTCGAACCACCTGTTCGGGATGGTGCTGGCCGCCACGCTCATCGCGCTGCTGTGCCTGTTCACGGTGGTGCGCACCCGGAGGGCGAGGGTGCTGTGGACGGTGGGCGGCGGAGCCGTGGTGGCCGTGGTGTGCGTGTCCCCGTCGATGGGGGCCGACTTCGGCTCGATGCTCACGACCCTGCCGATCTTCGGCCTGCTGGCCGTGCTGGTCTCCGGGATCCGGCTGCGGCCGTGGCATGTGCTCGCGCTCGGCGCGGGCGGGGCGGCAGCGGTGCTCGGCGTCTCGTTCCTGGACTGGCTGCGGCCGCCGGAGGACCGCACGCACCTGGGCCGCTTCATCGACGAGCTGCTCGGCGGGGAGCTGGTCTCCGTGGTGGTGCGCAAGCTGGCGCAGAACATCGGGATGACGTTCGGCTACCCCGTGCTGACCGTGATCATTCTGCTGGCCCTCGCGGCCTCGGTGGCGCTGCTGATGCCGGGCCGGCTGCGCTGGCGGCGGCTGGAGGCGCTGGATGCCGAGCATCCGGTCGCATACCGCGTGCGGGTGGCGCTCGTGGCCGGCACCTGGGCCGGCTACGCGGTCAACGACACGGGTCCGGTGCTGGTGGCGGCGATGGTGGGCGTCTCGCTCGCCTACCTGCCGGCGGTGCTGCCGGCGCCGACGGACCTCGCCCGCTCGCGGGGCTGACGGAGCCGGCTCAGTCGTTCTCCGCCTCGACCGCGGCGTGCACCACGAGCGAGGTGTACTCATCGGGCGAGAGCGGGGTGCGGAGGGTCTCCGGGATCGACGGATCCGGCGTGCCGAGGTGGGACGCGATGATCACGGCGTGCTCGGAGGAGAAACGGGTCTCGACCGGCGCGCCGCGGAGACGGGCGCTGAGCGCCTCGAGATCGGTGCCCGCGAGATAGACGATGTCATCGGGCGCGAAGTCCCCGACCACCGGCAGATCGCGCAGCAGGGCGTCGAGCTCGTCGATGTCCACATCGCCCAGGGCGCGGGTCTCGTCATCGGAGAACTCGCCGTCGACGGGGAGATCGGCGAGGGTGGCGCGGCGGGACTCGGCACGCTCGGGGACGACGGTCCAGGTCTTCTCCTCGTCATGGTCGGCGGGACCTGACGGGAGCGGGGCGGGCTGCTCCTCGGCCAGGTCTGCGCTCTCTAGATCTGCGCTCTCCAGGTCCTGGTCCTCCAGGTCCGGCGCCAGGTGGCGCTTGCGGGCCAGGGCGCGCACCACGTCGCGCAGCTGGGCCGCGCGGTGCAGCTGCCCGCGCAGGTCCTTGCCGGTGGCGCGGTGGTGGAGCGCGGCCGGGATCTCCTTGACCCAGAACCCGGCGGTGAGCGCGTCGATCGTCAGCGAGGTCTCCACGCCCCAGCCCGGGGCGAGCGGGAGGCAGGCCTCCCAGGTCTCGCGGGTGATGCAACGGGTGCCGGAGAGCGGCTGGTCGGGCTCCCAGCCGGTGGCGCGCTGGATGCCGCGTCGGGCGGTGCGCACCACGATGCCCATGCCGCTCGCCCCGACCTGTGGGGGCAGCAGAGCGATCGCCATGTCGACGCCCTCACCGAGCACCGCGTCCACGAGGGGCTGCGCGGCCTCGGCGGAACCGGCCATGTCGGCGTCGAGGAACAGCAGGGCACGGGGCACGGTGCCGGTCGGGTCGATCACCGGCAGCGGACCGGTGTGGCCCGACTCGCGGGGTTCGGCGTGCAGTTCCTCGGAGAAGGTGTCGCCGCCGTCGGCCCGCTCGGCGCCCTCACGGATCGCGACCAGCTGTGCGCCGGTGGCCATCGCCGCCGCCTTGCCGCGGTTGGACTTGTGCCGCACCACCAGGGCGTCGGCCCCCATGGCGACGGCGGAGGTGGCATCGGTGGACCCGTCGTCGACCACCACCACCAGGTCGACCCCGGTGATCCGGCGGGCGGATGCGATGGTCGCCTCGATCCGCTCCGCCTCGTTCTTGGCGGGGATCACGACGGCGACCCGCTCGGGGCGGTGCGCCGTCAGGGGCCCCGCGGTGCTCATCGCAGGGTCACCTGCCGTGCCACGATGCCGCCCCGCGCCCGTCGCTCCAGGGTGGTGAGCGGCTCGGTCACGGCCAGCGCCTCCTGGAAGCGGGTCCGGAAGGCCTCCGCCTCGGCCTCGACGCCCTCGGCGCCGCAGCCCTTCGGCAGGTCCCAGACGGGGATGGTGAGGCCCTCGGCGCGGAAGGAGCCGACGTACTTGGTGCCCTCGCCGATCGCGGACTCGCGACGGGCGTGGAGGCGGGTGACCGCGTCGATCACCTTCTCCTCGTCGGCATCGAGCACCCAGCGCAGGTGCTCCTTGGAGCCGGCGTCGACCCAGTAGGCGTGGGGCAGGCCGGCCACGGGGCGGGTCGGCATGATCGAGTCGTTCGCCTGGGTGATCGCGTTCTCGATCTCGCCGGTGCGCTCGGCGCTGGGGTCGAGCCAGAACTCGAAGGTGTCCTGCACCTGGATCTCGAAGTCGCCGCTGAGGTCGAGGATGTCCTGCAGGCGCGGGGCGTCCTCATCGAGGGTGACCGTGGTGATCGGGCTGCCGGGCTCGAGGGCGGCGGCGAGCCGGATCGCCTGGCCGATCCCGCGCGAGAGGTCGCCGCCGGGGTAGCCGGCCTGGATGCCGACGGTGATGGAGCCGTCGGTACGGCGCACGGCGGGCCAGGCCATCGGCAGGATCGTCGCGATCTCGACGTCGAGGGAGCCGTACTCGGCGGTGGTCTTCGCGGCCATGGTCGCGGCCGGGATCAGCTGGCGCATCGCCACGAGGTCCTGCTCATTGGGCAGGCCCTCGAAGGGACGGCGGACCAGGTCGTTGCTCGAGGTGGAACTCATGGTCGGGAGTCTACCGATCCTGTGCGCCGCCTCCACGGAGGCGCTCCATGAGCAGCTCGGCGTCGTCCTCCGGGTTCGGGCCGATCACCACGAAGCCGCCGCGCTCGTACAGACGGCGGGCCGGAGCGTTCGTCTCGACCACGGCGAGGAGCAGCCGGGTGTCCGCGAGGTGCGCGGCGTGATGCTCCACGGCGGCGTCGAGCAGCGCCCGGCCCGCGCCCCGGCCGCGCGCCTCCGATGCGATCCAGACCGAGATCAGCTCCGTGACCTCGCCGGTGTCGTCGAGCAGGAGCCGGCCCATCCCGGCAGGGGCGCCGTCGGCCTCGACCAGGAAGGGCACCATCGGGGCGGTGACCCCGGCGCGCCAGTGCTCCTCGGTGTCCCGCCCGAGCACCTCCTCCAGGGTGGTGCCGAAGGCCTCGGGGGCGTCCGCCAGGGCGCGCAGGCGCAGCTCGCGCCAGATCGCCCAGTCCTCCGCGCCGATCCGGCGCACCTCGATCACGGGTGGGTCCCCGCATCCATGAGCTCCCGGGCGCACTCCTCGAGGTCCCGCGGTTCGACGCCGTCGAGCATGTGGAGGGCGAAGTCCGCGCTGAGCCGCTCGAAGAACAGGGTGCCGCGCACCGAGTTGCCGTGCAGGTCGAGCTGCGGGGCGTAGCTGGCCACGCCGAAGCGGGAGGGCAGGGCCGCGATGATCCCGCCGCCCACACCGGACTTCGCAGGCAGACCCACGTCGCTCACCCAGTCCCCCGCGTTGTCGTACATCCCGCAGGTGAGCATCACCGAGAGCACCTGGCGGGCGGCGACGCGGGAGAAGACCTCCTCGCCGGTGAGCGGGTTGGTGCCGCCCGAGGCGAGGGTCGCGGCCATGACGGCGAGGTCCGTGACCGAGGTGAGCACGGCGCACCCCTCGATGTAGCCGCCCACCACGTCGGCGGCGTCCTCGCTCATCGAACCGGCGGCGCGGAGCATGTAGGCGAGCGCGAGGTTGCGGTCCGCGCTCTTGAGCTCCTCGCTCCAGGTCTCGTCATGCGGCTCCAGGGGGCGCCCCGCGGCGGCGTCGAGGATCGCGCGCAGGCGCTGGGTGCGCTCGTCCTTGGTGGTGCCGAGCATGGCGTGGGTGCGGATCGCCCCGATGTTCACCAGCGGGTTCTTCGGCTTCTTGGTGGCGGGATCGAGGCTGAGGGCGTTGAACTCCTCGCCCGTCGGCTCCTCGTCGACCACGGAGTCCACGTAGTCCATGCCGTGCAGGTCGATCGCCGCGCCGTAGGCGAAGGCCTTCGAGATGGACTGCATCGGGAAGGCGTGGTCCGTGCCGGAGGAGGTGATCTCGCCGTCGACGGTGCAGACGGCCACCCCGAGGTGGTCCTCCTGCGCGCCGGAGAGGAAGGAGAGCTCGGGGATGTCGCCGTCGACGTCGGCGCCGCCGACGATCCCGCGATCGGGCTGGACCGCGTCCGGATCGGCGATCGTCGTCGCCCCGGAGAGCGCGATGGTCAGGCGGTCCAGGTACAGGGACAGGGAGGTCGGTGCGGAGCTCACGCACCTGACGGTACAGGCCGTCACGGCCCGCGCCCTGGGGGATACCGTGAGGTCATGACCGTCGCACCGCCGCTGGACACCGATGTCGTCGCCCGCCACGCCCTGGCGCACGACGCCTCCCACTACCTGCTGCTGCCGGAGGCGGTCACCGCCCCCGAGGACGAGGCGCAGGTCGTCGCGATGCTGCGGGAGGCGACGCGGGCGCGTCGGCCGCTGACCTTCCGCTCCGGGGGCACGAGCCTGTCCGGCCAGGCGCAGTCCGACTCGGTGCTCGCCGACGTGCGCCGCCACTTCCGCGAGGTCGAGGTGCTCGACGGCGGCGAACGGGTGCGGGTAGGGCCCGGCACGACGCTGCGCCAGGTCAACGCCCACCTGCTGCGCCACATGCGCCGGCTGGGCCCGGACCCGGCGAGCGAGAGCGCCTGCACGATCGGCGGCGTGATCGCGAACAACTCCTCGGGCATGGCGGCGGGGATCCAGGAGAACTCGTACCGCACCCTCGAGTCGCTGCGCTTCGTGCTGCCCTCGGGCACCGTCGTGGACACCGGTCTCGAGGGGGCCGACGCGCGCCTGCGGCGCGACGAGCCGGAGCTGCACGAGGGGCTGCTGCGACTGATGCGGCGCGTGCGGGACGATGCGGCGGCGACGCGCGTGATCCGGGAGCGCTTCGCGCTGAAGAACACCATGGGCTACGGGATCAACGCCCTGCTGGACTTCGAGACCCCGGCGGAGGTGCTCGCCCACCTGGTCGTCGGCTCCGAGGGGACGCTCGCCTTCGTCTCCTCCGCCGTGTTCCGCACCGTGCCGATCCAGCGGCACATCACCACCGGGCTGCTGGTGCTGCCCTCGCTCGCGGCCGCCACCGCGGCGCTGCCCGAGGTGGTGGGCGCCGGGTTCGCGACCGCGGAGCTGATGGACGCGCGGTCGCTGGTGGTCGCGCAGGGGCTGGCGGGCGCTCCGCAGGAGATCCGCGGGCTCGAGGTGGAGGACCATGCCGCACTGCTGGTCGAGCACCGGGCCGACGAGCCGGCGGCGCTCGAGGCCCTCGCCGCGGAGGCGGGGGCCCTCGCCGGCTCGCTCGGCCTCGCCGCGCCCTTCTCGATGACCACCGACGCCGCTCGACGGGCGGCCCTGTGGACCACCCGCAAGGGGCTCTACGCCGCGGTCGCCGGGGCGCGACCGGCGGGATCCACGGCGCTGCTGGAGGACGTGGCGGTGCCGGTGCCGGAGCTCGAGGCGACCTGCCGCGGCCTGCAGGAGCTCTTCGACCGCCATGCCTACGACGAGTCGGTGATCTTCGGGCACGCGAAGGACGGCAACATCCACTTCCTCCTCAACGAGCGGCTCGGCGAGAGCGGCGACCGGCTCGAGGCCTTCACCGAGGAGATGGTCGAGCTGGTGCTCGACCACGGCGGGAACCTCAAGGCCGAGCACGGCACCGGGCGGGTGATGGCCCCCTTCGTCGAGCGGCAGTACGGGCCCGAGCTGTACGGCGTGATGCGGGAGCTGAAGGTGCTCGTGGACCCGGCCGGGATCCTGAACCCCGGCGTGGTGCTCACCGGGGACCCCTCCGCACACATGAGGGACCTCAAGCCGGTGGTGGAGATCGAGGAGGAGGCCGACCGCTGCGTGGAGTGCGGCTACTGCGAGCCGGTGTGCCCCTCGAAGGACCTCACCCTCACCCCGCGCCAGCGGATCGTGCTGCGCCGCGACGCCGAGCACGCCGAGCGGCGCGGGGACCTCGCCACCGCCGCCGCGATCCGGGAGGCCTACGACTACCAGGGCCTGCAGACCTGCGCGGTGGACGGCATGTGCCTGACGGCCTGCCCCGTCGGCATCAACACCGGCGACCTGGTGCGGCGCCTGCGCGCCGAGGACGCCGCCCCCGCCGCGGCGACCGCCTGGGGCGCGGCGGCCGGGAGCTGGGACCTGCTCACCCGAGGGGCGTCGGCCGCGATGGGCGTCGCCGGGGCGATGCCGGCGGTGCTGCCGCGGCTCGCGACCGAGGTGGGCCGCGCGGTGCTGGGCGCCGATGTGGTGCCGCAGTATCGGGACGAGCTGCCGCGTCGGGGCGGCTCCGTGCGGCGGGCCGGCGGGCGCGGGCGGGCCTCGGCCGACGTCGCGGCCGTGTACCTCCCGGCCTGCGTGCACACGATGTTCGGGGCCGCGGAGGAGCCGCGCGGGACGGGCGGCTGCGGCGGTGACTGCGCGTGCGGGTCGTCGAGCGCCGGAGTCCCCGCGGCGCTCGACCTCCTCGCTCAGCGCGCCGGGGTGCGCCTCGCCGTGCCCGACGACGCCGCCTCGCTGTGCTGCGGCACTCCCTTCTCCTCCAAGGGCATGACCGCGGCGAAGGAGCAGATGCGGGAGCGGGTGCGCACGGCGCTGCTCGCGGCGAGCCGGGGCGGAGAGCTGCCGGTGGTGGTCGACGCCTCCAGCTGCACCGAGGGGATCGCCGGGGCGATGGAGGGCAGCGGCGTCGAGGTGGTCGATGCGATCAGCTTCGTGCGCGGGCAGCTGCTGGAGCGGCTCGAGATCGGCGAGCGCACCGGCTCCGTCACCGTGCACCCCACCTGCTCGACCACGCACCTGGGCGCGACCGCGGATCTGGTGGCGATCGCCGAGGCCTGCGCCGACGAGGTCGTGGTGCCCGTGGAGTGGGGCTGCTGCGGCTACGCGGGCGACCGCGGCATGCTGCATCCGGAGCTCACGCAGTCGGCGACCCGCGCCGAGGCCGCGGAGGTGGCTCGCCGCGAGACCGACTGGTACGTCTCGGCGAACCGCACCTGCGAGCTGGGCATGCAGGCCGCGACCGGGAAGAGCTACCGCCACGTGTTGGAGCTGCTGGAGGCCGTGACGCGCTGACCTGTCGTGACCCGCCGGTACTGTTCCTCTCGGTCTTTGTCGAGGAGGGCGATGCCCATGATGGGCGGACATCACGCGATCAGCGGCACCGCCGCCTGGATGGCCCTGGTGGGCTCCGCACCCGTGCTGGGCCACGTGAGCGGGCTGGGCCTCTGGGACCTGACACCGGGGCAGGCGCTCGCGGGCGCCGTGGTCGCCACCGGCGCGGCCCTGCTGCCGGACGTCGACCATCCCGGCGCGACCATCTCCCGCTCCGGCGGCGGGCTGACCACAGTGCTCACCCGGGCGGTGAGCCGGGCGGCCGGGCATCGCGGGGCGACGCACACGCTGCTGGCCGTCGCGGTCTTCACCGTGCTCGCGGCGTTCGTGAACGGGCTCGACTGGCAGGTCGAGGTGCCCGTGCTGGGGCGGATCGAGGCGGGCGCGGCGCTCCTGGTCACCATCCTGTGCGCGCTAGGGACCCGGGCGCTGAAGATGGTCGACGGGCTCGTGCTGCCCTGGGCGGTGGGTCTCGGAGCGGGGCTGCTGGTGGCCGTCGTCGCGCCGGACACCTCCTTCTGGCTCCCCGCCGCCGTGGCGGTGGGGGCGCTGACCCATCTGATCGGCGACCTGCTGACGACGGACGGGATCCCCTTCCCCACCTGGCCGCTCGTGGCGAAGCCCCCGAAGCGTCTCGCCTCACCGCTGTGGCAGCGGAGCGGCGACATCGCCCTGCCGGTGCTGGGCGACACGGGCAGCGCCCGTGAGTGGCTGCTGTGCACCGTCCTGACCGGCTATGCGGTGACCGCTGTGATCGTGACGGTCGCGGGCTGACCTGGCTGAGCCTCCCCGCTCCCCCACCTGCTCCCCCGCTCCCCCACCCCCGCTCTCCCGTCCCCCGCCGAGGGGCGGTTCTGATCCAGATTGTGGTTCAGAACCGCGCCTCGGCGGGCGGTCCGGCGGGGATCATCGTGGCGGCAGGCTCCAGGTCCCCGAGGCGTGCTCGAGCGTGACGTCGGAGCCTCCGGCGAGGTCGGTCTCGAGCCGGTACGGGTCACCGCCGGTCGGCAGTCCGGTGCGTCCGGGCGCGATGCTCCCCAGCGTCGCGAGGATCGCGCCGCCGTGCATGAGGACCACCACGGTCCCGCCCTCGTGCCGTCGGGCGAGGTCCTCGAGGACCGGGAGGACCCGCCGCACGATCTCTGCGCCGCTCTCCCCACCGAGCATTCGCGCCTCGAGGTCACCGGCCAGCCACGCCATCAGCGCGGCGCCGAGGGCCGGGATGCTGTAGGGCTCGTCGCCGCTGCGGTACTCGTGCAGCCCGGGCAGGACCTGGACCTCACGCCCCACGCGCTCGGCCACGATCCCCGCGGTCTGCCGCGCACGGGACAGCTCCGAGCTGACGACGGCGTCGACGCCGCGATCGCTCATCCGCTCCGCGAGGGCGCGGGCCTGCTCGAGTCCGGCCTCGGTGAGGACGCCGCCGTCCTCTCCCTCGGGGTAGGCGGCCTCGCCGTGGCGGGCCAGGATGATCGTGGTCCTGCGGCCTGTGGCATTCCGGACCGCCGCGCGCGCGGACTCGGGCACCAGGCCGATCCCCTCGACGTCCTCGACGGGGACCCACTGCGGCGAGTACACGTTCGCGTCGCTCGAGCGGTCGAGCTCCGGACCGCCGAGCACGAGGTCCTCGACCTGCGCCCGCACCCTGAAGTAGGTCGCCGAGTCCGCGCCGGGTGAGAGCGTGACAAGCTCCTCGACGACGACCCCCTCGAGCCCCGTCTCCTCCCGGAGCTCCCGGAGGCAGGCCTCGCGCTCCGTCTCGCCGTCCTCGATGCCGCCGCCCGGCAGCACCGCGTACTCCCGCCCGTCCTTCCGTCGGCCGATGACCAGGAGCCGACCGTCCTCGATCACCACGGCGGCGCTGCGGCGACGCGCCCCGCTCATCGCAGCACCGAGCTGAGCAGGAGGCTGGTCTCGCTGTTGACCACGCCGTCGATCGAGCGGATGCGGCGCAGCACGTCGTCGAAGGCGGGCAGGTCGGAGCAGGCGATCTCCGCGACCAGGTCCCAGCCGCCGTTGGTGGTGTGCAGGGACTGGATCTCGGGGAAGCCGCGCAGATGCCCGATCACCCGGTCGGTGCTGCGACCCTCGACCTCGATGAACGAGGTGGCGCGCACGGTCGAGGCCTCGGCGTAGTCCCGCACCCGCACCGTGAAGCCCACGATGACGCCGGCCGCGGTGAGCTTCTCGATCCGGCTGGTGACGGTGGCGCGGGAGACCCCGAGCCGGGTGGCGAGGGCCGCGATCGGCGCCCTCCCGTCGTTGCGCAGGGCGGCCAGCAGCCGTTCGTCGAGCTCCGAGAGACGATCCATGCGCATCATGCTAAGCCGCGCTGGGCAGACTGCGAAGGCGCTTCGCAGAAGTTCCGCATCTCCGCCATTCCGCCTGCCATCTGCGAAATCTAGGCTGAACGCATCGGCGCCGACGCCGCCCCGTCGGCCCTCACGAACGGAGGCCGGACGATGACCCAGCTGCTCGATGTGGCGAACATGGCCCGGTGGATCCGGCGCGACGGCGCCGAGAAGATCCTGGTGCGCATGACCGAGTACCTCGAGGAGGACTTCCGGCGCTGGGAGGAGTTCGACAAGGTCCCCCGCATCGCGAGCCACACGCCGCTCGGGGTGATCGAGCTGATGCCCACCTCCGACGGCGAGCTCTACTCCTTCAAGTACGTCAACGGCCACCCCTCGAACCCCTCGCGCGGATTCCAGACCGTCACCGCCTTCGGCGTGCTCGCCGACGTCGACAACGGGTACCCGGTCTTCCTCGCCGAGATGACCCTGCTGACCGCGCTGCGCACCGCGGCCGCCTCCGCGATGGCCGCGCGGGCGCTGGCCCGGCCGGACTCCCGCACCCTCGCGCTGATCGGCGCCGGATCGCAGTCCGAGTTCCAGGCCCTCGCCCTCC